>JAAXHI010000577.1:13266-34304 GCA_012270875.1 Candidatus Poribacteria bacterium | reverse complement strand
ATCCCGTTGAAAGCGATGGGACGTTTTAATCATGAGGCAGTCGCTGTTGATCCGAAAACAGGAATCGTCTATGAAACCGAAGACAGAGGGGATAGTTTAATCTATCGGTTCATCCCTGACCAACCGGGTGAACTCGCTGCAGGGGGTAAGCTGCAAGCACTAAGGTTCCGAGACCTTGAAAGTGCGGATACCCGAAACTGGCGAGATCGAAACCAAAAGATTTTCTGGTGGAGGTATAATCCGATACCCGTTGGAGAACCGCTTGCTGTGGAATGGGTGGATATTGAAAACGTGGAATCCCCCTACGATGACCTCCGTATGCAAGGATATAATGATAAAGGTGCAGCGAAGTTCGCACGCGGTGAAGGGATATGGTACGGCGACAATCAAGGGAAAGGCGAGTTCTATATCGCTTGCACAAACGGCGGTATTGAATACAAAGGGCAGATCTGGAGATACGTCCCGAGTCCTTACGAAGGCACAAGCCGCGAGGAACAAGAACCGGGTACAATAGAACTCTTTATTGAACCAAACGACAGCAATCTCATGGAAAACGCCGATAACTTGACGGTCACGCCTTGGGGGGATTTAATCATCTGTGAAGATGGTCCAAACGAGGAGTTTCTAATTGGTGTAACACCCGAAGGGCACCTCTACCGGTTTGCCCGAAACGCTGGTAATCTGTCCGAACTCGCAGGCGCGACGTTCTCACCCGATGGCACGACACTCTTTGTGAACATCCAGAGTCCTGGAATTACGCTGGCGATCACCGGTCCTTGGGGCGAGATTCGGCAACGTTCTGATATCCTCTGGGATATGGCATCAACGCGCGCGTCTCTTGGCAGCTAATTTCATCTGCTTGAAAACTTCCAGATACGGGTGAAACCCAACACATGCTCGCACCGACACCGTTTGAAGTGTTGGGTTTCGCTATATCTATTCTATACGAATGGTTCATCCAAAATCAGCATTCTCCGTATAAACTATAGGTTCTTTGTTCTACTCCTCAACCCAACCTACGTGCTTTTGACAAAATTTACACACCGCTTGATTTCCTTTGGCAAACATGGTATTATGTGAATAGTTGCTTGCAGTAGCACACTGTTAAAAGGTTTTTTGAATGCTACGATAACATTTTTTGGACAAAGCCTTCACGTCTATATTATGAAGTGCGATTAAAGGTAGATTACTGAATGACAGAGATTAAAACAGACCTTTATCTTGGGGATTGTTTAGAGGTACTCTCCGATTTTGATGATGATTCATTCGACCTGATTATGACCTCTCCACCGTATGCGGACCGACGATCTAAAACGTATGGTGGAACGAGTCCGGATGAATACGTCAACTGGTTTCTGCCTCGAGCCGAAGAATTTTTAAGGGACCTTAAACCGTCTGGTACGTTCATTCTAAATATCAAAGAAAAAGCCGTTGATGGGGAACGACACACTTATGTTATTGAGTTGATACTTGAAATGAAAAGGCAGGGATGGTTGTGGACGGAAGAATTTGTCTGGCATAAAAAAAACTCTTATCCGGGAAAATGGCCGAATCGTTTCAGAGATGCATGGGAGAGATGTTTACAGTTTAATAAAAATCGGAAATTTGATATGTATCAAGAGGCGGTTATGGTACCGATGGGAGATTGGGCGGAGAGAAGGTTGAAGAATCTTAGCGAGACAGATCAAAGTCGGGATACGTCGAAAGTTGGGAGCGAATTTGGGAAGAACGTCTCAAATTGGTTGGATCGAAAAATGGCATATCCGACAAATGTTTTGCACTTAGCAACGGAAACAGGGAATCGAAAACATAGTGCTGTCTTTCCTAAGTCGTTACCCGAATGGTTTATCAAGTTGTTTACAAAAGAAAATGATTGGGTGCTTGATCCGTTTGCAGGCTCTGGCACAACGTGTCAGGTCGCTCAAAAGTTGTTAAGAAATTCTGCGGGTATTGAAATTTTGCCGCAGTACTATCAATTGGCAAAAGAGAATCTCAACTCGACACAAGGTCTTTTATTTGAAGAGACTCAATATGAAACCCAATTAACGCGCCCGTCTCTTAGCGGCTAATAGTCGCGTCATTGTTGCTTCTACCGGTTGTGGGGATGCTGTGTCTTCTGCCTCGCGTTTCGGTGAAGGCGCGGTGTCTATCGGTGCATTGATAATTTGCGAGTCTAAAGGCTTCCCGCGCAGCCGCCCGAAAAACGCAGCGATATGCCTATTCGTTATACTGTAGCGTCGCAAGATCATCTCCAATACAAAAAGGAGCGCGGCAGCGACTAATAACGCTTGGGCAAGTGAAATCTGCTTCTCAGTTGGCGCGCCTGCCGATGCTGCGATCTGTGTCGATGTCGGGTCGTGAATACCACTGGTGCCAGCTGCAAGCATTTTTAGCAAGTCAGTATTGACCCTGAAATCCGCATATTCTATCGGATACGGGAGCGACAGAACCGTTGTGCGTTTGTGCTTGTCGCTTTCACGCTGCGCAGTGATGATGTAAGAGCCGCTGTCTTGCATCTGAAATCTGCCGCTGTAGCGTGTTGAGGTCATTTGCTGCATTTCAATAGGTTCGCTTGTGCCATTCGGACCGGCGACACGGACTTCATAAGCGGCTTCTGATGGACTACGCGTATCAAGATTCACCGTTGCGATCCCGTGCTGAAACGACCCCTTGAGATCGAAGTCTGCATTTGCATCCGCTGCAGGAAGCACCCAATTCACAACCTGTCCCCAAAACTTACCGAAATTTTGCCACGGAATCCATGCCTTTGCCCATGCCGGTTTAGCGTCCGATGTCCACGCAATCGCTTTGCCCAATCCGAAATTCCAACCCGCAAGGAGCGGTTCGTCTTTGTGCGAACGGATGAAAACCTGTGCCGTCTGCTTTTCCGTCGTCGCGGTGTAGCCGTGAAGTTGTGGTAGTATGCCGATGCCTGCTATAATGGGTTCACTCGGCACAGTAATAACGGGTTGGAACGGTTCTTGAACGATGTAACGCTGTGTCTCTTGCACGGCTTCCATCAGAAGTGTTGGCAATTGTTGAAGATTCTCTACGGTGACGGGATGTCCACCGCTAATCTCGCTCAGCTGCCTGAGAAGTTCTCTGTTTGCGTCACCGATCGCAATCGTTGTGATGCTGATGTTTGCTTCAGCCGTCTGTGCAGCCAATTCAAGGAGCTCCGATGCTGCTTCATCAGATTTACCGTCCGACAAGAGAATAATATGTTTCCGTTTCGCATCGTCTGTTTTGAGGGTTCCGTATGCCTCCGCAATAGCCGCTCCCATTTTCGTGGTGCCACCTGTCGGTTTAAGTTTTCCGACGGCTTGAAGTAGCATATCACGATCGGATGTGAGCTCCGAGACGATATCGGCTTGCTTGCCTGCGCTGAAACTGATGACCCCTGCGACATCATCCGCCTCAAGATTGTCGATCCCGGCACTGATCCCCGCAATGGCGAGATCAATTTTACGCCGATGTCCACCAACATAGTTTGCCATGCTGCCCGATGTATCTAACACGAAGAATACAGCGACAGTGTCTTTCTGGTCGCGAGGTGTCATTTCTACAGGCAGCACGCGCGCCAGTGCCGTGTCGGTATAGCCTCCGGGTCCGTAGGCACGCTCGCCACCGATAACGACTAACCCGTGTCCGAGGTCCCGGACATAATTTTCGATGTTTTGCAACTGGGCAGGTGAGAGGACATCTGCGGAAACGTTACTCAGAACCAAGAGATCGCTAAGTTGGAGTTCGACGAGTTCGGTTGGCATCTCCTCCGGTCCCCTGATTTCAACATTGAAGCCGTTTTCTTCAAGAACGGTTCTTAGGTGCGTCGTCTGCTCAGAATCTCCCTCTACATATAACGCATGCGGTTTGTCCTGAATTTTTACAACGCCATATCCTTGATTATTTTCAGGAATTTCGTCGGTTACGTTCAACTTTAGTTCGTATCTATAGTTTCCTGCTTCTGGGATCTGTTGAATGGGTAAAGACAGCACATTTCTTCCCGTTTCCAAGTTCCATTCGACCGCATCAATTAGCGCGTTATTGCGATAAAGGGTGGCATTTAGTTTTGGAATGCTCCCATCGGTTTCAATGATCGCATCTATCCCAAAACGTTGTCCTTTACGGACCTGACTCGGTATTTGCAGCTCGGTCACCCGAACGGCATCGTCAACGGCGTTCAACGGTATCGTCAATATTTCAACGTTGCTCGCCGAGAGCAGAGGCAAGTAATCTTCAACGGATGTGCCACCGGTGTTATGGATACCATCGCTAAACAGGACAATCCGCCGATGGTAATCGTCCGGCAATAAGGCGATTGCGCGCTTGAGTGCGTTCAGGACATCGGTGCTGTCGCGTCTAATGGTCTGTTCCGCGAGTGTTTCCGGTATCTCTGTAAATGTGTTTTCCAACAAGTGATCTTGCTTCTGTCGGATCGCCGAGACAACCGAGGCTTCCTTCCCGAAACTGATGATGCCGAACTTGTCGGTGGGTCTCAATTTCGTGACAGCGGCGTTTATCTGTTTAAAGACTTTTTCGTATTGTGCGCGTGGGATGCTTTCAGATGTGTCAATTAAAAATGCGACCGCAAGTCGCTGCTCCTTGTGCGTCCGATGGAGATTGGCTAAGGCGAGGATTGCGCATAGCAGTGCTGCACCTCTGAGACAGAAGGTTAGGCTTTTCCGCCACTTCGTTGTACCGAGATCCGTCCGGCGTTGCACAAAGATTAGCACCGGAATAACGGCAAGTAGAATTAAAAAGAGAGGCGTTCGGAAATCAAACATTTTTTAGCCATCAGCAATCGGCAGTCAGCAATCAGTAGTTCTTATGGCAGAGACAGTAATCTTTCCTGCCACACGTACTGAAGGCTGACTATAATTTAGTGGAAGATAGTCGGTTGACAATTGTCTACTATTGGGTGCGGAGTTCTTCAAAGTATGCTTCCGCTGCTTGCGTTTCTGCGGCATGCGACATGTTATAACGTTCGCATAACGTAATATATTCATCAATCAGCGTCTGCCGTTTTTGGGATTCTATGTCGCCTCCGGCTACGAGCATCGCTTTGTAGGCGGGGATAGACGCTTTTTCGACGCGCGCTTGGATTTCAGGCTTATCGGCGAGTCTCAACGCCTGCTGGAAATAGTCGAAAATAGTCTGTGCACTCTCGGCATCTAAACCGACATCTTCGGGAGTCGAGAAACACCGCGGATGGAGACCTCTTGCCTCTACATTATCGTGGAGGAAGGTGATATATTCCAAAATTGCCGGTGCCGCGGCTTCGTAGTGGAGATTCACAAATTCGTTTAAAAGTGCCGCAGCATCGAGATAGGGATCCCAAATAAGATGAGAAATCAGGTAATTCCGCAGATCCGAAAATTCGCCTGTTAACCCGTTACCGTTTGCCTGCATGAAAACGCCCTTTGCATTGTTACGCAGAAAATAACGCACATTCGGCTCAATACTCCGTAGATTCGGGAAAGGCAGATCGTAAGAACGGAAATTGGTGTTATAGTTCCAAATCCAGATGTCGTCACAGATTTCGCCCCATTCGTTGGTATCTTGGCAAAAGGCTCGGTTCTGTTCGCAATTGGGGTTATCAATCGCGTGGAGCGTACAACATTCAATGCTACAGAGCTGAATCTGCACATTGTGACGCGGTGTTATCGTCTTCGGTGGTTTGCGGGTATACCAGTACGCCAGTGTCCCGACTTTGACGTGCGGGTGTGCTTTCTCAATGCGTTCCGCGACAGCATTAACAAAGGTCAGCTGCGACCCCATCGGTGAATCTTCCGCTGCGTTGAGGGTTTCGCACGTTTCACACAGACAATATGCCGCCGTATCCGCTTGACTCACACTGATATTAGTGGGTTCTGGTCGATCCGTGAGTTGCTGAATTGCGGCTTCTGCGGCGACCTCAATAACTTCGGGATTCGTCACGCATAACTGCGGTCCGCCGCCATGCGTATTCGTATCCCGTTTCCCGTCTACGAGCGCGTAATATTCTGGATGACTTTCGCCGTAAGTGCCGTAAGGCACTAACGCGTGGAATGAGTGGTTAATCAGCTGCTGTTGGGTCTTCCCACCGAGATTTTCGGCATCCGTAACAGTATTAACTTTCCGTTTCGCGGCGAATGTTGGGTTCTCAGAGTTCTCGCGGTAATAACTCCAACGGAACGAAAATGGTGGCGCGTAAGTGTAACGTCCGCACGGGATTTTCAACGCAGATGCATCAGGTATATACGTATGATCGGCGGTTAGAAATCGGATGCCGACGAGTTCTTCAAGGAACTGGTATACAGCATAGAGCACACCGCGCGGTAGACCCCCGTGTATCTGAATGCCTCCGCTTTCAACAGTGATTTGGATATCTTCATCACCCAATGCGGGTAATGCACTAATAGCGATCTGTTTGCTATCAGGGGCAGTGTTCTTCTGTGTCGTTGTGAGAGATAGTGTCAATTCGGTTGCGTGGTTGAACCAGTTTTGGAATTCTTCAGCGGCGTATTGTTCAGAAGCAGTAGCGTCATCGGAGACAACGATACGCCAATCCTGAATCGCTGAAATCGCTAAATCGCCGCCAGTTGCCTGAAATATGAGTGTTTTCTGAGTTGACATAGTTTCTCCTCAATTATCCGCTCGCAGTATCTTGCTCCACTGCTTCGGCATCCGCCTGATATTTCTCTTCGTTGAACAACACAATGAAGACGATTGCAGCAATAACCGTTATGACAATCGGCACCATAAATATTTTTGCCCACGCATGTCCGCCGTCTGGATAGGCGAAATAATCATGTACGCGCCCGCTGACGATATGCCCGACCAGCATGCCGAACCCATTTGTAACGAAGAGAAGCAGTGCTTGAGAACTCGCACGGATGTCCTGCGCACTCAATCGCTCCACAGCAATCATACCACCGACGAAAAAGAACGAATAGCAGATACCGTGCAATGTCTGCGCACCAACAACCAACCATACCGGTTCACCAATCGCGAAGATAGCGTACCGAACGGGCCACGCAAGGATGCCTAAAAAGATAGTGAACCGCATGCCGAACCGACGCAGACACGGGAAGAGTAAAATCATGAGCAGAACCTCGGCAACCTGTCCGAGACTCATCGCGAAATTAGCACTACTTCCTGAAAGTTCGACCCCATGCGCGGCTTCAGTCAGAAAGAGGTAGGTCAAGTTATAATAGAAAGGGAGTTCAATAGCGACGACAAAGGAGATAATCAGGAGAACTGCGAAGTTTCGATTTGAGACAAGGGAGAAGGCTTCAAGGAAGGCGTAAGGATTCTTCGCCGCTTTGCTTGGCGGTGTATGCGGGAGTGTGAAGCAATAGATGCCCATCATCAATGAAAGCACAGCACCAAAGAGGAGACAGTCGCCGACGTGTGGAAGCGTTGTCTCTTGTCCTTCCCAAAACCGGAGATATAGGCTCAGAATCCAGTTAATCGCGATCCATCCGAGCGTTCCGAAGACACGGATATTTCCAAATTTGTCGGATTGTCCCATGTGGTGAAAAGCGATCGCGTTGGTCAGTGCGATCGTTGGCATATAGAGAACAGCGTGCAGGAAAATCATACACCACATCATTGGGAAAGATGTCTGCTTCCACGCAATGAAGAGACAGACACCACCCAGTAAATGAGAGATCGCTGCAAATATTTGTGCTGGCATTAAACGATCCGCAATCCATCCAGCGATGATAGGAGATATTATCGAACCGATAGCAGTCGTACCAAAGACGTAACTAATCTGTTTGCCACTGAACCCAAGGTTTTGCATGTGTCCAGCGATAAGGACTGCCCACGCACCCCATATCGCGAACTGTAAAAACATCATTCCAGATAGCCGTGCGAAGGTTCCGAATTCTGTTCGTTTAACTTCCATAGCAGTCCCCCTTATTATTCGATGCTAAAATTGGTTAACAGACTTCACGATTCTTTGCCTATCCTCATTACGCAATTGGTGCTGTTGACTGCACTATATTCATCCCTGCGTCCGCAGCATTGGCAAACGCAGCGTCTGCGGGTTCTGTATAGTCCACCACACCCGGCACAACAACCGGTGAAGTCAGATCCTCCACAAGGTAGATTTTCTTGGCTAACGCTATATCGGTTTGCTCAATTTCTGTAAGTAGGTCGTTAACAGTCCAGGCGACACAGTGGCTCTTTGCCTGCCCTGCGATAATCACTCGATCGTATCTGAGAAGTATTTGCAGGAACGGACTATTTTTTTCTGCGATTGGCTGACCGTCCGCATCGTTGAGGACTTCTGGACGTAAGACGGAATAGTTTTCAGTCAGCGGATTCTGCCCTTTAATTTCATAGTGAATCTGTGTCTTACGGGCGATCGTGTGGAAAAAGCAGGCTTCATCAACAGCGGAGACGACGGCGTGTCCAATCCCACCGAGCATCGCGTGGTAGGGCCATATTGTGAGCGGATATTTGCCATCCGTGGTAAGTGTTTTGACGTAGTGTTCGCCGTATATTTTGAGCCACGCGTATTGGTTTGATGCTGGAATTTGGTCTGGGAGATTTAGGATGCTGACAACAGCAGGGTTGACCCGCCATTTACCTGCCTCAATATCCTCTTGTGTAATCAGTGTCTGCAGGGGCACCGGATGCTCACCCGCATCGTTAATCCAGAAGACTTCGTGGAATATCTGCATCGCCGTATGTGTGTCGAGTGTACAAGCGATTTTGCTAATATGCGGTAGATTGCGATAGATAAACTGACACAACCGGATATTGTCCTCCACCGCGCCATTTCCCGATCTACCACCGACGAACAGTTCAAAACCCGGAATACAGAATGTATTTTGGACATCGACCAGAAGCAGACAGGTCCGAAGATCGTCATCAGATGCTGGCGGTATTGAATGTTGTGCTGCCCATGCCAGTGCCTCACGTTGGCGTTCTTGATACGGGATCCGCCAGACTTGGTCTACCTGATTGGCATCGAAATGTTCTGGGAGTGGAAGTTGTGGTGCAGACATTTTTTCTATCCTTTTTGCTGGTGGTGTATCTATAACTGTGACGGCACACGGCGCGTGATTCTTACATTGGTGAACGGCACACGGTGCGTGCCTACTACTGTGACGGTTTTGGTTGCAAGTTCTTGATACTGGGAATTTTATAGAATTTCGCGGTTTTTAGCAACAAAAATCGGTTGCTATCTGTCATACATATAGGGTAGAATAGTGTAACGTTCTTCAGTTAGTATCTTTTAGCATTAAAAGGTTGGCAGCGTAAAACAGATGAAAAAGTTTTTTAAGCCACTCCCAGATTTAGACGAGAGACTTGATCAGGTCAACGAACGCATGCGGCGGGCACGCCGAACTTTGGATTGGCGCGCTCGAGAAGCACGTATCCCGCTTGATATTCAAGAGGACTTTGGTGTCTCTGAATTGGAAGGCGATGTGATGCTCGTTTCACGTGATGGCTATTTACACGACAAAGTTCGGAACCTCATCCGATCCGAAGGCTACGGGTGTGATTTTCCAGAACGAAGTTCGGAAGCCATCGGTATGTTGAAAATGCGCAAATATCAGATGGTGATTATTGATTACACCCGCCGTCGTCGGGGTTGGCGAGAGCGGCTTTTTGAGTATATTGGGCGGTATCAGCCGCATATCAAAATTGTCTCGATTGTTCATAATGATGGCGAGGGACAATCGGTAATGAGAGCGGGCAGCTACAGTTACCTGTTAGGACGCGGTTTTGACCCTGAGCAGTTGCGGACATGTCTCATAAGTGCTATTAAATTGAACCATCACGCCTGCTGGTTGTTAACACACGGTGAACGTTGCAACCGTTCATGTGTTGACGATTTCCAGTCCGATGCAGATTTTGCGGAACTTGAATGAAACAACTCTTGTGTTTACGATTATGAACCGGGTGCGGTGGCGTAAATTGATTAAATTTAGCGCAAATTTTGAAAACTCGCAAACTTCAATCAGAGATGGCAACAAATTTAGAATTTAAAGCACAGTATCCGTCGCTTGAAAGCCTCTATCCGAGGTTAACTGAATTAAACGCGGGACATCGTGAAACCATAAACCAAATTGATACGTATTTTTATGTGACGCAGGTGAAAGATCCCGCTATATCGGAAGTTTGCAAACCACGTCTTAAATTACGTGAGATCGGTGAGACAGGTGAAGGCTGGCTCATCTATTATGAACGTCCGAATCACAACGAGTCGCGCTATAGTCAGTACCAACTCAGCGAGATAGCGAATCCGTCAACCCTTAAAGCGTTGCTAACTGCTGCATTGGGGGTTGAAGTCATCGTAAAAAAACAGCGAGAGGTCTGGATGTTCAAGAACACCCGTATCCATCTTGATACAGTTATGGATTTAGGACAATTTATCGAATTGGAAACGGTGTTTCAAGGACAAACCGAAGCCGAAGCCATCGACGAACATCAGCACGTTAAAAACACACTACATTTAGGCACTGCCGACCCGGTTGCTGTCTCTTATAGCGATCTCGTTATGCAAAAAAAGTCGTAGCCGATTTCGGTGACACCTGCCTCACGAAAATTGGGAGAATCTAAAATGAATTATTCAACATATCAGAAAATTTTAGAGGGATACGAAGGCGTGGATAGTATCAAACGGAGTAAGCTCCTAAGAATCTATTTACACATTCCATCATTGCCGAGATTACAGGCGATCCGCGCATCGTTGGCGGAACTTAAGAGAACATTTAGCTGCCGAAATGGTGCGTTGATGCCGCTTTCAAACGGCGAATAGCACAACATATCCTCCGTAACATAACACCAAATCCAAAATAAACCAATTGCGTATCCTGAGAAGCGCGCTTCAACAGCGCGCTTCTTCTTTTTACTACGACTTACAGCCGAGAAAGGACTGCCTGCGCCAGAAGTGGGATCATCAACTCGTGATGTCCTGTGAAGGTATACCCCTTGCCACCCATCTCTGTCGGTCGTTTGACGACATTCTCTACGGGACGATACTGCTGATTCATATCGAAGTTAGCAGCGGTAAAATGGGATACCGTCTGCCCCAAGTTCCGCGCGATTGTCAACGCCTTCAGAAAAACCTCCGGTAGAATCACAGCCGAACCCAAATTCAACACAACACCACCACCCTCCAACTCTGCCACTAACGTTGTCAACAACTGGAAGTCAGTGAAACTCGCCGCACCGATGGCGGCACCGTTCGCACTCGGATGCTGATGGATAATATCCGTGCCGATAGCGACATGCACTGTAATCGGGACATCGGACTGAACACCTGCAGCAAGGAGGCTATAGGCGTTATAAGGCGCGTTCATCTCTATCAGTTGTTTTCCCAATGCCGCGCCCATGCCGATGCCTGTGTCTGCAGCGTGCTGGATGGCGGTATTCATCAATTGCCCAGTCTCTTCCCACATCCCGAATTTGCCGGTCTGGAGATAAGCGGAGACATCCTCGGAAGTCTCGCCGATGAGCGCGATCTCGAAGTCGTGGATGCTGCTTGCACCGTTGAAAGCAAACCCGGTAATCACACCGCGTTTTACCAAGTCGGTTAAGAGTGGGCTTAACCCGCACTTGATGACATGTCCCCCCATCATCACGATGACCGGTTTTTTGTTCTGGTACGCAGCGACGATGTCGTCAACGAGTGCAAGGAAGTCCGGTGCTTTGAGAATCTTCGGAAGACTCGCTAAAAACGAAGACAGGTCTATCTCTGATGTCGGTAGCGTCGCGAAATCGTGAACGGAGACTTTGTTAATACGATCCTTGAGTGGATACGTCGTCACAGAAGACATATCAACCGGTTTCCGAGGTTTTTTCATATTCTTTGTCCTTAGATAAATTTGTGTAAAATATTATGCCGAGAATGAACCAGAAAAGTAGCACGGTGCGTTGGTGTAGTATATTATCTGCGAGTCCATAAATGAGTGCTGAGATGAGGAACCCGCTGCCCCCGATGAAAGTGCCGTTCCTCCAGACTTTTGTATAGAAAATTTTCGGTTTGCAAGCTGCACTGAAAAGGGCGTTTGCCTGTCGTCCAGCAAGCACCTGTTGACAGATAATCGCCACCATCCACAAAAACAGCAAGAGCGAAGGAATACCGTGTTCAACAGCGATATGAAGGTAGATATTATGGGCATGATAGGGGACGTTATATTGTTCAGGCGGTCCACTGGTCTGATATTCATAGCGAAACCTACCTAACCCGATGCCGGTGAGCGGGTATTTCTGAATGAGTTCAAGCGAAGTCTGCCACCACTGCGGACGCTCACCCATGAATCCGATAGGATGTTCAAGCACCGTTTGAAAGCGTGTTTTAATATGCTGCGGCGTGAAAAACAACGCTAAACTCAGAAACACGATAATGGCAACCGCTCCTAACAGTATACCTCTCCTTAATCCGCCTACAGATTCAGGTTTCCGCAACATCACCACAATGAGATAGACACCGAGACAGACTGTGGCAACGGTCACACTAATCCAAGCGGCACGTGTGAGGGTCAACACGAGATTCGCGCCCATCATAATTACGACAAGACCCAGCACCGAGGTTACCCATATCGGATTTTTTTTCTGTTTTGGGTGCCGTCGCCAACTTGCTATGAAGTAGCCTAACACGAATGGAAGGCTGAGTGCAAGATACGCGCCTAAGTCATTCGGCATTTTGAAGGTGCCAGTGAGCCGTTGTTCAATCATGTACACCATGAGGTGCGCATCATTCTTGCGAATCACATAGCGTCTCTGGCGCGCCGGATCATCAATCCGCCATTCATCCTGTTGTTTTGAAGGTGTAAGCGATGCACTTTCGGAGAGCGGTACACTGCATGCTCGTAATTCGGCGCGTAATTCATCTGAAAACACTTCGCCTGCATCGAGTTCTTGCTGAAATTGTAATCCAATCCTTCCCATAAAGTCAATTGCTAAACGGGTGTCATTCGCGTAATACCAGAGTCCGAGTGTAGAAGATATGCATGCTGCAGCGATAAAGGCGATAACGACATGTCGCCAGCGTGAGCCTAATCGGCTATGAAGGACGGCATAAAAGAGCAGCACCGCACGGAGCAGTTTCCAGAAATAGCCGAGGCTACTCGTGGCGGGATGTGGTGCGAAGAGACACGCTATTAAAGCCAATCCTAAAAACAGTGCGATAGGAATGTCAAGCGGTGTCCGTTGCCAATTCAGTTTCCGGTCTGAAACTATGCGTCCTACCCATCCGAATGCCACGAGTGAAAGTCCGATGTTCAGGAATGCTGTCGAGTAGCCGAAAGGTAAAGCGAAAACGAACACCAGCAGTCCGATGTAGGTAACGGTATCGAAATTTATTTCAGATCCGAATCGTGAAGGGAACGAAGATTTCAATTTTTGCATGAACGTGAAGGAGATAAATAGTCCTTGAAAAATTTAGAGAAAATATAATACAATATTTGTTAACCTATACTATCCAAATATATAGAGAGGGTTCCACCATGCGCTTTATGTCCAACTTCATTGCTGTGTGTCTTGTGTTCTGTTTGATCAGTGTGCTATTCACGCCAACTGCGTCCGCCTTTATTGAGCGAGAATATACGATTCGTGAAGTCCTTGATGCCTGTACGAACATTGTCTTCGGCAAAGTGGAAAGTGTTGACAAAGGCCGTCTGCGGGGTGTTATCACTGTTGAAAAGGATGTCAAAGGAAAAAGCGAGCTCAAAGAAATCAAGATGAATTTCGCCACGGGGCATTACAAACGGGGTACCTCACCCCAAAAACTGGTAAAGTTGCTCAAACCCGGAATGCCTATCATCGTTTTCTATCGTGAACATTACGGCATTGATAGCATGTGCTTTATTGACGACACGTGGTTTCAGATGCGTGCGTATCGTGGTAGATATGGTGCTGGCGGTTGGTGGACCTTTACCCACATTGACCCGATGATGTCGCGAACCTTTGAGGGTAAGACGAAGGCGTTTCAGAAGATCGTTCGCGATATGTTAGCAGGCAAAATGTGGGTCGCTGCACCGAAAAACGCCGTGAAAGTCTTAGTCCTGACAGGAAATAGCACATATCCGACATGGGGGCAAACCCCGGTTTATACGAACGCCGCAACGTATGAATATCAAGCATTGCGGTCGGTAAAAGAGGTTGGCAAACGTGCTATCGCTTACGAACTTACGAAAGAACATGCGCTGCCGCAGTTAAAAAATGCCGATATGCTATGGATCGGATATGAAGAGATTTCGAGTTATGGACGCTACCTCCTTTCCAGTAAAGTCGAAAAGAAAGTTAAGACGTTTGTCAAGAACGGTGGCATTGTTGTGGTTGCGGGGCAGGACAGCAGTGCCGAAAAGCCGTGTGCTACTGGTTGGTTGCAAGGTGGTAAGTTAATAGGTGTTGAGAGTTCACCAACCCAAGATTTCGTTGTTACCGAAGCGGGGCAGTCCCTTTTCAATACGCCGAATCGGATCGTGTCAGGCAAAATTTTTGCTGATGATGCATGGATGGGCTGGGACCGGGACGATGCGATTTTTGCCACTACTAACGACAACAAAGAATTGATTGTCGGCGCGAGAAAATATGGCAAGGGTTTATACATTATCACAAGCCTTCGCAACGATAGCCAATATACAACCTCCGTCAACAAGCCTCTCATAGAAAATATCGTACATTATGCTGTCAGCCAATTGAAGTAGTTATCATCAGTTGTCAGTTAAGATGCCTCGCAGTGAGAGTTGTGGCAGTCACGTTGACTGTATCCACCACAGAAACCCTCTTTAACTGATCACTGAGAACTGAAAGCTTTTTTTCGCAGAAAAAAAGCGTACTGACAACCGTTAAAGAAACTTCGCCACAACTAATGTAATGTCATCATTTGCACTCTCGCCTTGCTGATGTGCTTGAAGATCGGACAAAATCTGCGCCTTAATCTCTGTAGGCGGTAGGTGCCGCTTTTCTGAGATGAGTGTTTTGAAACGCTCAAGTCCATACATTTCAGCGTCCGGGTTAAACGCTTCGGTGATACCGTCTGAATAGAGCACAAGCAGATCGCCGGGTGACCACTCGACTTCGGTGCTGTAATACTGCGAATGTTCCGCCAATTCATCGAACCTTGGGAAACCGACCGGCATAAATGAAGATTTTAGCTCAAGCGGGTCGCTGTTGTTGCCGCGATAGAGGAGCATCTGCGGATGACCGGCATTGGCGAACTCGAAACGGTTATCCGGGTGAAGAATGAGATAACAACAGGTCATGTAGATAAAGGCTTGCGAATCTTCCTCTGCGACTCGGGTGATAGCCTTCATGACTTCAGGCACGGAAGCGTCGAAACGGATCTGCGTTTGCAAGCAACTTTTGGTCATCGCTGCCAGCATTGCTGAGTGATAGCCGTGTCCCATTACATCACCGAGGAAAATCGCGATGCGGTTATCAGACAGGTCCAAATAATCGTAATAATCCCCACCTACACTATTGGCGGGTCGGCAATATCCAGCAGAAGAGACATAAGGATGCGAGATTTCTTGATGCGGAAGGATAGACTTTTGAACTTCAGCGGCGAGACGCATTGACTCTTCCTGCGCAATCTCCTTGCGGATAGCACTCATCTGAATCTCAAGGTCACGTCGAATTTTATCGTTTAAGACGCGGAACATACCGCTACCGATCCGTGGCTCGCGCGCCATTGCGTTGTAAAAATCGTGCCTCGTAATTCGCAGGAACTGCGTGGATTTCACCGTTTTGACGGTGGCACTTCGCGGTTTATTATCAATCAGCGCGATTTCACCGAGGCAGTAACCTTTCTCATCAAAAAACAGCACCTCTGTGCCTGCCTTGATAATGCTGACTTCGCCATCAATCATCAGGTAAAGCGAGTCGCCTTCGTCCCCTTCTTCAAATAACGTTGCATCAGCCGGATACGTAACTTCGCTCGCAATCTGACAGATCGCTTTTAACTCGGTGTGTGGAAGCTCGGCGAAGAGTTCTGTCTTCTGTAAAAACTGTAGTTTATCTGCTTCTGCTAACATTGTGGATTCAGCCTTTGACTTTTTATAGAAAATATGGTATTTTTAATAGCATGTTTTGGCATGGAAGTTACACCCTGAATGATTTGCCGAAAAATTAGACGAAATTTTAAAACATAAGTTGAAAACAATACGAGAACCCCAACAACTTGTACGACATGTTCAAGTATTTATCATGCCACAGAAAAGAAAATTATGTCAATAACTGATTTTTTTCGAGGGAAAGTTCTGTTTATCACCGGCGGCACCGCATTTTTAGGTCAACCGTTGTTATCTAAGATTTTGACCGCGCTCCCCGATGTCGAAAAAATTTATCTCCTCATCCGAGGCCGCACGGATACCGGTGGGAAGCGTATTTCTGCTCAGGAACGGTTGGAAAATGAACTGCTTACCTCGGATGTGTTTGATTCGCTACGCCGTTTACACGGCGAAAACTTTGACGCATGGGCACTACAGAAACTGATCGCTGTTGAAGGTGAACTCACACACGAGCGGCTCGGATTCAGCGATCTCGCGTACCAACAGTTTCAAGACGAAGTCAATGTCTTTATCAATATCGCCGGACTTGTGCAATTTGATCCACCTTTTGATGATTCGCTGTGGGGAAATGCGCTCGCAGCGAAGCACGTCGTTAATTTTGCAAAAGGCTGTCGGGATACTGTGTTTCTTCACATCTCAACGGCGTATGTCTGCGGCGACAAGCCGGGACGCGTTCCCGAAGAGCTTCCATTGCCCTATGAACAGTATGCCGCGCAGCATCAAGAAAAAACTGGCGTGGCTATGCCAGAAACGCTCTCCGATGAAATCGAAGGGCTGCTTTCGCTCAGTACCGAGATTCGCGCTGAAGCCGATTCACCTGAAAATATGGCACACTTTCAGCGGGAAGCCGAACAGCAGCAAAAAAGTACAGGGGCGCGTAAAGCACTTGCGACACAAATTGAAGAACTAAAAGCGGAATGGCTTGAGAACCGCTTGGTTGAAGAAGGATTAAAACACGCACGCTCGCGCGGGTGGAACGATACCTACACCTACATGAAATTCCTTGCCGAACAGGTGGTGATGGAATTGCGAGGTGACCTGCCGACGGCTATTATACGTCCTTCAATTATTGAAAGCAGCTTTAGTGAACCTGAACCCGGATGGCTCGGCGGGTTTCGGATGTGCGAACCTCTGATCGTCGGTTTCGGGAAGGGACGGCTCCCAGATTTTCCCGCAGATCCAGATATAATCCTTGATATCGTTCCCGTTGATTTTGTTGTGAACGCTATTTTGGCAGCTGCCGAAGCGACAGCAAAACATGGTGGCATTGAGGTGTATCACGTCGCAACCGGCACGCAGAACCCGCTCTACTTTCGCGGTATCTTTGAGGCAACTTACGAATACTTCGTTGCGTATCCGATGTTGGAAGACGGGAAACCCGTCGCTGTACCGATCTGGAAGTATCCAAGTTTGGAGGAGTTTCAACGGAAATTGGATAGCCGGATGCGGATGGCGAACCTTGTGATTCATACGCTCGGTAAACTCCCGATACGTGCTGCGAAACGCAAACGCCGCCAGCTTGCCCTTAAACTCAGCGGTGTTAAGACACTCCTGCATTACATCAGAATCTATGCCCCCTATACGCGAACTAATTTTGAATTTGAAACGAAGAAGATGTGTGGACTTTATGACGCGCTTTCACCCATAGAACAACAACGTTTTGACTTCGATGTCTCGCGAATCCATTGGAAGCAGTACTTCAAAGAAATTCACATCCCCGGTATCAAAAAACATGTGTTGAAACTTGAAGATGGCGCACGGGATGATTTGGAAACAGACGGTGCCCGGAGTGCCGCTACAGAGCAGAGGCGGACGGATTCGCAAGGTGGATCGGAGGCGTAGGGTATGCGACCTGAATGGATTGCCCCAAAGACGATTGTAGACCTGATTAAGACGCAGGCATCGCGAATCCCTGATAAAGTTGCCCTGCAAATGGCGAACGAGGGGGAATGGGAGCAGTATACCTACGCGGAAACCTACGCCTTATCACGCCAAGTGGCGTGGCAGTTGTGGCAGAGCGGTCTACGTAAGGACGATCGCGTTGTACTCGTTTCGGAAAACCAACCTGAATGGTGCGTCGCCTACCTCGCTGCTGTCCAGATTGGGACTATTGTCGTTCCGCTTGATGCGCAGACCCCTACCCACGAAATCTTAGCAGTCGCTGAGTTCACCGATGCCGAATCAATTTTAGCCTCCGAAAATGTGTTAGAGAAGTTTGGTGCCACACGCTCAACGGAAAAACCGGTCCTACACAATATCAATAAAAATTGTAAGGTCGTAGGGACTGATAACGAGGTCAGCGATTCTGAAGGTGCTGAAATTCCGACCGATTTTCCGAATGTGGAGGTCACGCCAGATACCGTTGCGTCCATTATCTTTACGATGGGTACCACCGTAGAAGCAAAAGGTGCGATGCTCACACATGGCGGCTTTATCTCTAACGTACAAGCGGTCGCGAAAGCCCTTCCACCGACAGACACAGAATGCATCATGTCAGCACTGCCGCTCTATCACGCTTTGAGTTTTTCGTGTAGCCTGTTGATGGCACTCTACAGCGGCACTACGGCGACCTATGTGAACGCGCTCCGTCCCACAACGCTTTTGAAGACGATGCGTGAGGCGAAGACGACGGCTTTTATCGGAGTTCCACGTCTATTTCAAATGCTACAGGGTACAATCGAGCGGCAGGCAGCGCGAGCCGATACACCCGGTGAGACCTTGGCAGAAAAAGCGCAGGCGGTCATGGGCGGAGAGATTCGGGTCCTTGTCAGTGGGGGGGCTTCGCTCTCTGATGCTATCTACGACGGCTTTCAAAAGTTCGGTATGACGATCTACCAAGGCTACGGTATGACGGAGACCGCGCCTGTTCTCAGTGTTAACCCGTATCTAAAGAGCAGACGCGGATCGGTCGGCTCGGCGGTGGAAGGCGTGGAAATCCAAGTTGAAAATCCAGACAGCGAGGGTATCGGTGAAATTATCGCAAAGGGACCGAGTACCATGAAAGGGTATTATCAGAATCCCGATGCGACAGAGAAGGCGATTCGAGATGGGTGGCTCTACACGGGTGATCTCGGATATATGGACGAAGATGGCTATCTCTATCTTACAGGGCACTGCAAAGACATCATTGTGCCTGCCTCCGGGAAGAATATCTATCCGGTTGAATTGGAGGCACTCTATCGGAATAGTCCTGCGATCTCTGAAATATGTGTTGCCGGTATCCCGACCGAGGATAGGTCGGACGTAACGGTTCACGCTGTGATTGTGCCGACATCACCTGACGAGACGACGAAAACAGAGATTCAGCAGCATTTGCAGACGTGTGCGAAAGGGTTACCGAGTTATCAGCAATTTCACAAAATCCATCTCTGGGACGACGCGCTACCGAAGACGGATGATGGGCATATAGATCGTGGGCACCTACGGCACTGTTTGGAGGCGCGTATTAAGCAAACAGAGGCAGAGGCTCTTAAGGCAGCGGAAGCAGCCGATGGACGCGCTGCAGATAGAACGGATATCCCCGATGAAATGCTATCTACGCTCGCGAGGCTGGCGCGTATGCCTGCACACCAGATTCGCCGAGAAAGTCGGCTGGATACTGACCTGGGACTTGATTCCCTCACACGACTTGACCTGTTGTTAGTTCTTGAAAGACGACTCGGTGAAACAATTCCTGATGCACTGCTCGCCAATTTGGAAACAGTGGGTGATGTCGTCAAGTTGACTGAAACGTTCCAACCGGATGCTATACAAGCCAAACCTGAACTTGACGAAAACGAAAAGCCGGAGTTTGCACAAGCACCGCCGTGGTACGCGCGTGCCTTCCGCGCGATGATTACCGGCTTCTACAGACGTTATTTCTCGTTGGAGTGTCAAGGACTTGAGCATATCCCGCAAGGGAAGCCTTATATTATCATGCCAAATCACACGAGCCACCTTGATACGTTGACGGTGATTACCGCGCTCGGAATGAGGGCGGACGGACTCTGGACGCTCGCTGCACGGGATTACTGGTTTGCTAACCGGTTCCAAGGGTGGTTCGCTCGAACATGCCTCAATGTGCTGCCGATAGAACGGGAAGGCAACTTCACCGAATTTCTACAGGACTTAAAGGTAGCAAACGAAGTGATGGTACAGAATGGCGGGTTGCTTATCTTCCCGGAAGGGACACGTTCGCTTGATGGCAACCTTCAACCCTTCAAGCCGGGTATGCTGAGTTTGCTCATCTACGGTCCCAATGTCCCTGTTATACCGGCATATATTGAAGGTACCTATCGCGCGTTACCGAAAGGTCAAAACTTGCCGAAGCGGCATCCGGTGCGTATCGTTTTTGGCGAACCGCTTGCCTTTCCACCAGAGGGTTGGGGCAACCCTGATGGAACCCCGATTGATCCGGATAGGTATCAAGAGTTCTTGGAATTGGCACAGTGCCGCGTTGCTGAACTCGGCGCAATGCTGAAACAACAGGAAGACGCTTAGAGAGGCTGATTATGTCAGTTCCAAACGCCAAAAAGACAGTCGCGTTTTTTGATGTGGATGGTACCCTATTAAAGTCCACGATTGTGCATTGCTACGTCTGGATTCGTTCCGCACAGGTGCCATTCCTTCTGAAGTATTTTTGGTTAATTGGATTTCTGCCGAAAACTGTGTACTATCTGATTTTGGACAGTATAAGTCGGACCCGTTTCAATCAGGTATTCTATCGAAATTATCGCGGGATGGATGTTGAGCAGGCTAAAAGTCTGTCCATAGAGATGTTTGAGCGTTATCTACGTCCCAGAATTTTTACTGAGGCAGTATCAGAAATTGAGGAACATAAGGCACAAGGGACAACCGTAGTGCTTGTAACCGGATCCCTTGATTTTGTTGTGCAACCGATTGCGGATTATTTTGCTGTTGACGCTGTATTGGCACCCCAACTTTGCGAGCAGGACGGACGGTTTACGGGTGAACTCACAACTGCCCCACTTATCGGGGAAGAGAAGGCGAAAGCGATGCGAGACTATGCCGATCAACACG
>JAAXHI010000577.1:0-13149 GCA_012270875.1 Candidatus Poribacteria bacterium | reverse complement strand
GGCTATAAAAAAGGAGAATCAACATGAATGTTAGGCGTTATTTTGAATCCATGTCCGAACCGAACGATACAATGTTTGTTGAAATAGACGATAGACACCGATTTACGCGTCGTGGTGACGATTGGATTAAGTTCCGTGAAGATCTGATTGAGCTTTTGGAGCAGACGATATCTGAGGATTTGTCCAAGTCGTTCTCGGAAGCGACAGAGGATTGGGACTCGGAATCTCTTTGAAGAAGAAGCCTCTTATTGCCAAACTTCCGTATAATGCAAACGTGTCCTATAAGCGCGTTAATCTGTCTCACCTGCGTCTTGCAAGGTGTCGTTGATGAGCGATTCACTCAGGTGAATTCCATTAGCCTGCAACCGAATTAAAAGCGGCTTAATGACATCAATCAAGCCTTCTTCCTTTGCCTCTTGCAAAACGCCGACTGTGCCCTTAACCGTTAATCCAATTTGCTTGGCTTTCTGTCTTCCTTTCTTTTCATCAAGCAGAATGAGGCGTGCATCATGTTCACCTGCAAGAGCCAATGCCTCGGCTTCACCTTCATGAAGTCCTACATAAACAGCGGCGGTTTGCGGATCCGTTAAATCAACAGTCTTAATCCAGGGGGCATTTTTGAGGGTTTCTCCGCGGACTATCGGATCCTTTCTGAGAAACTCTTCTTCAACTTTTCGTGGGATCCATACCTCTGTATAAAGATCTCGCAACAGAGAAAGTAGATTGAGTCCGAAGAGTCCCACAAGCGGACTGTTATTGCTAATAACTGGTTGTATCGGCATTCTTTAAAATCCGCTATTGGGGAGCTCTTCTTCATCAAGGGTAAGGAGAGAGAGACCGTAATCTCCCATCAGATACCAGAACTCTTCGCGTGGCACACCTGCAAGGCGCGCTGCGAGTCCGCTGCTGAGTTCGTCGTTTCCATAATACTTCATTCCCAACGCGATCCGCGCATCTTTATCAATTTCAAACGGCTCGCTCTGCGGTGTTAACAACGTTACAACTTCTTTCGGCAAACGAACCCCTATCTTCTCCTCAAAGGCAGCGATGCTTCCGTGGGTATTGTGAAACGCAGCGGCGACATCTATGTCTTGTAGGAGCGCAGCTGTTAGGTCGGTCTTCGCTTCTTCCCAACCTTTCGCAAGCAGCCAAGCCTCACCCCGTGTGTAATAGAATTCAGCAATCTTTGGTCTGAGTTTTAGGGCTTCGGTATAATCTGCTATCGCTTTGTCTAACTCAGTTTTAGCGCGGTAGGCGTTGCCGCGATATGTGTATGCCGCTACAAGTTCTGAATTGATCTCTATGGCTTTGTCATAATCTGCTATCGCCTTATCCAATTCGTTTTTGGCGTAGTAAGTCTGTCCTCGATTAACGTACGCTTCGGCAAATTCTGAGTTGCACGCGATTGCTTTACTCTGATCTTCAATCGCCTTGTCGACCTCACCTTGTTCGTTGTAGATGAGTCCGCGGTAGGTATAAGGCTCAGCGAGTTCTGGGTTGAGTTCAATTGCTTTGTTGTAATCTTCAATTGCCTTGTCAATCTCACCTTTATCACGGTAAACTTTACCGCGTTCCGTCCAAGCTTCTGCAAACCTTGGATCCAGTGCTATCGCAGCGTTATAGTCTTCAATCGCCTTGTCTATGTCCCCTTTGCTGTGGTAAGTTACACCGCGCTCTTTATAGGCGTCGGCAGCCGCTTCCGGTTTGAGGTTTATCACCGTGCTAAAGTCTTGAATGGATTTCTCAAAAACCAATAGATTGCGGTAAGCCAACCCGCGGCCATGGTAGGCAAACGGATCATTAGGTTTGAGACTTATTGCCTTGCTAAAGTCATCAATTGCTCGGTAAAACCTGCCCTTTTCGTGGTAAGCCGAACCACGTCCCATGTAAGTAAGGACAATAAGTTCAGAATCCAGGGTGCTTACCCCACCAAAGTCCTCTTTTATTAATTTTATCGCCCTACTAAAGTCTCTAATGGCTTGGTCGTACTTGCCTTTTGCCGTGTAATATAGCCCTCGATGATTGTATGCATAAGCAAAATCGGGATTGAGTTCTATAGCTTTATTATAGTCTATGATGGCTTTTTCAGACTCGCCTTTATTGTCAAGAGAAACTGCGCGGTGGTAATATGCGCCAGCAAACTTTGGGTTCAGACTTATTGCTTTGTTATAATCTTCAAGGGCAAGGTCAAATTCGCCTTTGATACTGTAAATATCGCCGCGGTTGACATAGGCCTCAACAAATTCTGGTTCAAGTTTTATGGCTTCGTTGTAGTCTTCGAGGGCTTTGTTGTAGTTTTCAAGAGCTTGGGACCGCCTGCCGGTTTCTACGTAAGCAGCCCTCCGATTGTTATAAGCATCGACATAATCGGATTGTAATTGTATAGTGCTGTAAGCATTGCCGCGGTTGTAATAAGCATAGGCATTATTAGGGTCAAGTGCTATTGACTTATCAAAGTCTTTGATAGCATCGTCCAACCTGCCCTTATTGACGTAAGCGAGACCACGATTGCAATAGGCTCCGGCAAATTCCGGAACCAGGGCAATCGCATTGTTAAATTGGGCAATTCCGCTGTCAAACTCGCCCTTTTTGCAGTAATCAATACCACGGTAGTTATAGATACGAGCATCATCTGCCCCAATGTTACTTTTGTTAGGTTTACCATAACTGTAAGCAGCACTGGAGGCAAGGCGACTTAGGTTCGTTTGTAACATCACTTTCCTCCTCCGCAATAGTAATTTCTTCTTGTGTTAAATTATACAACGCATGTACATGTTTATCAATCTCTTTTTCTAAATCAGCAGTATCTGCATCCGAATCCACAGATTTCGCTGCAAACAATACACCTTGAGGAGTTGGGTGGCGTTTTCGTGGAGTTGTTAGGGGCGTGTTGGGTGTCTGTTCTGATATGTGTTTGATGCATTATAGATGCAAGTGTTAATTGACAAATAAACTTTATTTCCGTAAAATGGAACACAATATCTTGTTAAGGAATGCTATGCACCATGCCACATCCGATCGCTGAAGCGCAGGCATTAGAAGCGGAAGGCAAACTCGCCGAAGCTATCCAAGCCTACGACGACATCCTCAACACAGCCGACGAAACACCAACCCTCGCGCTCGCCAATTTTCGGATTGGCACTATCTATCAAGAGTGGCGAGAACTCTTCACTGCACAACGGTTTTTAGCGCAGGCGCATCAACTCGATCCAAGCAATACCGACATCCGAGCCGCAATAGACGCACTCAATCAGCATTTTTCAGAGAATCGGGAAGCCGTTGCTGATGAGATGTCCCGCAAAAATAGCGACCAGATCGTATCCCTCTTCCGTATCGCTACCGGTATTAAACTCCTGACGATGGAGAAACCGGTACAAGCCTACCCGCTACTAAAGAGCCGAACCAAGATTTTCCCCAACGCCGCCACCGCGAAACACCTTCTCACCGATATCCAGATCACGGAAGATGAGCGAAACGCAGCGATCAATTTCCTATTGGAACGAGATTGGCTTGTGAATACCGGCGCGTCGCTTTACACAATCACGGAAAAAGGGTTATATAACTTTTATGTTGAACTGGCACAGTTACACATCGCCAACGCCGCTTGGACAGAGGCAGTAATGTGTTATGAGCAGGCGTATTGGTTAGACCCAGCGCAAGAACATCTGCGCTATCGGTGCGTTATCTGTTACGCTGAAGTACAGGCGTGGGATGCAGCCGTCGAGATTATAGCGGAACTTCCGACTGACGTGCCAGAAGGTGTAGACGCGATCGCATACCACACCGCAGTGGCGCAGAGTTATCATCATGTCTATCAAACCACGCAAGACGACGAAGTTAAACAGAAGGTGATTGAAGCGTGCGAGGCGGTATTGCGTTTGGATAAGAGGTCGAAAGAAATTTCAAAACTCCTCGCAGCCTATCAGGGCAAAAAAGCGTGGTGGCGCAGATAAACGGGTGCTTTACCCACTGACAACTGATAACTGACCATCTTCGCAGGATAGAGAAACGCTGTTGACAAAAAGAGATGTATTTGGTAAAGTACCACTATATTTCATGCCTTTGTAGGAGCGGTTTGTAACCGCGATACCTTCAGAACTACGTCCTAAGATTTGGGGAGGAGAATAATGGCAGCACGTTTAGCAATAGATGGCGGAACACCCGTTATCGCCGAATCTATACCCGGCGGAATGCATGGACCCAGTGTGATAGATCAGCGTGAGATTGATGCCGTAACCGAGGTCTTACGCAGTGGTAAACTCTTTCGGTTCGTTGAGGATTCAAATGTCGCCAGTTTTGAGAAGGAAGCAGCCGCACACCTCGGTGCAAAACACGCCTTGATGGTGAACTCAGGCACCTCAGCCATCATCTGCGCACTCACCGGTCTCGGCATCGGACCGGGAGATGAGGTTATCTTACCCGGTTACACCTTCATTGCGACCGCCGCCGCTATCGTCGGCGTGGGTGCTATTCCGGTCATCGCAGAAATTGACGATTCACTCGGTTTAGATGTCGCCGATGTCGAACGGAAAATTACACCGCAGACCAAAGCCATCTTACCGGTACACATGCAAGGCGTGCCGTGCCGACTTGAGGCGATTGTTGAACTCGCACAGAAACACAATCTGCTTGTTGTCGAGGATTGCTGCCAGTGTGTCGGTGGGCAGTATAACGGGAAGTATGCTGGAACTTGGGGGCATGCCGGGGCATGGAGCCTCAACTACTACAAGGTAATCTCTTGTGGGGAAGGCGGGCTTGTCTTTACTGATGACTACGATGTCTATGAAAAGGCTGCATTCGCAGCGGAACCCGGTCTCCCGATGTGGATGAGCGATTCCGAATGGCAGAACAAACCCTTCTCACGGCAATGCTACCGAACGAGTGAGATTTTAGGGGCGATTGCACGTGTGCAACTCTCGAAATTAGAGGACATCCTCGGACATACACGCCGTCTCAAGAAGGCGTTCACCGCAGAACTCGCCGAGACACCGAAAGGCTATATCCGACAACATGTAGATGATCCGACTGGTGAGTGTGGTATCAGTGCTGCGATTATCGTGCGCGACGTGGAACTTGCGAAGAAATACTCTGATGCGCTCAGCGCGGAAGGGCTTAACGCCGGGACCGCTTACAACGAAGGTTTCCCGGATCGGCATATCTATACCTATTGGGATTCCATCTTGTTCAAGCACTCACCCGACGCATCAGGGTATCCGTGGGCGGATCCGCGTTACAAGGGCGATGTTGAATACTCGCGGGATATGTGTCCACAAACGTTATCTATCTTAGGGCGCGCGCTACGGTTCGGATTCAATGTGAACATGCAAGAAGAGCACGCGCGATTAATGGCGGCCGCAATCAATAAAGTAGACGACGCACTCGGATAGAAGCGGTAAGACTTACGCATTTCCTCTTAAAGTCCCCCTGATAAGGGGGATTTAGGGGGTTAAAATTAAAGTCCTTTGATAAGGGGGATTTAGGGGGTTAAAATTGGTGAAGTTGGGATGACGTAAGTACGCCGACCGATTTCGGTGAAACCCAATTTTTCCGCGACGCGAAGCGAGGCGAAATTGTCTTCACCACAACTCCAGACTGGCACTTTACCGCTCGCCTGAATTTCTTGGGCGACGAGCCGTGCCGCGGCAGTTGCGAACCCTTTTCCACGCCACGCTTCGAGTGTAGAGACTCCGATGTCGGCATGCAGGTCAGTCTCTGCGTAAGTATGCGCGATAGCGATGATCGCACCGTCCACAACGGCTCCAGCGGCGATGCCATCTGTTACCATCGCCGCGTGTGTCTTATAACCGTTGCCTTGAACTTCCGCCGAGGCTTCCGTCAGACGCGGGACATCTTCTAATGTCAAAAGACGAACTGCCTCGTTCGGATAGCAGTGAACAGGTGCTAAAAGCGCGTGATAGACATCGCCGTAATAACGGATAGGTGTGTCTCTGTCTGCTTCAATAAGGGCACCGAGAGACGCAGCGCATGCGGTATTAACGTTAACACAACCCCAACCGTTGGCCGCTTTTAAGAGTTGCCACAATGCGTCGGCATCAGTGCCGAAACCGCACGGTTCATCCGCACAGTACGCATCAAAAACGAGTGCGGCATCAACATCTATCAGCGTGCCAGCGATGTAGGCATCGCACATCCCGTTTTTCAAGCGGGAGGCAGAGATAACCGTCATCGGTGTATCACCGAGGGCATCCGCCAGGACAAGGCATTCTTCGAACGTAAGTTTAGTCATTGGGACAGCCATTAGCCATCAGCCATCAGCGCATTAGCCATCAGCAATCAGCGGTCAGCAATCAGTTAAGAGGTTTCTGATAAACTTTGGGAAAACACCCAAGTAAAAACACACCTCTTTGCTGAAAGCCGAAAGCCGAAGGTTATTCTTGCTGATGGTTCCGAAAGCCGAAAGCCGTTAAGAAATCTTATTATCCAGAGACAATTGGGATTAACCGAAAACCACCGTGAAGCAGATCACTTATGGGCGAGTACGCCGCAAAACGTAGTGGAACGGTGACCAGATTTAATATTTAAAAATATGAAGATTACGATTTTAGGGTCAGGCACCTCAACAGGCGTTCCTGAGTATAAGTGTGAGTGCGAAACCTGCGAAGATGCACGGGATGTTAACTCGAAAAACTACCGGACCCGTTCATCAATCCATATCGAAAAAGACGGGAAAAACCTCCAATTCGACCTCGGGCCTAATTTCATGGACCAGATTGTCCGAAATCGGATTGACAGGATAGATGCTGTTATCTTCACACACTCTCACGCCGACCATGTCAGTGGGACGAACGATATTGTGATGCCGTGCCGAAAACAGCAGATGGATATGCCGATCTACGGTCCCGAACAGACAATGGGCATCTTACAACGGAACTTCGATTATATGTTCACAAAGGAGACGTTCCAAGGGGGCGGTGTCGGGCATCTGCTTCCGAATGTCATTGATCGGGATACGAGGTTTGAACTGCTCGGTTTTGAAATTACCCCGATTCCCGTTGAACACGGGAATGTTGATACCTACGGCTACCGGATTGATGACTTTGGATATGTACCGGATGTGAAACGACTCCCGAAGGCATCGCAGGACTTGCTGAACGGGATTGAGGTGCTCGTGATTGACGCGCTGAGTTTCAATCCGAGGCATCCGACACATCTCTCGGTGGGTGAGGCGTTAGAGATTAGCGATGCGCTAAAAACGCGGGAAACCTATTTCACGCACATCATGCACCGGCTGGATCATCGCTATTTCCCAGAACAGTGTAAAGAGATGGAGATTGAACTCCCGGACAACGCGTATCTCGCTTATGATAGTCAAGTTATTCAACTATAATAGCCGTCAGCCATCAGTTGTCAGCATGCTTCGCAGTGAGAATTAAGAGGGCTACACAACTAAAGACCTCTTGTCCAATTGATGACTGCTGAAAGCCGATAGCCGATAGCCGATGGCTGATAGCCATTTAACGTCCCCAGCCGCCTTGTGGCGGTTTTCTTTGTTGCAGAACAACCCGTTCACCTTCGGATACGCCGCTGGTGATAACAACTTTCGTCTCGTTTTGCATGCCTGTTTCAACAGGTGTTCTCTTACCTTTGGCACTCCCATCATCCAATATGACGAATTTCCCTTTTGAAACGCTGACCTGTGCGCGGACACCGTCGGCTTCCTTTTTGCCTTTAACGAGGAGTGATACCGTTGACGGACCCGGCATAATCCCACGCTGACTGCTATCCAAACGGATGGTCACGCTGCCGTTTCCGACACTCTCAACTGTGCCGTTGAAAGTTTTCTCGCTGATGGTCTGCATCTCAATCGGTTGATTCGCTTTGAACGGGGATGTGTTACCCACCTGTGCATTGACCGTTACGCTTTTCTCGTTGATAATCGCATCAATCGGTGCCATCAGGACATTCTGTTCCTCGTAGGTGATGATGTCAACATCTGTGCTCATGCCGGGTTTGAGTTCCTCTGGTGAACCGAGTACCTCTATCATCACCTCAAAGGAGATGATATTGTCCTGTTGCTGCCCGCTTGGCGAGATTTCATAGACTCTGCCTTCGTATGCTTTGGTCTGGTAGGCATCAACTTTGATTTTTGCCTTCTGTTCTTCATTCAATCGTTCCATATCGACTTCGTTGATGAAGGTTTTAACGACCATTTTGGAGGGGTCAACGATGGTCATGAGCGGTGGACTTTGCGAGAATGCAGAGCGTCCGGAAGTCACGATTTCACCCACTTCAAGTTCCAAAAGTGTGATGATACCTGACATAGGTGCCTTAATCTTTGTCCACCCCAAGCGTTCTGTCTGGTTCTTCAACGTACTCTCGCGTCGGAGTTGGTTCGCATCTGCACTGACTCTGGATTGTTCCGTCAATGATTTCTCGTTATCAATGTTGAGGCTCAATTCGTTTAAACGGGTTTGAGAATTTTCGACGCGGAGTCGCGCTTCTTCTTCTGAATTCTTCCGCATCTTTCTAAGGTCTTCAAGGTTCTTCTTCTGGTTTTCCAATGTCAACTCGCGGGATTCTATGGAAGTTTCGCGCACTTTAATAGTTCTTTCCTGCGAGAGGATCGTCTGTTTCTGTGATTTTACCCGTTTTTGGGCATTTTCATATTGAACTTGAGCGTTGACGTGCTGTGCTTGTGCGTCTTCCAACGCTTTTTTGGAAACCAATTCCTTTTTAAAAAGTTCGGTGTTCCGATCGAGCTCCGATTTCGCGTTATCCAACGAAATCTTGGCAGAATTCAGCGATGTCTCCTGTTCAGACAGTGTGATTTTTGCCTGCTCCAGCGCGATGCGAGCCTGCTCCAAGGCGATGTTATCTTGGTCAAGTGAGTTTTGCGCCGTCAGAAGGTCCGTTTCCGCTTGGTTGATTTGTGTGATGCTTGTCGCTTGCGTCGTATCAAAACTTGCTTGCGCCATTTTCAAATCTGCCTGAGCTTGTGTGAGTTGACTTTCGAGGCGTTCTTCTTTCAGTAAAATGTTGAGTTCCGCTTGCTTGACCTGTGCTTTCGCCGCGCGGACATCCGCTTCCGCCTGCTTCTTCTCTTCTTGGTAGAGTTCAGGGTCAAGGTCCATCAGGTCATCGCCTGCTTGTACGTAATCACCATTTTGAACGTACAGCTTAACGATCTCGCCTTCAACATTGGATTTAACCTCTACGTCAATAAGCGGTTCAAGGTTGCCGGTGGCTCGGATGCTCATTTGGAAATCGCCGCGTTCGATGACCTCAACTTTCTTCGCTAAAGCTAGGTCTGTTCCGTTTTTGCTACGTCCAAGCACAACCCAACCGAGTGCAACAACGAGGACTAAAATAACGGCGACGGTAATAATTAGATTTCTCAAAACCAATCCCTCCTATAGTAGCCGTCAGCCATTAGCCTTCGGCTATCAAGTTCTTTTTCTTTAACCAACAACTCGTGCCTTTAACATGTATATCGGAGTCGAGTTGTTGGTTAATGCTGACAAGCCGCAGGCTGACAGCCATTCCTCTGACTAATCCGACCGGAGTGCCTCAACGGGTGTGAGTTTTGCCGCCTTGTTGGCAGGATACAACCCGAAGAAAACACCGATACCGACAGAGACAAGTAAAGCGATCACCATCGTTCCGAATGAGATGACCGAGGGCCAGTTGCTCCCTTCCCAAACAAACTTAGAGATGAGTGCAGCGGTGCCGCGCCCCATGAAGATCCCTAAGATTGCGCCGAGAATACCACCCGCGAGTGTCAGCACGGATGCCTCAATCAGGAATTGGGTTAAAATATCGTTCCGCGTCGCACCGAGTGCTTTCCGTAACCCGATCTCTCTTGTCCGATCGGTGACAGAGACGAGCATGATGTTCATCACACCGATACCCGCGACCATGAGCGCGATACCGGCGATGCCACCCATCAAGGCTTTCATAACTAAACCGACCTTATTCGCGGTCGCTAATTCCTCTGTAGCGGTCCAGTAGTTATATTCTTCACCTGTGTTATTGTGCTGTCGCCCTAATATATCTTTGGCATCTACGATCGCGGTAGGAATGGTATCCACATCAACGGCTTCCACACGGATGCGTTCAACGTCTTGCCGTCCTTTGAACCGCTGTTGAAGCGTCGTTATCGGGATAATGAACCGGTCGTCCCAACCGGAAGTGTCCATCGCGTCACCTTTCTCTTCCATCACACCGATGACTTTGAGACGTACTTCATAAAGTCCGCTCCTGCCACGCCAATAAGAAGGACGCGAGGCTTTAATCTCTTTGCCTACCGGATCTTCTTGCAAGAAAACCTCCTCAGCGATTTTCGAGCCGATGACGGCAACGCTGCTCGCTGCTTCTACTTCTTCAGCGGAGAAGAACCTACCACTTGAAGTGTACCAGTTATGCGACCTGTCATATCCAGCAGTTGATGCGACAATACGGGATTCCTTGGAGCGTCCCTTGTAGTTCACGTTCCAGCCACCCATATCGTCCTCAGCGACGACATCAACCACACCGCGCGCATGTTTCAGGATTTCAAAGGCATCTTCGGTTTCCAAATCTTCGGCACGGTTCCTTTTCCAACGACCTCTGCCGCGCACAGCCTCTCCAGCCGCACGGCTCAGCGTCCCGGACTGTTTGTCCCAATCGTCTTTATAGATTTCAATGATTTTCGTGCCACCGGTTCGCTCAATTTCACGCAGAACCATAGCACTTGACCCGTCGCCGACGGATACCATACTCACAACAGAGCCGACACCGACGATAATTCCTAAGATGGTCAAGGCGGAACGGAGCGGGTTTCGCCGCAAACTCGAAACTCCTAAAATGATACATTCAATTAGATTCATTCGTGTGCCTCCTAATCCGTACGGAGTGCTTCAATCGGTGAGAGTGCTGACGCTTTTATTGCAGGATACAGCCCGAAAGAGATACCGATGATCGCTGAAAATGATACGGAAATTATGATCCACTGCGTTGAGATGACCGAGGGCCATTCGGGTACAATTTTGACGATTTTGACGGCGAGCAGTGCCATCCCTTCCCCAGCGAACATGCCCACCAGAACACCGATTGCACCACCGACCGCACACATACCAACGGCTTCTATTAAGAACTGTATCAAAATGTCCGCACGTTTCGCACCGACTGCTTTTCGGAGTCCAATTTCACGGGTCCGTTCGGTTACTGCGACGAGCATCATGTTCATAATCCCGATGCCACCGACGAGGAGTGAGAACCCCGCGATACTGCCGAGCGCGATTTTTATGACCTTCCCGATCTTCTCCAATTGCGCCATACCTTCTCGCATATCCCTGAGCGAAAAGAAATCGTCTTGGTTCTTATGCCGTTTCCGCAGAACGGCTTTTACCTCTTCGATCGCTTGTGGCACCTCTTCAACGGTATTCGCGTGGACTGAAAGCATCATAATCCTATCATTGCCGGTGAAACGTTTCTGTGTTGTTGTGAGTGGGAGAAACATCATGTCATCCAAGTTCCACCCGAATCGTAGGCTTCGACCGCGGGGTGCCATCGTTCCGACGACGGTAAACCGCTCTGTTAAACGATTTTCTTCCTTGCGCCCGTACCGGCTATACCGATCACCGCCTCTGCTAATCTTAATTTCTTGCCCTATCGGTGAGGCGTTACCGAATAAAGCCATCACAACTTCTGTACCTAACACACAAACTTTTGTTTCCTTTTCAATGTCTTCTTCAGTAATGAACCGACCTTGTTCAATGTCCCAATCCATCGCTTCTGCGAATGTGTAGTTCACACCGTTATAGCCTGTTCGTGATTCAGAGCCATCCGCGGCTTGGACAAGTACGCCTCGCCATTCTGGAATTCGCGGCACAACGACTTTTACAGATGGACATTCCGCCTCAATTGCTATGACATCTTCAAATTCAAAGTATTCGTTGCTACGATTCGGCATCCAACGACTTCCAACCCGTTTATAGGAGCTACGGTACATCGTGAACTGGTTGACACCGCCCAATTTCTGGGCATCTTGCAGCACAATCGCCTTGGCACCATCGCCAATAGCGATCATGGCGAGAACCGCGGCGACACCGATGATAATACCGAGCATCGTTAGCAAGGATCGGAGTTTGTTGCTCCGAATCGCGGAGACCCCAACAGATAACCCTTCAAATATACGCATTTCACGCCTCCGAATTAAGTAGATTTCTATGCTTAATCTTTTAGACAGAGAAATGGTAAGTGAAGTTCGCTTTTTTTTGCAACAATTTTCTGTTCAGCTACTAACTGCTGATTGCCCTCTTTTTAGACGCTATTGCCTGAAATCGGTTTATAGTAAAACCTACAATTGACGAGACATCCATAGAAGGCGGAGTTACAAACTCCACACGCAACGGGACCTGAAATCGGTTTAGTATTTCCACATCGCGCGGGTGTCGTATTACTCCGTGCGAAGTGCTTCAATCGGCGAGAGCGACGACGCTTTGACTGCAGGATATAACCCGAACAAGATACCGATCACAGCCGAAAATGATACTGAGATAAATATCCACTGCGTAGAAATAACGGCGGGCCATTCGGGAACAATCTTAGCGATTTTAACGGCGAGCATCGCCATCCCCTCACCAGCGAACATACCTAACCCAATGCCAATTGCGCCGCCGACACTGCATATAACGATGGCTTCCATCAAGAACTGCACCATAATATCGAAAGGTTTCGCACCGAGTGCCTTCCGTAAGCCGATCTCACGCGTCCGTTCACTGACAGCGACGAGCATCATGTTCATAATCCCTATGCCGCCGACGAGCAGCGAGAATCCGGCGATACTGCCGAGCGCGATTTTAATCATCTTACTGATTTTCTCTAACTGTGCCATGCCTGAACGCATCTCGAAGATGCCGACGAATTTGTCGTCGCCTTTATGCCGCTTTCGGATAACTGTTTTTACCTCCTCAATCGCCTTCGGGACTTCCTCAACGGTATGCGCGTAAACGACAATATCCTGAATTCTGTTATTACCCGTGAAGCGTTCTTGGGCTGTGGAGATCGGTATAAAGACGAGGTTATCGTAACTCCACCCGAACCGGAGGCTTCGCCCGCGAGGCATCATCGTTCCGACGACCGTGAAGCGTTCCGTAGAACGTTTGCTGTCTCTGCGTCCCCAACGGTCATAGCGACCGCTCCCTTTAG
>JAAXHI010000316.1 GCA_012270875.1 Candidatus Poribacteria bacterium | reverse complement strand
TCCTACATCGACAACTCCCGTCCGGTACGGGTACTCGGACAGGTTTCTGGCGGACAGGATTTAGATTCCACGCAGCCCTCCCCGATGCATGCCGCCGCTCAGGCTTTATATGCAAACGGTCTTCACGTCTCTCTTGCGTTTGGGACAGGTTTAGGACAGAAAGTACCTAAAGAACCGGATGCGGGGAACCACACCCACAAACGGGTCTTTGTCGTCGGAACGAAAGGGTTCGTACACTGGCGGTTTAGTAGCTGGGAACGTGCGACACCAGAGGGTGGTTACGAAAGCGGTCCGCTTGACTATGGTGAGCAGGATGTCGTTGCGCAGGGTAACCTCACCGAAGCCGTTTTTGATTGGCTTGATGATGAGAACAATGTGCATCCGACACATCTCAAGCAGTCGCTTGCGGAGTTCAACCTACTTTTAGGAATTTACTACAGTGGCGTAACAAATGAGATTATAGATCTCCCGTTTGAACCCCCTGATGGGTTAATTGATATACTCCGAGAGAAGTTATAGAAAGTTAGCCAGTATCTTCTCCTGTTAACATCTAACCCGCTTTGGCTTGATATTAGAAATAGTATTGAAGGAGACATTTTTATGTATAAAACAGCGTTCTTAGGATGCGGGGGTCGTGCCCGTGCCCATGCAAGTGCCTACCGTTTTGTCAAACGCGGCAAGATCGCCGCAATCTGCGATATGAACGAAGAGTTACTCAACAGTTTTGGAGACGACTTCGACGTTTCCTCACGCTACACTGACCTTGATGAGATGCTTGAAAAAGAGAAACCGGATGTCCTGCACATCGTCACTGCACCGGTGCTGCGGGGAACGAGCGAACGGATCCGCTATCCACTAATGAAACAAGCATCGGATCACGGGGTCCCTGCAGCGATTATCGAAAAACCGATTGCTGTTGAGAGTGAGGATTGGAAGCAGATTGCAGGGTTAGCGGAAGAGACGCAAACGAAGTTTGTTGTCAATACGCAACTTAACTTTCATCCCCAAAACTTGGAATTAAAACGGGATGTCGCGGAAGGCAAAATCGGTGAGATTAAGTTCATTGATGCCAGCGCACGGAGTACACCCGTTGACCAAGCACCGCATGTGCTGCAGTTGGTATCCTCCTATATCGACAACTCGCGTCCTGTCCGTGTGTTAGGTCAAATCGCGGGGAGAGATCAGTTAGAGTCCGCACAGCCGTCCCCGATGCATGCTGCTGGACAAGCCATATATGAGAACGGTCTCCACGTCTCGCTTGCATTTGGGACCGGTATGGGAACGTTGGCATCCGATAGTGAAAGCACTGTTGCACATAAACGTGTATTTGTTGTCGGCACGAAAGGTTTTGTCCACTGGCGTTTCAGCAGTTGGGAACGTGCGACACCAGAGGGTGGCTATGAAGGCGGTCCACTCAACTACGGCGAACAAGACATCGCTGCGCAAGGCAACCTCACTGAGGCTGTCTTTGATTGGCTTGACGATGAGAACAAGGTGCATCCGACGCATCTTAAACAGTCGCTTGCAGAGTTCAATCTTCTCCTTGGACTGTACTACAGTGGAATAACGAATGAGATTATTGATCTCCCGTTTGAACCACCAGACGGCTTGATGGATTCGCTTCGAGAAGAATTGTAAACCGACAAACATAGCGGCAGGCGAGATAATCGCTTGCCGCAAACCGCTTCAGAAGGTTGACATATTAATTGAAATGGACGGACAAGAAATTCTTGATTTGAAGCCTGTGGGATTGATACCCTTCACGCCGCTGATGCAACGTCCAGTAGATGTAGATGCCGAGCAATGGCTTCGTCGCTGCGTCCAAACCGCTGATAGTATTGATACACCTAACAAACCAGAATACCTTGGAAGCCTCGCAATTTTGGGAAATTTAGTTTACGATGCGCAAACGATTTTAGAGATTATTTCGGAGGAAACCATGCAACAACCTTCTATCGCTGAATACTTAGCACCAGAAGCACACGAACAAGGGGTCCAACAAGGGATCCAACAAGGATCTCAAGAAATTATTCGTGAAAATATCCTTGAGACGCTTGCTTTTCAATTAGAGTCTGAAGTTGCAGAAACCTTTAAATCTGCTTTGGAATCAATTGATGATCTGCAACGCCTTAAGCAGCTGTTTCGCGCCGCAATGCGGGTGGAAACTTCGGAAGATTTCACGCGGGCGTTAAACGAAAACGGTAACTGAGTCTACTTTATCTTATACTTTATCACCATCAAAATTTCATTTATCTTGGAATCAGAATATTAAAGGAGACATTTCTGTGTATAAAACCGCTATGTTAGGGTGTGGTGGTCGCGCCCGTGCACACGCAGATGCCTATCGCTTTGTTAAAGGTGGCAAACTCGCCGCAATCTGCGATATGAACGAAGAACTGCTTAATAAGTTCGGAGACGATTTCGATATCTCATCCCGCTACACCGATTGGGATGAAATGCTCGAAAAAGAGAAACCCGATGTCCTTCACATTGTCACGGCACCGGTGCTGCGGGGTAGCAATGAACGTATCCGTTACCCACTAATGAAACAAGCCTCAGATGCCGGTGTGCCAGCAGCAATTATTGAAAAACCGATTGCCGTTGAAAGTGAAGATTGGAAGCAGATTGCGGGACTTTCCAAAGAGACAAAAACCAAATTTGTCGTCAACACACAACTCAACTTCCACCCTCAAAACTTAGAATTAAAAGCAGATGTAGCGGCAGGACGCATCGGTGAGATTAAGTTCATTGATGCCAGTGCCCGCAGCACACCAGTCGATCAAGGTCCGCACGTGCTGCAATTGGTGTCGTCTTATATCGACAACTCACGTCCTGTCCGTGTGCTCGGTCAAATCTCTGGTGGCGAACACTTAGATTCAGCGCAACCTTCACCGCAATATGCGTCCGCACGTGTCCAGTACGAGAACGGACTTCATGTCTCTGTCGCATTTGGGACAGCCATCGCACCGACTGCCTCCGATGATCCAGTCGTCTTTTTCCATAAGCGTGTATTTGTCGTTGGCATGAAAGGTTTTGTGCATTGGCGTTTCAGTAGCTGGGAGCGTTCAACCCCAGAGGGTGGTTATGAAGGTGGCCCCCTAAGCTATGGCGAGCAAGATGTCGCCGCACAGGGCAACCTCACGGAGGCGGTCTTTGATTGGCTTGACGACGAGAGTAAAGTTCATCCCACACATCTTGAACAGTCCCTCGCCGAATTCAACCTGCTTTTGGGAATTTACTATAGCGGTATCACCAACGAGGTAATTGATCTTCCCTTTGATCCACCAGATGGGTTGATGGATCAACTGAGAGCCAAGTTGTAGGATAGATGCTTGTTCCCCTTTTCACTGTCCGGTCAGGTTTCGTGTCTCACCGAAGAGCTGCCTTTCACTATCGGCAGTCGCAACGGTCAGAATCATTTTGGTGGTGCTGTTGATGAGGTGGCGTTCTGGGACGAGGCAATCTCTGTTGAGGCATCGATGGAACCGCTTCTTGTAAGACCAAAGGACAAACTAATACCATTTCTGTTAATAAATCCCTCTTTATGTAGAATAAACTTCCAGTTTGTTCCTCTTTATGTAGAATAAACTTTTAG
>JAAXHI010000078.1:17585-30435 GCA_012270875.1 Candidatus Poribacteria bacterium | reverse complement strand
GATTTGTTTAAGTCCTACACAACGGTGTCTTCCTAATCCTGAAAATCCCCTAATCCTGTAAATCCTGATTCAGACAATTATGGTCGCCCCTCACCAACCCGGACCTGCTGATAATTGAAAATCGAAAATTGAATAGTGCTGGCTACCAATTGAACAATCATTGACAAACGGATTGTAGACACGCTAAAATGGTGTGGAATTACCAAGTCGATAATTAATGCATTCGTCCTAAAGACTGAAATATAGCATCACAGCATAAGGAGTCACCGATGTTCAACGCAAATCCTTTCCGCCAACCCGGGCAATGGTACCGAGGCAATACACATAGTCATAGCACAGAATCCGACGGTCAACTCTCCATGTCGGATCGGTTCGCAGCCTACCGTGAAGCAGGCTACGATTTCCTCGTGCTAACGGATCATCGTAAGGTTAATGACGTGAGTGCTTACAGCACATCAGACTTTCTGGCGATATCCGGCAGCGAAGTCCATCCTGACAACCCTTATGGTGGTGCGATACACCATTTTGTCGCGATTAATATTCATGAGACGATCAATTGCGCAAAGATGCACCCGAACGCAGTGCTTGATGAGATTAAGGCGCAGGGCGGTGAAGCCGTTTTATGCCATCCCTATTGGTCCGGGCACACAATCACAGATTATCTGCCATTGCGAGGTTACTTCGCAATTGAGGTCTACAACGACGGCTGTATGGAGATCGGCAAAGCATTTTCAGAACAGGCTTGGGACGATTTGCTGGATAGAGGTGGACCTGTTCTCGGCATCGCTTCGGATGATTCACACGGCACCGATCACGATTGCTTCCACGGATGGATTATGGTCAAGGCACAGGAACTGACGATTGAGAGTATCATGGAAGCACTCAGGACGGGCGCGTTCTATTCTACAATGGGACCGGAAATTGTGGATTTCGCATTAGAAGACAATGAGGTAGCAGTTAAGTGTTCGCCAGCGCAATCGATTGTTTTTAAAGCGGAGTGCAGTCGCGGTAGGCGGATTCTTCCGTCGGATGGTGAACCCTTGACTGAGGCGACCTATAGCGTTCCGAACGGTGCTAAATACATTCGCGTTGAAATAACAGACGAAACCGGTAAAAAGGCTTGGTCAAACCCCTTCTTTTTCTAAGGTAAGCATCTTGAAGTCCCCCGTTGTCTTTTAGGAGACGTTATGATGCACTGCTTTTGGTGTGTCAAACGAATAATGGATTGGAGATATGTAAGTTTGCGCAATTATTGACAAGCGGATTCTGGATATGGTAAAATAAAATGGATAGGTAAAATACGTCCAGTTGATTTATCGAGCATCATTCCTAATAGCTTGAACACATGATTAAGGAACAAGGAGCAACCAATGTTCAACGCAAATCCTTTTCAGCAACCAGGACAGTGGTACCGAGGGAATACACATAGCCATAGCACGGAATCCGATGGGCAGCTGCCCATGGCGGATCGGTTCGCAGCCTACCGTGAAGCAGGCTACGATTTCTTAGTCCTCACAGATCACCGTAAGGTTAACGATGTGAGTGCTTACAGCACATCAGACTTTCTGGCAATATCCGGCAGTGAAGTCCATCCATCAAATCCGTACGGCGGTGCAACGTATCATTTTGTCGCGATTAACATTCATGAGACGATCAATTGCGCAAAGATGCACCCGAACGCTGTGCTTGATGAGATTAAAGCGCAGGGGGGTGAAGCCGTTTTGTGTCATCCCTATTGGTCGGGACACACAATTACAGATTATCTGCCGTTACGCGGGTACTTCGCCATTGAGGTCTACAACGACACCTGTATGGGCATCGGTAAAGGCTTCTCAGAACAGGCATGGGATGACTTGCTCGATAGAGGTGGACCCGTTCTCGGCATCGCTTCGGATGATGCACACGGCACCGAACACGACTGCTTTCACGGGTGGATTATGGTAAAAGCGGAAGAGCTGACGATTGAGAGCATCATGAAAGCGTTCCGAACAGGCGCGTTCTATTCTACGCTCGGACCCGAAATTGTGGATTTCGCATTAGAAGACAATGAGGTAACAGTTAAGTGTTCGCCAGCACAATCGATTGTTTTTAAAGCAGAGTGTAGTCGCGGCAGGCGGATCCTTCCATCGGATGGCGAACTCTTGACTGAGGCGACTTATAGCGTTCCGAACGGTGCTAAATACGTTCGCGTTGAAATAACGGACGAAACCGGTAAGAAGGCCTGGTCAAACCCGTTTTTCTTCTAAGACTGAAAACCGTTGCATATCTTGTTGTCTTTTCACTGGTGCTGCGATGCAAAATATTTTGGTGTGCCAGACAGGCGGTTGGATCGGGGATATGGTGCTATTGACGCCCGCGTTGCGTGCCTTAAAACGTGCCTACCCCGAATCTAACTTAACACTCCTGTTGCGACCACTTGTGGCGGATTTGATGGAAACCCACCCTTATGTGGATACTTGTATCGTTGACACCAAAAGTCAGGGTCGCTATCGGTCTCTCATAGGATTGATCCGTCAGATACATAGAGATGCGTTTGATGCTGCTGTTGTGTTACATCCTACCTCGTTCCGAAACGCTTTGCTACCCTTTCTTGCACGGGTGCCGATACGTGTAGGAACTACCGTCAACGGACGTGGGAGGCTGCTAACCGCATCTTGCAAGGACGATACAAGCGTTCATGAGGTGCATCGGTATTTACGGGTACTGCAACTGCTTGATATTGATACAGGTGCGGACGCTCTGGAGTTTTGGCATACAGATACCGACCGACGAACGATTCAAGTTTTTCTGGATGTTGAAGATGTCTCTTCGACGGATAGGCTGATCGCTCTTAATTTAGGCACAACATGGCGGACAAAACGGTGGGATATAGCAAATTTTACCGAGGTTATCCAGCAAATTGCACATCTTGCCCCAGATGTGAGGATCGTCCTAACGGGTTCATCTAAGGAGTTGGCACTTGCGGAAGCGTTGCCTACTTCACTACCGATAATTAACCTCATCGGAAAGACATCAATTTTGCAACTCGGCGCGCTCTTAGAGAGATGTGAGGTATGTTTGACTTGCGATAGCGGACCAATGCATATCGCTGCGGCAGTAGGTACACCGACGGTAGCACTCTTCGGTCCAACCAGTCCCGTACGCCATAAGCCTCACGGCACTGGACATACCATCATTGAGAAACCGGTCGAATGTCGTCCGTGCTATAAGCGGACGTGCTACCACAAGGATGCACCACATCTCTGTATGACAGAAATCAGCACTGCTGAAGTCGTCCAGGCATTGGAGATAAAATTACATCAACAGGTACATGCTGCCTGACATAAAATACAAAAAAGGAATACGAATGAGGGATATCCGCGCATTAATATTTGATTTCGGCGGAACTTTGGATGGAAACGGTATCCATTGGTTAGAACGAGCGTATCAGTTTATTCATGAAAGACACCCAGAAATTACGCGTGAAGCATTTGACGAGGCTGATAGAGCGACGATAACAGAATTCGCGCTCGGAGACGCTTCGCATGAGTGGTCTTATCAAGATGGTTCAATGCTGCCGGTTGGGGTGGTCGCTTCTGAATATGCGGCGCGTTGCTCGTTGCGAGAGACGACTGAAGCAATCGCGGTGGGGATTTATCAGCGGTTAGGATTGAGTGAAAAAATGAAAGACGCGTACGTTGAATGGTTCTGCACAGGTGCTGCCGAAAGTCTTGAAAAAAATCGGCGATGGTTGGAAACGCTTCACGGCACCTATCAACTGGCTGTGATTAGTAATAACTTTGGGAACACCCGCGGTTGGTGTGATGAATATGGACTTACCCCGTTGCTTGAAGCGATCGTAGATTCTACGGTTTTGGGGATAGCAAAACCGGACGCGCGCATTTTTGAAGCCGCTTTGTCGGAATTAAACGTCGCGCCTCCGCATGCGATCTATGTCGGGGATAGTTATAGCGCGGATATGGTCGGCGGTAAGAACGCTGGACTGTGGACGGCGTGGCTTGTTGGAGATCAGGCGAAAACGTGTCCGGACCCGTCTATAGTGGATGTCCAACTTTCTCACTTACACGAACTGACCGATTTTTTGGATTCGGAGTAGGCACTTTGAGAGGTAATGGGCAGATACGCTGTTCTGCCCATCAATTGAGGTTGAGGTGTTCGGCTAAAAGGAGGTTACTATATTTCTCGGTGAAGTCCAATGACTTTTCCGAGTATCATTACGTCATTCACATTAAAGATAGCGGGTTCAATGGCAGGGTTTTCCGGTTGCAGTCGGACCCGTTCTCCGTCAATGTAGAAGCGTTTCACAGTCGCTTCATCTTCAACGAGTGCGACGACAATATCGCCTGGGTCGGCGTTTGCCTGCCTTCTAACGATGACAAAATCGCCTTCAAGGATTCCGGCACCAATCATACTCGAGCCGATGATCCGAAGTGCGAAGCACTCATGGTTATTTACCATACGTGTTGGAATCGGAAGAGTGCCTTCAATGTTCTGTGATGCAAGCAAGGGTGTCCCGGCTGCCACGCGCCCGAAAATCGGAATTTCTATAATATCGCGTGGCGTTTCCGCTAAATTCGGATTCGCATTCTGCCCTTCCAGCCACTTGCTGGTTTGAAGTTTCGGATCTGCTTCTTTCAAGATGGAAATTGCGCGGGGTTTACCCTCTTCTCGTCCGATATACTTTTTCTTCTCCAGCGCGTTGAGATGATCGTGAGCCGCCTTCTCAGAGAACCCGAATTTACTGCCAATCTCACGGATTGTTGGCGGATACCCCTCTTTGATACGCCGCTGGATATAGGTAAAGATCTCGCGTTGTCGCGCCGTCAAATACTTAGCCATGGGAGTCTCCTAACATAGATTAGTTTACATTTATATATTATATTACATGCACGTTAAGAATGCAAGAAAAAAACGAACATTTTATATCGGCGTGTACCTGCAGCAGAAAATTGAAACCAATCAGTGCTGTTAACGTCTTAATTCAATGGAAGTTTCAAAATGCGAAATCTGAATCTATTTACACATTTTTTTTCTAAGAGCCGCTTTTTCGTTGAAAAATCTCTACTTGCCTTCACATCTTTCCGGTGTATGTGTGTAGCGATAGCTATATTTATCGGAATCACAGCAGTAGGCGTTACCAAAGAGAAGCCAGAGAAAGTAGAACTTGACACGATCATCAAGGATTTTACCCTCAAAGATGCCGATGGCACCTCCCACGCTTTGTATCAGTTGAGCGAGGAGAAACCCGCTACCGTGGTCATGTTTCTCGCGACGCAATGCCCAATAGCGACTGACTATGCAGAACGGATTGTTGCTTTGGTTAAAACTTACAACGAAAAGCACGAGAAAAAAGTACAGTTTATCGGGATCAATTCAAATAAACAAGAAACAATCGAAGAAATTGCTGAGTATAGTAAGAAACACGGTTTTGAATTTCCTGTGCTAAAAGACCCTGAAAATAAAATCGCTGATTATTTCGGTGCGAAGAGAACACCAGAGGTATTTCTTCTTGATGCAAAACGTGTCCTCCGCTACGCCGGTGCAATTGATAACAGTCCGAAGGAACCGACGAAGCACTATCTCAAAGACGCTTTGGATTTAGTGATTGCAGGAAAAGATATTCCCGAAAAGTCGAAAAAGACAAGGGCAGTGGGGTGTACGATTAAGAGGGTGCGGAAAAAAGATGTAGATAGAACCCCCTAAATTCCACTATCTGGTTTTCAGTTTTTTAACACCACGCAGGAGGCGAAGCGGCAAATGCGTCGATTCTTCTACCATTTCTTTCAAGTTTTACTCACCCTATTTTGGGTTGTATGTATTCTTGCATCTATGGCGGTTTTCGCTGGCATCGGGTTTGCAGGTGGTATGCTAATTGGATGTTGGGAAGATGTGTATGCTATTCAGTTAGAAGAGCGGCTCGAATACGATGCAGAGCAGGTATGGCAGCAACACCTTGAGGTCTACTCTTCGGTTTGCGAAGTGCAAGAAGCGGATAAAATCGCGTTCTTAATCGATAAATTGGAGCGATTGGAATATAAGAAGGTCGCAGAAATTATTCCGAGATTGAGCCAACCCGGGGAGTACGCTGTGGCGTTGGATGCTGGTAAAAAGAACGGTGCAGTACACATCCATTTGCGGGAATTTGAGTACCCGTATCTGGATATCGAGGCGGGATATGTCCAGATTTCGGTGAAGGACGGCAAAATCGCATCTATTCGGGGTGAGAACAATTCCCTACGCCGGCACTTTTACCTTGAACCGGAGAAGATCGCTGACATCGCTGACAAGGAGGAAGGCACGACGCGGCGGTTGATTCCGCTACTCCAAATGCCTCAGAGATTACAAGGCGCGTTCATCGCTATTGAAGACCGACGATTTCAGGAGCATTGGGGCGTTGATATCCTTGGACTTGCCAGGGCGTTCAAAGACACACTATTGTACAATAAACGTCTGGCAGGGACGAGTACACTGACCCAACAATTGGCACGAAATATCTACCTCTTTGAAGTGAGATCGAAAAGGGACTATGTGCGAAAGGCGCGCGAGATACTTCTTGCAGTTAGAATTGAGAAAACCTTCTCAAAAGATGAAATTTTAGAGCGCTATCTAAACCATGTAGATTTAGGCAGATCAAGGTTTGGTGGTAAAACGCTTCACGGTGTTCAACAAGCGGCACTCGGCTATTTTGGGAAGAAGGTATCCGAACTCAACAACCATGAGTGTGCCTTGCTTGCTGCGCTCCCGAAAGGCCCCTCTGCTTTTTCGCCGTTTTTCAATCCAGATAAGGCGAAAAGTCGGCGTAATACAGTACTCGGTAAAATGTTAGAGGAAAACTATATCGCTAACGAATCCGAATGGTTTGCAAGCGTAAATGCCCCGCTCCTGCCACCAAATCTGCACGGCAGTGGTGTGAAAACAGCACAAAACGAGGCAGGACATTTTCTTCAGTACGTCCTTGAAGAACTCGGTCGGATCCCTGACCTCGAAAAGAATTTGTATAGTGGTGGATTGAAGGTCTACACGACCATAGACATGTCTATGCAATCTGTCGCCGAGAAAGCAGTCGCGGAGCATTTACGTACTATGGATGCTGCGGAATATGGTGCGAGGAGAGGGCTTCCTAATTATGATGCCAATAAACGGAATCCGAACAGAATTGATCCAATCAAGGATTATTTACAAGCCGCACTCATTGCGTATGAACCGAAAACAGGACACGTCAAAGCGATGGTAGGCGGTCGCGATTACTACATCACTGAGACTGAGATTAATTACTTCAATCGTGCTATTGGCGGCCCCGGGGTGCGAGGACGACAACCCGGTTCTGCTTTTAAACCGATTGTCTTTGCTGCCTTAATGGAAGAACCTTCCATTGTAACGCCCGCAACGCCTATTGTTGATGAACCGTGGGGTATTGTGCCTTTCCCCGGGCAACCCAAGTGGTATCCAGACAACTATGGTGATAAGTTCAGGAACGAACCCGTCATCATACGCGAAATTCTAAAGAAATCGATTAACGTACCGACAGCACGCGCAATGTTGGAGACCCCGATCGCCGAAAATGGTAAGTGGGAAGGGATAAATCGCGTTGTGGATCTGACGAAACGGATGGGCATCCAAAGCCCTATGACCCCTGTGCCTGCACTCGCTTTAGGCGCATCTGAAATGACAGTCCTTGAATTAACCGCTGCGTACGGCATCTTTGCAAACGGTGGTCTCCGGACACAACCGATGCACATTCAATATATTTTGGACAAATCCGGGAAACGTATCTATCCACCTGACGACTATCAACCTGAGCGAACCCGCGTGTTAGATGAAAGGATAGCATATCAGATTACATCGTTTTTGGAGACTGTGATTAAGAAGGGAACCGGTTATGGCGCAATCAGGGGTGGACTGACCCGACCTGCAGCTGGGAAAACAGGTACCACTAACGATAATGTAGACGCTTGGTTCGTCGGTTATACCACGGATCTGATTGTTGGCGTTTGGGTGGGATTCGATGAATATCGCCCGGATCGGCACAACTACAATGAAACCGGTGCCAGAGCAGCGTTACCGATCTGGACAAAATTCATGGTTGACGCAGCCCGCGGTCCTGAGAAATCCTTCCGTGAACCTGAAGGGATCGTTTTTCGTGAGATTGATCAGTGGAGTGGACGCCTCAGCAACCCTGATAAATGTCCTCCGGAAAACATTAGTCGTGAACCTTTTATTGAAGGTCAGGAACCGGACGGACTTTGCAATCTCCATAGATAGCGATAGGAGCAAGAAGCCAAAATGCGAGAGAATTGGGAATTGCTAACAAAAATTGATGCCATAGAAGATGACGAACCCGAATTGAGTGAACAGCAATTTGAACTCATCTCAGATTTCTCACCCGAAGGCGACCAGCCACAAGCAATTGACCAACTGACTGAAGGTCTCCAACGCGGAAACAAATCACAGACGCTCCTCGGCGTGACCGGTTCAGGAAAAACCTACACGATGGCGAATGTGATTCAGAACGTCCAGTTACCCACACTCGTTATCTCGCCGAATAAGACACTTGCCGCGCAGCTTTATAACGAATTCCGCACGTTCTTCCCAAATAATGCCGTTCACTATTTCGTCAGCGATTACGAGTACTATCAACCGGAAGCATATATTCCGTCTACCGATACTTTCATTGAGAAGGATGTCCGCATTAACGAGGAAATCACGCGGATGCGGCTTGCTTCGACGGCATCCTTAATATCGCGCCGCGATGTTATCGTTGTCGCGAGTGTCTCCTGTCTTTACGGTCTTGGATCACCAGATGAATTTGAAAATCAGAGGGTCCAAATAGAAGTCGGAGCAGTGGTCCGGCGCGATGCACTCCTACGCGCTCTGGTTGATATTCAATACATCCGCAACGATGTCGAGTTCTGGCAAGGTGTGTTTCGCGCACGTGGCGATGTCGTTGAGGTGTTCCCCGCTTACAGTGAGAACGCCTATCGCATTGAGCTGTTCGGTGATGAGATTGATCGTATTAGTGAGATGGATACAACGACTGGGGAAGTATTGGCACAACGCGACTTTCTTGAAATCTATCCTGCGAAGCACTTCATGACCGATGGTGAAATTTTTGATCAGGCATTAATTAATATCGAACTTGAACTCCAAGACCATATTCTAACGTTTGAGAAAGAGAATAAATTATTAGAGGCACAACGTATTGAACAGCGCACCCGCTTTGATCTGGAGATGTTGCGTGAGGTGGGTTACTGTTCCGGTATTGAGAACTATTCACGGCATCTCTCAGGCTTGCAACCGGGGGATCCACCCTATTGCCTCATGCACTATTTTTCTGACGATTTTCTGCTCTTTATTGATGAATCTCACGTTACAATCCCGCAGCTGCGTGGTATGTATCGTGGCGACCGCTCTCGGAAAGAGACGCTTGTCAAGTATGGCTTCCGCTTGCCTTCCGCACTGGACAACCGTCCGCTCCGTTTCGATGAGGTTGAAGCACGCGTCAATCAGGTCGTTTTTGTCTCAGCGACACCGGGTTCCTATGAAATGGAAAATAGTTCACAAATCGTTGAGCAGATTATCCGCCCAACCGGACTCATTGATCCTGAAATTACGATCCATCCCGTCAGGGGACAGATAGACCACCTCATCGGTAGGATCAAGGAGCGGGTCAAACGTAAACAACGTGTCCTTGTCACAACGCTTACTAAACGGATGGCGGAGGACTTAACCGAGTACTTAACCGAAGCGGGGATCCGTGCCGACTATATGCATTCTGAGATTGACGTGTTCGATCGTGCGCGCATTCTCCGCCAACTCCGAGAGGGTGTCTTTGATGTATTAGTCGGGATCAACCTCCTTCGGGAAGGACTTGATCTGCCGGAGGTCTCACTCGTTGCGATTCTTGACGCGGATCGTCCCGGTTTTCTACGTTCTGTCCGGTCTCTTGTGCAGACGGCTGGGCGCGCTGCGCGAAATGTTGATGGTGAAGTCATCTTGTACGGGGACGATGTTACAGAAGCAATGGAAGAAGCAATGAAAGAGACACGCCGCCGTCGCGAGATACAACTACAATATAACACAGATAACAACATTACACCCGCTACCATACAGAAAGCGATTCAAGAACTCATCGCTGAATCGGAGACCGAGTACGATACGAAGAAACCGGAACAGCCACCCGCTGTTATTGAAGATATGGAGCCGCAAGATATTGAAGCGATGATTACTGACCTGACGCGACAGATGCGAAAAGCCGCGTTAGACCTTGATTATGAGGAAGCCGCCGCTTTACGTGATCGCATTGCCGAACTTAAAGAGCAGTCTGCGACTTAATTAAATGTCGGACAATTTCATAGACCGTTGATCTCTTGAATTTAACACTTGCATTTCAGAACGTAATCTGCTAAAATGCAGACACTGATTCTAATTTTAAAACCTGTAACTTCGATTTTCTGAAGATTAATTATTTTGATAACTCTGTATTATGGTAGATTCTGTAATTACTTATACACGTCAGTACCGGTGCGGTTAGGAAACCGCACCTACCAGAGGACTGAAAGTGTGTATTTATTTTTGGAATTTACTATAAAATATTAATCTACTGGAGCAACAGAGAAAGGATTTTACAATGTTTGTTTGTATTGCTTGCGGTTATTTGTGGAAGGAAGCAGATAGTCCGCCAGAAGAGTGCCCAGCGTGCACAGCACCCAAAGAAAAATATATTCCCTACGATGACCGAGCAGAACGATGGGTCAAACGCGCTGTTGCCGCACACGTCATGTACCCTGATGAAGAAGGCGCAGACCTCCGCGCGGAGAACTCTGCACTCTCATCACACATTAGATTTGCCCTCGTCGGGTTACTCGAGGACCTTGAAAAAGAATAAAGCGTGAGGAGCCTCGATCCTTCAATCGAGGCTTCTTTCTGCTTACCTTAAATCTCGTTTTTCCGCTGAAGTCTATATGAGAAATTCTATACCTCGTCTTATGACTGAGGGTTTTTTATATCATTTATAGGTTTATATCGAAAGGAAGCGGCATTTTCTGAGTTAAAAACTGCCGTTATATTAAAATGAAACGAATACGTTATTGGCTGATTCTGTTCTTTGTTGCCCTGACCGGAATAGCATCAGCGCAAGATCTCGCAGACCGTGTGGTAGAGCATACCTTTCCCAACGGTCTGAAGTTATTGATGATTAAACGCGACACCTCGCCGACGATTGCGCCATATATCCTCTTTAAAGCCGGATCCGTGGATGAATCCGATGATACACGCGGGATCGCGCACATGTTAGAACACATGTTATTCAAAGGCACTAAGACAATCGGCACAAAAGACTATGAAAAAGAGCAGGTAGTGCTTGCTGAAATCGACCGGATCGGTGATGCACTCGACATGGAGCATGCGAAAGGCTCAAGAGCGGATGCCGACAAAATCGCCGAATTAGAAGCGGCACTCAAAGAACAACAGGAACTTGCGAAGGAGTGGATTGTCACCGGCGAATATACGGAAATCTATACACAACACGGTAGCACAGGATTCAATGCCGGCACTTCTGTTGATTACACGATTTACACGGTAGAGTTGCCGTCCAACAAGTTAGAATTGTGGGCGATGCTTGAGTCCGATCGGCTTAAGAACGCAGTCCTCCGTGAATTTTATGTGGAACGTGAGGCAGTTAAAGAGGAACGCCGGATGCGGGTAGATACCAGTCCGGGTGGCAAACTCTATGAACAGTTTATCGCCGCTGCGTTCACTGCGCATCCTTACGGAATGCCAATCATTGGCTGGCCCTCAGATATTGCGATGCTCAATCGCCGCAAAGCGGAAGAGTTTTTCAAGATTCACTACGCACCCAATAACTCTGTTATGGTGATTGTCGGGAATATAGATATAGACACGACCATTGCCCTTATTGATAAATATTTTGGTGATATGCAGTCGCAACCGCTTCCCAAAGAGGTAACAACTAAAGAAGTTCCACAGGAAGGTGAACGCCGGATTGAAGTCGAATTTGATGCTGAACCGCAACTCATGATTGGGTATCATAAGCCGACAGTCCCGCATTTTGACGACTATGTACTTGATATGATTTCTGCTATCCTTTCCAATGGACGTACCTCTCGGTTTTACAAGAACATCGTTGAGGCGGGCACAGCTGTTTCAGTTAATTCAATAAATGGGTATCCGGGCGCGCGCTACGACAATCTTTTTGTCGTCAACGGTACACCCCGTTCACCAAATACGACGCTTGATGTTGAGGAAGCTGTCTACGCAGAACTCGAAAAGCTTAAAACCGAACCTGTCGCGGAAAAGGAATTTAAACGGATCCTTAAACAGATTGACGCCAGTTTCATCCGGAACCTCAGTTCAAACGCAGGGATGGCACAGCAGCTGGCTTTCTATGAAGGAATCACTGGCGACTGGCGCTATATATTGGGTTGGCGTGAAAATATGTATAAAATTACGCCAGAGGACATCATGAGAGTCGCAAAAACCTATTTCACGAAAGGCAACCGCACCGTCGGCACACTCGTTAAAAAAGAGGCAGCAGCACCCGCCGGTGAAGGCACGGAGGGTAATGAACAATGAAAAGACAAACCTATTCAAGGCTTATCATCGCAATACTGATTGCCTGCCTCATAGTGTGTGGCATTCCGTCTACATTCGCGAAACCCCACGAAGCACTTACCTTTGAACCGATCGAATTTAAACCGCCCGTTCCAGAGAAACGGGTACTCTCAAACGGGATGAAACTCTACCTGATTGAAGACCCCGAATTGCCGCTTTTCAACATCAACGGCTTGATTAAAACCGGGGATATCTATGATCCAGCGGATAAAGTCGGATT
>JAAXHI010000078.1:16602-17471 GCA_012270875.1 Candidatus Poribacteria bacterium | reverse complement strand
CTCAGGAATCCTGCGTTTCGCGAAGACAAATTGGTACTCCGTAAGCAGCAGTCAATCGAACGTATCCGTCGTCGCAACGATAACCCTATCCAACTCGCGTGGCGAAACTTCTCAGAACTCCTCTACGGTAAAGACCATCCATTCGGGTGGTATACCGAAGTTGAGGGGATAGAAAGCATTACCGTTGACGATCTTAAAACGTTCCATGCGAAGTATTACCACCCTAACAATATGATGCTCGCGATTACGGGTGATTTTGATACGGAAACCTTAATTGCCCAGCTTGAGAAAGTGTTTGAAGGATGGGAAACCGCAGAAATCATGTTTCCAGACATCCCAACCGTCGATGCTACACCCGGTCCATCTGTTAATTATATCTTCAAGGATCTAAATCAGACGACGATGTTGATCGGACATTTCGGTATCAAACGGACACCCGACTTTCCAGACTATTTCGCACTCCGGGTTATGAACGATATTCTCGGAGAGGGAGGTTTCACCTCTCGTCTTATGCGGGAAGTACGGGAGAAGCACGGTCTCGCCTATATGGTGGGTAGTATTATGCACACATCGTACTATACAAACCCCGGGGAGTGGTTCGCCTATTCGCAAACCCGCGCCGATAAAACCGCAGAGGCGATCTCGCTTATTGTGGATGTCGTCAAAGGGCTCCGAGATGCTCCTGTACCGACAGCGGAGCTGCAGCGCACTAAAGATTCGCTTGTCAATTCGTTTGTGTTCGGTTTCGAGAGCAGCTCGCAAATCGCCTTTCAACAGATGATACTCGATTATCGCGGTTATGCACCGGACTTCCTTGAAACCTTCACGGATAATATCGCTAAGGTCACAGCGGAAGATGTGCAGGCAGT
>JAAXHI010000078.1:7193-16549 GCA_012270875.1 Candidatus Poribacteria bacterium | reverse complement strand
CGAGTGAAGCAGATATGGCGAAAGCCAAAGAAATCCTCGCGGCAGCAGTCGAAGCGCACGGTGGACTTGAGAAGCTGCAAGTGGTGAAAAACATTGTCATGGAAGCGAGCGCATCTGCTAATACACCCACAGGACCGATACAGATAGAGGGCAAATCGTACTATGTTTACCCTGATAAGTTTAGACAGGATATGAAGACACCCCAAGGCGAAATGGCTTATGTCTTCGATGGCACTTCTGGTTTTGTGATGACCCCGATGGGGAATCAACCGATACCGCCGCAGATGGCTAACAGTTTCAAGGATTCGGTTTTCCGAGAGAACGTATGGCTTTTGGCGAATCTCTCACAAAACGAGATCCCGATCCAATATACTGGCACAGAAGATGTGCAAGGTAAGCAAGCGCATATTCTGGCTTTGCAACAGCCGTCTGGGGAGATGTTGAAGGTCTACATTAGTGCCGAGACGCATTATATTGTGAAAATCGCCTATCGCGAGATGAACCAAGGTATGATCGTGAACAGGGAAACCTTCATGGACGATTACCGAGATGTTGATGGCATCAAAGTGCCGCATCATGTTGTGCAGAATGTGGAGGGTCAACCCTTTTCTGAAAGCCGAATAAAGAGTGTCACATTGAATGCTGAACTCGATGCATCGCTATTTCAGGAGCCACAATGAAAACGTTAGATTTACGTGTCCGCTATTTTCAGGATAGCACGCCTGCAGATGTGCCGTGCCGTGAAACCGCGTTCATCCGGCGTGAGTTTGAGATGCCGTTGCCAGTTGAGGAGACGGCTTTGGTCCTCGTCGATTTATGGAATGTGCATTTCATCGAAAGTTGGATAGAACGCGCGGCGCAGGTAACGAAGGAGTGTGTCGTCCCTGTGATAAATGCTGCGCGCCAAGCAGGTTTGACGATTGTGCATGCCCCGTCTCCGTCAGTGGCGGCGCAGTATCCGCAACTGAAACGCCACAAGCCACCTGAACCGTCTACACCTTCGGCGTGGCCCCCTTCCGATTTCCGTAGTCGTGAGGGGGACTACGCCGTTTACCGTGGGCCTCGTAGTCAACCGCCGGGGATTGGTATCCATTGGGACAAACTCGCATCACAACTCGCTGTCTCTCCTGCAGTTGATGTCCAAGATGAGGATTTTGTTATTGCGACGGGGCAGCAGCTGCATGAACTCTTGGAGGCGCGAGGTATCTTGCATCTGCTCTTCGCCGGTTTCGCAACGAATTGGTGTGTATTAGGCAGGGATTACGGTATCCGGTCTATGTCGAGATACGGCTACAATATCATCTTGTTCCGAGATGCCACGACGGGTGTAGAGTTCCCCGATACGTATGATAACCTGTTCACAACAGAAATCTCCATCCGAGAGGTAGAACAGCAATACGGATTCAGCGCATCAAACGCAGATTTCTTTGCGGCTGTTGAAAAACTTCCAGCATAGTGCGTGCTTCTGGTAAATTCCGAGATTTCTTGTTAGGCGAGGTCCTTGTGCCTCGCCTTTTTTCGTATTACCACAAAATAGGAGGCTGATTGTGAATAAGTATGAAGGGGGCAGCTTTGATGATTTCCTCAAGGAGGAAGGCATCTTTGAGGAGGTAACAGAACATGCCCTAAAGCGACTACTAATTTCCCAACTTGCGGATATCGTGAAGGTGCTTATTCAGCGGGAAACAGCATCCGCTCAAAAAATAAAGTCCGAATCCATGGAGGACATTTGAGATTTTCGGGATTAGAAAAACCGCTTTAAGTGGCAAAATCGTTGGAAATTCTGTTACACTTATTTGTTGTGTGAATTGCCCAAGGGTAACATTTTTCAAATGCTATATCTTGAATACAGTTTTTTAGGAGTTTGGTTATGAGCAATATAGCACGAAATCATCATTACATTCCACAGTGTTATTTGCGTGGATTCTTGGATCCGAGCCTAAAAAAAGAACAACTCCACGTCATTGATAAAATAGACGTAAGGCATTTTGTTACCACACCTCGTAATGTTGGATCTCAACGCGACTTCAATCGAGTAAATATTCCGGGACAGCCAATTGATGCAGCTGAAAAGTTGTTTGCTGAAATAGACGGGGAGATTGCAAGAATACTAAGGGACGTGGAGGAAAATGCAACATTACCCGAAGGCGTGGATATGGTCACATTATTCTATTTTGTTGCTTTACTTAGCGTACACAACCCGCAACTCCGAAACAATATAGCTGATTTTGAAACGAGGGTTATCAAACAAATATTGAGATGTCTTACTGCTAATCAAGAAAGGTATGAATCCCAAATGCAACGCGTACGTCCAGCAGATGAGCAAGCACCAAAGTATGAATCAGTGAAGCATTTCGTAGAGGAAGAAAGTTTTGATATCCAGTATGGACATGGTCATCATTTAAAATATGAATTGGAAAGCGTTGATAATGTAGTTTCACTTCTTTCGCAGAGAAAATGGTCTTTATTCGTTGCTGAAGAAGGTGCGAGTGATTTCGTGTGCTCGGATCGTCCAGTTGCTTTGATTTCGATTGGAGATCCTCCGGAGAATCCAGATCATCCGTACAACTTTGGAGGTCCCGGGCTTGCTCATAGCGATACTGAACTGACCGTGCCACTAAATAGCCGGATGGCTTTATCTGCTACGTTTGAGATTCCCTCCTGTCTCAGAACAGTGGACGAAAGGATAATCGCAAATGTTAACCTCAGGACAATGCTTTCTGCTACGAGACAGGTTTACTCTTCAAATCTTGACTTCAAATTCTTAGACGGTGAGACGATAAGGAGTGGAAGAGATCTTGTGATTCAGTAAGATATTCCTGTTAGGCGTTTGCGGTTGGGTTCTAACATATTTTTATCAAACTTATTTATTTTACTGATACAGAACTCTGGCAATGAGTCACGAGTATAGATGGCTGCCCCTAACACACCACCCCAGGTAGCCTGCATAATTTGATAAGAATCAAGAGTTTTGTAGTGGTATGTCCCCAAACGTTGGGCATAGTATGTAGCGATTGAAAACCCTCCTGTCTGGCATCCATCCGCAAATTCCTCAGTCATCATAAAAATCTTGTAAATAAATTCCCAATCGTCATCTTTTCCAACGACATCAACATCCCCGAGTAGACGGAGTTCTCTTTTCAGATGACTTTCGACAATATTAACTGCTTGATCAGCGTTTTCGTCACCACTCACATCTACGTATACTTTGAACCGATGCTGTGTATCGGATGCAAGTGCCAAAGGTATCATCAAAACACAAAAAAGTGTCGCGAACTTCTTCATCAATTTTTCTCCTTACGGGCTAGTATCGGTTTAATACGCCCGAACCACTGCATCGTGCGGAGGGTGAGCGTTGATTTTTTTTTCGTTGTTGGTGAGCGCGTTTTCTTGTCCGCGCCGCGTAGCCTAATAGTGTTTTGCGTTTAGCGATGAACTCACCTGCAAGCAAAAGTGATGTGCTATCAATCGTAAAGGTTTTATTACCAATCTTGATTTCTTTGGAATTTCCATCAAACATCCATTGTTGACTGACATCTGCTATCCACACTGATCGGTCGTCTAAGGTTGAATTGGGGCACATCCAATAGGACGGTAAGACTTATAGGAATTCTATAAGGATTCATCAAAACGTTTGAAGAGTTTATCTCCGTCTTTAGGAGAAATAATCTCGGATTCCTTGTTTTTTGAGAAAACGGATGCAAATTCTCCTTCTGCCAATAAATTTTCAATTATTTCACAGATAGTTTGTTCAGTGAGTTTTTGAACAATCAGCATATCAGATGTCCAGAAATATAAGCCGTTGGCACATTCGCCAGTCTCTTCGTAGCCTTTCATCAAAGTCTCGATATTTTGAGGCGTAAAAAAGACCGCGGAAAAACTCTCACCGTTGGGAAAGGTTACATGAACATCAACATTAGCGTTGACAGGATCCAAAGGGGCAATTCCGTGAAAAATCGTTAATGTGTAATCATTGCGTTGAACAGTTGTGTAAGGTTTATCCACGGTTATTGATCTCCAAAATGCTGTAAAATTTTATTTTATCAAGGCAAAACAAATGCGCCTTTGAATTTTTTGAACCAACGTGTAAAGAGGGCAACAGCCTCCGCATCCTGGCGTTTCGGTGAAAACTGATAAGTCCCTTCCCCTTCCTCTCCGTAAGACAGTGTAAAAACCCCGCGGGCACGCCGCCCGATTGCAACAACCCCAAAAGCCTGTCCACTCGGATATCTTGGGTTTATATCTTTCTTACCTATGGCGATAGTGATGACCCCGTAAGCGCGTGCATATCCAATTGCGATAACACCAACGGAAGACATACCACCTATAGATATAATGCCGCAAGAGCAGACCATCCCGACTGAAATCACGCCAAAAGCGAAACCACCGACTGAGATAAGCCCAAAAGCGAAGTGACCCACTGAAATAATTCCGGATGCAAACATTCCGAATACTATATGTGGAAACCCCAGATCCAGCAGCAAATTCTCACCTGCATGCCAAAGGGCTAAGAAACCTGTAACATCAACTCTTGCCTCCCCTAAATACCATGCAATCGCGTATGCTATGAAAGGTGAGCAAATCAAGAGGACTAAAACGATGAAGATAGTATTGAATCTTTGAACGTATCTGTTGAATGTCCTTCGGAAGATGTCCGCATCAAACGGATAATTGTGGAGGTCTTCGGTTTTTATCTGTTTTTCTGACATCGCTGGCATCTCTGGACCTTCTACTGAAGTATTAACAGTGTTTATGTGGTTTCTTGATCAATCTCAGTTAGCGTTTCTTGGATAGATAAATTTAACTGATCTAACTCTTGTTGTAAATCATGTATCTGTTGACGCAGTACCTTAACCTCATTATGCGTTTTTTGATCTGCATGTTTACGACGACGGTGTTCAATGAGTTGAGGGCGATTCAAACGTAAGCGTTGAATGTAAAATATCCCTTCGGGTGTTTCACCAATGAATTCGCTGTTCTGTTGTTCACGAAGATGCAAGGTTAGATCGTCTACAAGTGGATGCAGTAAGCGAATATGCGGAATTTGGACTTCGTGCCAATATGCGCCTTTATGTTCATTGCATCGGGGACAACAATAAACGAGGTTCTCATCATCGTTTGTGCCTCCGTGGGCTGTTGGGTGGTGGTGATCTACTGTTAATGTTGCACCGACATCTGATTCATGAACACCACAATATCCACAACTGTATGCATAACGCTGGCGGACCCTCTCTCGCTGTAATGCATCCATTTTGTCACTTCGTTTCGATTATCTTTGTGAGAGGTTTTGACCGGTGAGGCGGTAATACTTATCGGCAAGTAGGGCGCGCTTTAATTGGAGTTGGGTCAGATATGCGCGGGCATCGGTTAACAGTTGCTTGTGTTCAGTAACAATATCTTGTAATTGCGAAGCAGTTTCTTCAAGTGCGGTTTTCTCTTTCTGCAGCTGTTGGCTCGTTTCTTTCGCCGGTTTCAACGCCTCTGCTTCCTCAGCATCTAACTCAGCGAAGATGGATAGAAGTTCTGCCTGCTCTTGTTTTGTCAAAGTCCCTTCCGCTTCGCGGAGCCTCAGTTGTTCTAATCTGTGTTGCCTATTGGCGTATTTCATTATTAGATCCTCCGTTAAGCTTTTACATCTATGTCTGTGCGTTCTAATCAGCAGCAACACTTTCCAACGGCGGGAGTTCTGGGTAATTCCCGCGGGCATTTCGCCATGCGATAACCCCTTCAGCAACCATCCAGATCTGCAACGCCTCTACGACAACCCCGAATCCGAAAAGCAGGTATTTGCCGGTGAAGAGCCATCCGGTCTCTGGGTCGAACATCTGATGCAACATTGCCCACGCAGGCATGATGAGCATGACAACCATCGGGAGGAACGCGAACCAGATCGGTTTGTTACGGCGGACAAGATAGAAGACAATCACCATAAAGGCTAATCCAGCGAGGAGTTGGTTCGTCGCGCCGAAGAGGGGCCAGAGGGTTAAGCCGCCACTACCGGGTCCACTTGGTCCTTGTAGCAAAGCGACAGCTGCCGCAAGCACTAACGCAAACGCAGTCGCGACGTAACGGTTCATTAACGGTTTGATGTTAGCCGTCTGCGCGAGCTCAAAGATGACATATCGCTGGAGTCGTGTCGCGGTATCGAGCGTTGTGGCAGCGAAACTGGCGACAAGGACTGCCATAATTGCGATACCCATCTTAAGCGGAATACCGAGCGACGCAAGGAAGTTCCCACCGCCATCAACAAACGCACTCACCTTTGCCTTGAGATTATGGCTTGCCCAACCGCCAATCACGCTTGTTGTACCATCAGCATTTGCCACTGTTTCGGAAGTAGCGTAACGGGTTCTCCATGCCTCTTGGTCGGTGATAGGAACAGCACTTTCTGCTGCGACAACAGGTTCAAACGTGTAACTCGCGCCCGTGCCAGTGCGGTTGAAGATCCCCATCCCGATGCCAGCACAGCAGGCGAGGATAACGATAACGGCGAGTCCGCCTTCAAGCAACATTGCGCCATAGCCTACATATTGCGCGTCGCTCTCGGATTCAACCTGCTTACTTGACGTGCCGGAACTCACCATACAGTGGAAACCGCTGACAGCACCGCACGCAATCGTAATAAAGAGGAAGGGCCAGATCGGCGGTGCGTCGGGTGGGATGTCTGAAGCGACAGCGGGGGCAGATGCTACGAGGTCTGCTTTGCCTGTGAAGCCTGCAACAGCGAGTCCGAGAATCAATAAGAGCAGTGCCAATACGAGTTCATGACTGTTGATGAAATCACGGGGTTGCAGGAGCGTCCAGACGGGCAGCACCGAGGCGATAAAGCAGTAGACAAAAAGCACCAATGTCCAGACGACCACGACGTTCAGGTAAGTTTGCCCCAGTAACGGGATACCGAATATTTGACTCAAATCAATCGGTAGAAGGTATGCACCGACACCCATCCCGATGTACATGATACCGAGCGCGACAATAGACGGGATGAGAATGTTGCCACCCCTGCGGTAAATCCAGATACCGATGGCGATAGCGAGTGGGATTTCTACCCAGACCGATAGCACAGATTCTGGGTAGTAGGAGAAAATCAGGGCGATGACCAAACCGAAGATGGCAAGAACAATCGTCAAACCCATGAAAAGCACGAAAAGGAAGAGAAACTTGGCACGGGGGCCGATCATCCTGCCTGCGACCTCTCCGACGCTCTGTCCTCGGTTGCGTAGNNAACGCCGGTAACCACCCCCAAAAAACGGCAATCGCGGGTCCAACGATGGGACCCGTGCCAGCAATGCTCGTGAAGTGATGCCCGAAGATGACCTCTTTTTTCGTGGGGACGTAATCGACATCATCTTTGAGTTCTTGACTCGGAACCGTTGCTTGGGCATCTAATCCGAAAATCTTTCTCGCTAACCATTTGCCGTATGTATGATAGGCAATGATGAAGCCGACGAAACTCAAAACCGCAATGATAAGCGTATTCATTTTTTAATTTTCCCTTGCGGAGGAACAACGGACGTTAGACCTATCGGATGCGTTCCTTAAATCCGCTCTCCATTTTGCGGCGTACTCGCCCATAAGCGATCTGCTCCATTACGCGCTACAGGGTTTGAGGCGATCTTTAGCAGTAACCAATGTGAGACGAAACCTCTTTACCGACAACCGACTGCCAACGACTTCTTACGGTTCGGTAAAAGTTTAGCTTACCTGACTCCGGTTAAAACTTCAAACGTGAGTTGATCCAATTTCTCGTATCCGAGTCCTTTTTGGGCAATGGTGTCGGGTTCAAAATCTATCTTTCTGAGTTTTCCGACGCTTTCGGCGTTGTAGTTTGCCATGAGTGCTTCAAGTTCAGGATCGCGTGCTTGCAGTTCCGCGAGAATCCCCTGAATTTCGGCATCTTCGTTGAAACGGCATGCTTTTTCCTTCAAAATCAGGTAGCTTCGCATGCACCCCGCAGCGAAGTCCCAAACCCCTTGTTCATCTTCAGTTCGGTAGGCGTGTGCGTCAAAGTGGCGGTTACCATCCCAGTTCACGTCCTCAAGGAATTTAACGAGGAAAAACGCACTTTTGATATTTTCGGAGCCGAAGCGCAGGTCTTGGTCAAAACGACTCATCTTCTGATCGTTGAGGTCGATATGGAAGAGTTTGCCGGATTCATAAGCCTGTGCGACACCGTGGAGGAAGCTCAAACCTGCCATCGTTTCATGTGCGAATTCGGGGTTAACGCCGACCATTTCTGGGTAATCAAGCGTTTCGATAAAGTGAAGCATGTGGCCCGTTGTCGGTAGGTAGATATCCCCGCGCGGTTCATTCGGTTTCGCCTCAAGCGCGAATCGCAGATCATAGCCTTGGTCCCTGACGTAGTGCGTGAAGTAGTTCATCGCCTCGCGGTTCCATTTGACAGTATCTGGTCCGTTTTTAGCCGCATCTACTTCCGCGCCTTCGCGTCCACCCCAAAAGACATAAACCGTTGCGCCGAGTTCGACACCGAGGTCAATAGCATTCAGCGTTTTCTGAATCGCGAATGCGCGGACCTTCGGATCATTCGAGGTAAAAGCACCGTCTTTAAAGATTGGATGGTAGAATAGATTCGTTGTAGCCATCGGCACCTTCATATCGTGATCTGCAAGTGCCTTCTTGAATTCGCTAACAATATTATCACGTTCGGCTGCTGAGGCATCAAAGGGGACAAGGTCGTTATCGTGTAAATTGACTCCGTACGCGCCCAATTCACTCAGTTTTTCGACAGTGTAAGTCGGTTTCAGGGGAGGCCTGACAATATCACCGAACGGATCGCGTCCTGGGTTACCAACAGTCCACAATCCGAAGGTAAATTTATGCTCAGGCTTAGGCTGATACTGATCTGACATTCATTCACTCCTATTCCTTATTATTGTCGGTAAGGTTCGTAAGTTGACATTTAGATTATACCATATTATGCGGATTTGTTGCAAATCTTTATCGCAAGGCGACATCGCTTGCGTCTGTATGACTATGTTATGCGTCAAGATGTGCGCCAATCTGTTTCAGGACACCTTCATAGTCTGCTTCTAATTCAATCGGGGCATTTAGGTAACGAGGGGGTGGTTCGCCAGGATCGACATCGTGATAGGCTACCTTGAAATCTGGGAATTTGAGACCATTTGCGGTAGAGATAACGATAACTCTATCGTCCGGCTGGATCTGTTTACGTTCTACCATTTTTATCAGCACAGCCAATGCGACACCGGTGTGCGGACAATTGAACAATCCGGTTCTATCTGCTCTCGCCGCAGCGTCCGCGAGTTCTGATTCTGTGGCTTGGTCAACGATCCCGTCAAACCGCCGCAAGGTACGGATCGCACGATGCACCGAAA
>JAAXHI010000078.1:0-7068 GCA_012270875.1 Candidatus Poribacteria bacterium | reverse complement strand
GGAATAATTATCCAGTCCGGGACTTCCCAATCAAATTGCTGTACGATTTCAATGCTAATCGTTTTTTGACCCTCAATACGGAGAGAGTTAATAGAGTTAGCAAGATAGAAGTCTTTCCGTGCGGCAAGCTGCTGGACAATCGCCATACACCCATCAAAATCGGTCTCAAGCGAAAGCGTCAGGGCACCGTTAGCAATGGGTTGGATAAGTTGTTCGCGGGTAACTTTGGCTTTCGGTAAGAGGATAATTGCCGGAATGTCTGCGGCGGATGCGAATGCTGCCAGCGAAGCGGAAGTATCGCCAGTGGAAGCACACATAACAGCGCGGATGTTTCCAGACTCAGCGATGATCTGTTTAACCATTGAGACCAAGACGGTCATCCCGAGGTCTTTAAAGGAACCTGTGTGGCTGTTGCCGCACTGCTTGATCCATAGGTCTCGTAAGCCGAGTTGTTCACCCAACCGCTCTGCCCAAAATAGGTTGGTACCCCCCTCATACATAGAGATGATATTAGCATCATCAATATTTGGGCAGACGAGTTCTTTTTTTCCCCAGACACCACTACCGTAGGGGTACTGTGTGCGCCTATAACGTCGCTCAAAGAGGGTTTTCCAATCAGCCGCGCTGCGCTGTTTCAACACGTCTATATCGTGTTGGACCTCTAACAGACCACCGCAATTTCTGCACCGATAGATAATTTCAGTGAGTGGATAGGTCTCATCGCATCCTTCACTGCACTGGAACCATGCATCGTAGTTCATTACTCAGCAACCTCCTCCATCATCTCTGGAAGTAGGCTTTCAGCGGATTCGTTCCCGTTTGGTGTGGTAAGCAGCTCGTCGATTTCATCAAGCGACGGCAATTCAGAGGCATCCTTCAATCCGAATTGTTGGAGAAATTCGTCCGTCGTTGAGAAAAGCAGGGCGCGCCCCTCTTTTCTACCAGTGATACGGACAAGCCCTTTTTCAAGAAGTGAATTAAGGACGCTGTCGCTATTTACACCGCGAATTGCTGCGACATCGGCACGTGTAACCGGCTGCTTGTAAGCAACGATAGCGAGTGTCTCTAAGGCAGACGGAGACAATGTGACGCGAACCTGTCGGGTATAAAACTTCTGGATCCATTCCGAATATTCGGGGCGCGTGCAAATTTGGTACCCATTCGCTATTTCAGTAAGGTGAAAACTTCGACCCAGTTCTTGATAGTCGTTACCGAGTTCAGCAAGCCCGTTTCGGATAGCGCGTTTCCCTAAACCCGGCAGTGCGTCTTGAAGCTGGTCCAGCGAAATCGGTTCACTCGCAGCAAACAGAATCGCTTCCAAAATTGACTTAAGTTTTTGCACCGATGTCAGATATACCTCTTCCATCGGATTGACAGTCGTAACGTTTTCAGAATCCATAAACTAAGTTCCTAATAGTCTCGTTCTTCCGAGCGAGGGGTTTCTACAGTCGGAGGCGGTGCGATCTCGCGATCTGGTGCCTGCTGTTCCTGTTTAACAATATAGATACTCTCGAAATGGTCAGTTTGAACAGTGGCGATTTTCCCGATCCGAATCAGTTCTAAAATGGCAAGGAATGTGACAATCCAATCCGTTTTGCTTGCAGACAGTGGGAACAGTTCGTCGAATAGCAATTGGTCGGCACGCTCCAAATGCCTCTCAATGAAGTCGATTTTGTCTTCAACGGTGATTGTTTCTTCTTCGACGGTTTCATATAACTCTTCTGGGTCTATTTCCGCAGCCCGATCATTTATAGTCTTAAAGGCAGTGAGTAGGTCAAACAGTGTCGCTTTAATTTCAAATGCACGCGTGCCGTCTAAATCAGCGTGCGTCTCCGGGCTTCTGTTGTAGACCCATGTCTGTTGCTCGGCGTAAACATCCAAGACCTTGGCGGCTTCTTTGAACTGTTTATACTCCAAGAGTTGTCTAACGAGCTGCTCTTGGTCACCAATCGGGTGTTCAGTATTTGGCGTGAGTTGTGGAAGAATACTCTGTGATTTAATATGCAGAAGCGTCGCTGCCATCACCAAAAATTCGGATGCGACATCTAAATCGAGTTCCTCCATCAAGTTGACGTATTCCAGGTACCGATCCGTGATTTGTGCGATCTGAATATCATAAATATCCATCTCCTCTTTCTGGATCAGATGGAGGAGCAGATCCAGTGGTCCCTCAAAACCTTCCAACTTGACCGAGTAGAGCGAGGCTGCGGCAGTAGACGACGTTTCCAAGTCTTGATTTCCAATGGGTTCAATTGTTTCAGTTAGCATATTTGGTGTTTTCAGCGTTGTAAATGTTGTAAACGGCACGCGTTGAGACTTACGATGAAAACCGAAATTTTTATCGTAAGCCGACGATTTTTGCTATTAGATCGAATGTTGTGTAGCTAATCTTCGACAAGAACCCGAATACATAGTTTGGTATACCCAAAAGACCTGGCAGAAAAATAAGGCACATCAGAATCGGCATTCCGTATGGCATCAACTTTTCAAATCCGCGTACTAAATGTTCCGGGAGCAGACCTCTCACCACGCTGAATCCATCCAATGGGAAGAGTGGGAGCATGTTAAACGCCGCGAGAAAAATACTTATAAATCCCATCGTAATTAATTGCCTGTTAATCTCAAAATGAAGCACGGATTCAGATGGATCAAAAGCGGTAAACGCTATAAGTCCCTTAAGCACGCCCAAGATCACGAAAGTAAGGACGATATTCATGAACGGTCCTGCTGCTGCGATCAGCATCAAGTCCCGCCTTGGGTTCTTCAGATTGTACGGATTCACGGGCACCGGTTTTGCCCAGCCAAAAAAAGCCCCACCAAAAAACGAACCGAGCAGCGGCAGTATAATCGTCCCGATCATATCAATATGGACACCTGGATTCAGGGACATCCGTCCTTCATCGCGCGCTGTCGAATCACCCAACATATCTGCCGATTTGGCGTGTCCCCACTCATGGAAGGTTAACAGGATAATGAACTGTGTAACCAAAAGTATTGCTGCAAAAGGATCGAAATTAGCCATTACTATTTATTTTCCGTAAGCGAGAATATGCCTCTTCTTTTTTCATTATCTCACCATCTAACTGTGCGGCGAATAGTTTCCACAACTGAGTCTCAAACGCTTTCCCCGGTTTTTCCCCAAATGCTATCAAATCTTTTCCTGTGATAAAGGGTCGAATCTTGCGAAGCCTGAAGAGATAGTCTCTTATTTTTTCACGCTTCCATTCCGGCACCGTTGTCCCTATAGAGCCGAGGACTAATGCTTCAATCGGATACGGTTTTAGCAATTGGTAAATCTCACTCGGCTTGACTGTCTCTGCTAATAACGTAAGTGTCTGGTGCAAGCATCTATAAGCAGTGAGCGGTGTCTCTACCCGATAGAGATTCCCCTCGCCACAGATATAGGTTTTCATGTTGCCCATATCAACGATGCACCACATTCCGTTTTGATGTTCGACAGATGTATGTGCTGATAATGGGAACCCCAATTTCTCAAAGGCAGTTGCCGTCCCCTTTTCAAGTAAGACCCCGCGTTTCATTGCTTGTGCACGACTTATCAAGCGTTGTAATTGATGCTCTAATACCAGTCTGAAACTGATGGCTTCAATTTGGTATATCGGTATATGCGTACCGAAGAGTGCCATCCAACGTACCCGTTCTGACTGAAACGCTTCATCTTCAAGGTGCGCTGATGCCCAAGTTATTGCCTGTTCCGCTGTCTTAAAGTCGTCCGCAAATGTAGCCGATAGATTCCAATCAGTGAAGATGGTTCTCCATACGCCGAGTTCTGTGAGATGTTCTACAATCTCCACTGCGTTTTTCTCAAGAAGCACCCTATCAATTTCGTTGCGTATCCGTTCACCGCTCAGTTCTGATAATACTGGAAGTGCCTCCCGAATCAGCACCGCATCGGTTTCAGCGATACGGAAGCCGTAGCGTCCAGCATACCGAGAAGCCCGAAAGATGCGTGTCGGATCGTCCATAAAACTTCGATTGTGCAGCACCCGAACGACTCGCGCCTCAAGGTCTGGGAGTCCACCCGTCTTATCAACGATGGTGCCAAAAGCGTTTGAATCTAAGCGCATTGCAAGCGCGTTGATAGAAAAATCGCGTCGGCGTAAATCATCGGTGATCGTCCCGCTTTGCACTATAGGTAACGTGCCTGCACCTTGATAAGTTTCACGCCGTGCGGTGACGAAATCCACTTTGGACAAGTTGATATTCTCAGGTGTGACAGTTGCAGTGCCGAATTGTGGATGCACCTCCAATGTCCCGTTCCACCGATCACACATCGCCTTTGCAACTTGAGTTGCATCCCCTTCTACAACGATGTCAATATCAAGACTCGGTCGTTTGAGGAGGAGGTCTCGGACGAATCCGCCGACAAGATAGGCGTTTTTTCCTGCAACTTCACCGATTTCATGTAATAGGTTTAAGATCGGTTCGGGGATATTGGGTATCATTTTTCTCATGTCAAACGAGGTTGCTGAACCGCATCCCTATCTGAAGGAGAGATGTCCCTCTTTAGGATCCTTATACAAACGCGAAGACACGCGTCGGTGCCCCGGAACTCCGTGCTAACTTTAATGGCGCGATGACCACATAGAAGTGCGTTGGGAGTTGACTCAAATTGCACAGATCTTCAACGTGCGGGATACCGGCTCCGAGGAAAACGAGATGCGCAGGCGGTAAACCGTCGTGCAACGGTGGGTGTCCTGCTACCGAGTCAATACTGCAGGCATCTGTTCCGATGACCTTTATGCCCTTCTCAACGAGCAATTCGGCGGCATCTTCACTGAAACCGATCCATTCTCGGTTGAAGTTATCCTGATAGACGAATCTGTCCATGCCGGTTCGCATAAAGACGATACTATCTTCTGGGATCTCGCCATTCTCAGCGATCCACGCCTCAATATCCTCTGCCGTCACAGCGTCATTCGGTTTCTTGATCGCTGAAAAGTCCATCAACACCGCGTGTCCAGTCAGTTTCTCCTTTGGAATCTCGGCGATAGTTGCGCCGCCGGGATACATTAAACAGGGGGCATCCATGTGCGTAGAGTAGTGTCCAGACGTATCAATACGGCTTTCAAAGTAGCCATCTTTTTCCAACGTCGCTTGGTCATAAATTTTGGCAGGATCAATCGGCAGCTCACATGGACTATTTTCATCGACCACATAGGACAGATCCAGCACATCCCGAAAGTCAAGGTGCATTTTCTGTTCTCCTTCTAACAAACATATCGCCTCTACAAGACCTAATATGTAGTATAACACATCCCGTTGAAATATTCAAGTAAATCATATCTCGCGTCTTCCAGAAAAGTGCATCCGTTTTGCGGTATAAATGAAAACTATTTCGTACCGCAAGGAAAGCGTATGCACCATAAAATCATTTATAGACATTGGCAACCCGGTGATGACGAGGCTGTTTTGGAGCTGTTGGTACCTTCTGGACAACTCAGCAGTGAAAATAGTTATCGAAATAAGTTTCGCGATTGGTCCGTTGAGGCAGAAGGAATTTGTTTGGCTCTTGTTGGTGGAAAAGCTGTTGGACACGTATTAGGCATGTCCGATTCATTCCTCATTGAGAAAAAGATTCAGAAATTCGGTCGTGTCGGTCTTGTGCATGTTGACCCAAACATGCGTCGGCGAGGTATTGCGACACACTTGATGCAACAGTTACATGCCTACTTCGAGAAAAAGGGGTATCGCGGGAGCATTCTTGATACGGATGAAGAGGCAGCCATTCGACTGTATCAGAAAGTTGGCTACCAGATATTGACGCGGGAACTCAGAACACAACTCGCACCGAATCCGAATGCATCGCAGCTTACATGGACAGAGACGCATTTAAAGAATTTAAGTGCCTTCCCTCAACTGGATGACAGATGGGCAAAACACAATTTCCCAATGAGCTGCGATCGGGAAGGTATAAAAGTACATCAGTACAATATGAATGGGTACCGTATTTTACGTCGTGATCAAAATATTGTCGGTTATGCGAAATGGTATGAGCCGTCAGAATATAATCCACTTGGGATAATCTACGATCCTATTGTTCCAGATATAGATCCGATGGAAGTTATTGCCTCGGTACAAGCAGCAATCCCTGCGCAACGCGCGTGGCAAACAGCCAAAGGTGGTAGGTATGAAGAATCCCTTTGTTCATTAGGGTGTACGCTTGAACCAACTACATGGGTTGTGATGCTTTCATCTTTTGGTCAAAAAATTGATTTGACAGGACACCACCGAGCCGCTTGGTGGTAAAATTGATGAATAGTTCGTAAAAGAGTTATTTATGAAAATCCACTCCGTTCCCTCGGTTGCACACTCCAATCGACAGAAAAGGTAGAGATGCTATTGTCCTTTGGTTCTCAAATTGATTGGAATCAACTTGCGCGAACGCGCCCTTTTTGGTAAAGGACAGAACTGCGATTAGGCATCTTTAAAATAGTCCAACATCGTGTTATGCAGGATGCCATTCGTTGCCACCAGTGATGCTGTGTCTTTCGTGATGGATTGCCCTTGTATATCCGTTACTTTTCCACCGGCTTCGCGCATAATAACAGTGATAGCGGCGATGTCCCAGACACTAATCGCAGCTTCAACGACAGCATCCGCCCTTCCAGAAGCCGCGAGATGGTACATGTAGAAGTCCCCAAACCCTCTCGTGCGTGCAACGTCATTGATAATATTATAAACACCGGAAAAGGTGCCTTTTTCTACAAACCACTTCAGCCCACCGTGGCACACCATTGCCTCCTCGGGTTGTGCGACATCGGAAACTTGGATCGGTTTACCGTTTAGGAATGCGCCTTCTCCTGCTTCTGCATAGAGAAGTTCGTTCAAAAGTGGCGCATTGGAAACGCCGAGGATGAGCTCCTCACCTTTCATTAGTGCAATTTGTGTACCGAAGATCGGTATTTTACGGATGTAATTTTTTGTGGCATCAATCGGGTCAATAATCCAGAGGTATGGTGATTCCCCTGCTTCTATTCCGTATTCCTCACCCAAAAATCCGTGATCTGGAAATGCTCGTCTGATGGTTTCGCGGATAACTTTTTCTGC
>JAAXHI010000061.1 GCA_012270875.1 Candidatus Poribacteria bacterium | reverse complement strand
CTTATTTTCGGATTTTACTATAATAAACATTGAAAATAACGTGAGTATGAAAATAAAAATGTCTATGTCCAAGAAGGAATAATTAAAAATATAAAAAGTTTTGTAGATATGATACCATAATAGGGAAAATTCAACAAGGAGCATTGCGGCATGAAAGGCAAACAGATTGTGATGCCAGCGAAGCGTTCAGCAACGCTGGAAGATTTTGAACTTGACGAGGTGCTTACACCAAACCAAATTTTACTCAAGACGCACTATAGTTTGATTAGTCCGGGTACCGAAGGCGCAGGATATACTGGACTTGAAAGCGGCACAAGGTTTCCGCACGGTTCTGGCTATACAGCGATCGGTGAAGTGCTCAACGTCGGTGAGAACGTAACGAAATGTGCTGTCGGGGATCTCGCCTTCTGTTATAGTCCGCACGCCTCCATCGTTAAGACGGAAGCCGTGCTTTTGGCGTTCAAATCCCCGTTAGATATAGACGAGAAGTTGGTGCCTTTTGTCCGAATGGCAACGGTCGCAATGACATCTCTGCGGGTATCGTCTGCTGAATTTGGGGATACCGTTGCTATTATCGGTTTAGGACTGGTCGGCAACTCCGCATCACAACTTTTCAATTTGGCGGGTATGAAGGTCATCAGCATCGAACGGGTGCCGCGCCGTCTTGAAATCGCTCGGCAATGCGGTATCCAGCATCTGATTAATCCTGACGAAGAAGATGTGTTGGAGCGTGTTATTGCATTGACAAACGGCGAAAAGGCGGCGGTCACCGTTGAAGCGATCGGGAATCCACGGCTCGTAGAGACTGCGTACCAATTGACTGGCAGAAAGGGTGAAGTTATCTTACTCGGTTCGCCGCGTGGCGAATATGTCACTAATGCGACGGAGATACTGAACTATAGCCATAGCATCGGTTTGGGTGCGATTACACTCAGGAGTGCGCACGAATGGGTCTATCCGACAATGCACTCTGGCGAATCAAAGCATTCCCTTGAACGCAACTCGCGTTTAGTGTATTCGCTGATGTGTGAAGGTAAGTTCAAGGTAGAAGAATTGCTGACGCACGTCATTGACCCGGAAGATGCACAATCCGCCTACGACGGATTGACGGATCGGAAAGATGAATACTTAGGCGTAATTATGAACTGGACGTAGTGCTACATTCCAGTTTGTGCATCTTTGTAGCATAAACTTTTAGTTTGGGTTTCCAGTCTGAATGCCTGTTATAGGGATTCAGACTGTTTGAGAGTTGCCTTGCAGTGAGAGATTAACTATAGGTTTTACTATAATAGAACTTATGCAAACGCCTTCCTAACTCCCGCTTCTGATGAGTTTTGACGCTCAAGTCGGACAAAATTCATACACGCCTCTGTTCGTTCGGGTCCCTGTGCCCGAACGAACGTATGACACTTCGGTTCCCAATATTATTTTCTGATTATCAAATTTCATTAGGAGCGATCTCTCGATCGCGACACTTAGTACGCTCACTTATTGCCCCAAACCCCTGAACCCCTTCCACAATTTCAAACAATTCTCCCGACTTTTATAGGACTTACGCATTTTTCTAAGATAACCCAAGTTGCTACCTTTGTCCAAAGAGCTGTTTGATACTTGTTGCGATGACAAACAAAAACACTTTCAACTCAAAACCGGGTGCTGACACCGCATGAATCGACTTGGGAAAAAGTTGTTCAATGAGACTGATTGTCACCTCAACGCGTTTTCGAGTTTTCTGTTGAAGGTAAACTTCCCACGGTGGATATTGGCGTTTTGAGTTCTTCTTACGAGCAGGTTTCAGGGCAATACCTGCTTCTTGTAAGGCATCTTCAATACTATAGTTACAATACGCCTTATCGGCATACACTGTTGAACCTGCAGGCAGATCAAAGCGATAAGACCGCAAACCTCGGACATCGTTACAGCGACCCGGCGTGAAGAAGATTTCAACAACTTCTCCGGTTTCAGCAACCATCAGGTTGCCCTTGATACCGTAAAAATAGCGATGCTTACTGGCGATCTTTCCACGCCATGCTTCGCCTTGATATAAGCGTGAACGTGAAATCCGAATGTTGTCGCAGACAGGTATCGGAAAGGAATCAATGACATAAATGCCATCAGGATTTCTCGCTTTCGCAGCATCTGCGAGGTCCTCAAAAAGCATTTCAAAGAGTTGAGGTATCCGATGCAGACGACGATTGAATCGCGAGTGTCCCAACATGTTCGGGATGTATCCGAGCGTCTTCAAAACGGCACATGCGGTCTGTTGATTACCTCCAAAATATCTTGCGGCGACAAGTGCTGCGGTCATGACTTCAGCATCCGACATCTTTGCTTGTGGGTGTTCTTGGTGTCCGATTGAAATTAAAAGGTCGTCACAAATCGTATAAACTGCTACAATAGTTAGGTCCATGGGGTGCTCCTTTTGTTTTTTGGATAAAAACACTATAGAGGATATCCCATGGATTTACAACTTTTTTATAGGTGGCAACTTGGGTTAAGATAACGGACATCCTATGCATTGCAGGGTATTTGCTTGGGTGTTTCTGCGGATTTCTGCGGATTTCTTCAGGGTTTAAAACCCCGCCTGCAGTGAAGGCTGCGTAAGTCCTGTTTTAGATAAAAATTCAGATTTTTTCATTTTTTTTTGGCAATTATGGCAATTATGCACGTTTTCTGCCTAAAAATTTGGTCTTTATAAGGCGTAAGGTCAGAGGTATTTGACGCAAAAATCTGCAGATTTTGAAAAACACATTCATGTCTAATATCTATTTTATGCAACCTTTCGTCCTAACACACGCGTTATAGTAATATGAAGCCTCTATTTTTGTTTCTGGAGGCATTATATGAAAGACGACAGTTTATTGGGAATTAGCCGCATTGTAAAAACGGTTAAATCATTATAATGTCTATTTTTTCAACACAAAGTGACCCTTTTGCCCTACTTGTACGCCTTATATAGTGAACGGACATTTCAAAGGGCATTGCGAAAAGGATGTAGCATTGCCAGATAAAGATAAAGACAGTGGTGATCAAGCATTGACGGCACTCATTGATGAACATGAACCACTGCTAAGAGGTATTATTCAGTCGGACATTCACAACGCGTTTGATGCTGACGATGTTTTTCAAGAAACAGTCCTTTCGATTCTTAAACACTTTCGGGCAGGAAAACCCCTGGAAAATCCAAAGGCGTGGATGGTACGGATTGCCAAAAACAGATGTGTTGACTTTCATCGTCAACAGCGACGCGATAGCATCAGAGACTCGGATTTGGCGGTTTTTATCAGTTCTGTGGCTTTTGGTGGCGGTGTTAGTATCGCCGATGAGCAGCATCAGGCAGTCGTTGTGAAAGAAATTCACAATGTGATTGCGGAGATGAAGTCCATTTATAGCGATGTGGGAAAATTGTATATCAAGGGGAACACGACCCATAAAATTTCGGAGTTGCTAAAAATTCCGGAAGGGACAGCGAAATCTCGGCTGCGGAAGTTTCGGCGGTTGATACGAGAGTATCTGGAGACGGATGCGCCACCACCGAAAAAGAAGCAGTCGTAATTGCGATTTTCGCACAGATGTCTTGCACGGGGCATCTCGTCGCCGGCTATTTTCATTGCAGTGGGATGTCCTCACTGCTGGATCCCGTGTTTCGCGTACCGTGTGTGACAACCGGGTTGACAGATAAAACAGGTCAAGTTTATACACTTGACATTTTTCGTAAATGTTGATATTTTACAAACACCCCTCGCGGGGAAAGGAAAAATTTTGATGATTAACGTTTTTTACAAAAATCGCAACACAATCGGGCAGTTTATGGTTGCGCTGATATTCTTGGGCACATTCGGATTCTTGTTTACGTCCGGTGGATTTGTTTCGGAGTCGCAGGCTGCCAATTGCTGCTGTAGTGGAGAGGCAACGGTAACCTCCTTCGCAGCGGACAGCAGCGGGGGCTACGGTAGTAATATTCCTATGGATGCTGAACCTACCGATGGCTGTGGCGACGGAATTGATAACCTCTCCGAGTTTAGTGAAAGCAAGTGTCGTTGTAACACAGTCGGTTGTGGAAATGCTTGTCCCGATCCAGATGATTGTGGTCCCACTACACAAAATGGCTGTCCCTCGACGAATAGTTGTTATAACAAACAACAAAAGAGTTGCGAGGGTCTTTGTGAGGGGACAATCTGCAATAGACAATCACAATGTGGTGGGAACTGTTGATAATGTCATGACAAAGAATGCATGGTTTCATGAGATAACAGACGATAGTGAAATGGCGAAGTGGAAGTTACCCGATGGCGCGATTGCTCGATTGGGACAAGGGCGCGTAATGGGAAATATTGCCCCCTCGCCAGATCGAAAGTATCTCGCTGTTGCCAGTTGTATAGGGGTCTGGTGGTACGATATATTCACCATGACCCCTATCACCCTATGCGACACAGATCGGGGGTTTATTTCTGCTGTCTCCTTTTCCCCGAATGGCAAGTGGCTTGCCACCGGCGATGGGGACGGACTTGTCAAGGTATGGGATGTGCAGCGCGGTATCTGCATTGCACAAATGGAACGCGATGAAGAAGAGAGACCTTATCATTTAGTTTCTCACCTCGTTTTTTCGCTCGATGGTCAACGTCTCACCGCGTCCAGCGTCCGTGACTATATTCTATATGTCTGGCACCCGGAAACCGGGGAATGGCTTGCAAAATTCCACGACGAAACGGATTTCAAATGGTTCGGTGGAACTCCGCGTCCTATTACTTTTTCTGAGGATGGCAGTCTATTAGCATCTACAATGCCCGATGAAAGTCTGGTAGCACATGCGGACCCTAATGGGACTATTCGTCTTTCCAAAGATGCTACCGAATTCATCGCCGTATGGAATGTAGAAACCGGTGGGCAGATTGCCTGCCTCACGAATACCAACGGTTTTGTGAATAGTCTTCGTTTTTCACCGTGTGGACAGTTCCTTGCCGCCGGTGGGGCAGATGGATCAGTGCGGGTCTGGTCTGTTGACAATTGGCAACAGACTCATGGATACTACGATTATGGAACGGGACAGATGCAAGTCTTTTATTCCCCAGCAGGGATTTTGCATGCCGCTGAAAAGTCCGATGACACTTTCGTCGTATGGGACGTGGCGCGCGGTAAAAAGTGCGATCTCTCCGTTGAAGAGCATAGTTCTCTTCAGGGAGTCCATGTCCGAAAGGGAACCCCATTCGTTTTGGCTTCCACTACCCGTCGCGAATTTAGGAAATGGACAGTGGGTAATTCCGATCCGCATTCGTTTCCGCATTTACATACTGGTGTTCCTTTTTCGCTGGCTTTTTCGCCAGATGGGAAAACTCTCGCGGGAGGATATTGGAGTGAAGGCGAGAAAGTGATTCTATGGGATATTACCGATCTATCCTCCCCGTCATCCTGTTTTAATCTTCCCGGAGGAAGTTATACTATCTCTGTATCGCCACAAGGGAAAATTTACGCAACCGGTGCTGACGGTAAAACTGCAAAGTTATGGAACATTGGGAACAACGCGACACCCGTCGCCACTTTCACACTTCCCTACGAAGAAATCCCTTTTGCTGAGCAAAAGCTGCAGGTATCAACGACAGCATTCGCACACAAAAGCAACTTGTTGGCATGCGGAGATAGCGAAGGCAGACTATATGTGTGGAATGTGCAGCGGCAGAACACACAGTACACTTTCAAAGCACATTCTGAGTGGATCAATTTTATAGCATTTAGCCCCGATGAAAAGAAAATTGTGAGTATGACGCGATACGGGCCCGTCTCCCAGCTGTGGGATGTTGAAAGCGGTGAACCTATTGAAGCGTTGCCGAAAAGAAATTATGCGTTCGCGTTTTCACCTTGTAGTACTTTGATTGCCCTCGGTCAAATAAATCCATCAAGGATTTTATTATGGGATATCAGTCAGCGCGAAACTCTCATGAGCATCCCACAACGAAAAGATAGTTCGCATCCATACGCGTTAGCATTTTCTCCATGTGGCCGATATTTGGCTTCCGGTGCGTGGTGGTTACGCGGCTTCGGTATTAAGAAGTGTCCGGTACGATTGTGGAATGTTAAAAGTGGTGAAAACATCGCCACCTTTCGAGGGCACTGCAGTGATGTCCAGTGTCTCGCTTTCTCACCCGATGGCACAATTTTGGCAAGTGGCAGTTACGATGGTACAATTCTGCTTTGGGATTTGAAGCCTTATCTGTAGGTAACCGTGCCGTAGCAGCTACCTGTCTTTGTAGGGACTATGCCTTTTAGAAGGGATTTCCTTTGCCACATGAAAATCTACGAGGCAATAGCCGCGGGCATCCAGCACATTCAACAAAATAGACTCCGCGCCGGGTTGTCTATCCTCGGTATCCTTATCGGAATCGCCAGTGTGCTTTGTATGATGGCTATCGGGGATGGCGCGAAGAAGATTATTACCGATAACATCAAAAGGCTCGGAGGACCAAACCATATCCAATTCTTAACCCGGACTGCCTTTTACCAGCGGGGGCGGATCCTGAAGCGTACCACTGAGCGTTATACCTTTGATGATGCTTTCGCTATTGAAGCGGCGTGTCCAAGTGTCACGGCAGTCCTTCCGAGAAATCTGGCACCTGATGTCTTCGTCACCTACAAAGGTAGAGAATTCAGACCTCATGTAGAAGGGGCCACCCCCGGTTATGAACACCTGATGTCCTGGCATACTCAAGAAGGCAGGTTTATCTCAGATAATGATATTGAGCATGCCCTGCAAGTCTGCGTCCTCGGTGCCAATGTTGCCACAGAACTGTTTGGCGACACCTCCCCCTTCGGACAAGAGGTGGAGATTCGGTTTCATAACCGGCACACACCGGTAAGAATGCGTGTTGTCGGCAAACTGATACCCAGAGGAAGAAATCTCCTTTGGCTCTCTTTAGATGATGCTGTCTGTATTCCATTGACAACTTTCCAACAACGCGTGTCAGGAAAACGGCACGTGGGTGGGCTTATTGTCTTTTTTAGAAAAGGTGAAGATATCAACCGAGTCACTGAAGACGTTAAGGTGGTGCTGCGGAAAAGACACCGAGGGAAAGATGACTTTATTCGCACCTGGATGCCCAAACGTTCCATCCGACGGCTTGAACATATCGAAAAGGTAATAAAAATCGCGTTGGGTGGCATTGCCGGCTTCTCGCTGTTTGTCAGCGGCATCGGTATTATGAACATCTGCCTCGTCTCTGTAGGTGAAAAGACGCGCGAGATCGGCTTGCGGAAATCTGTTGGGGCAAGACGTATTGACATCTTCTATCAGTTCTTGACAGAATCCATCAGTCTCTGTCTCTGTGGCACTATTCTCGGTATCGCGGGCGGCTGGCTCTTCGCCCACGGTATGGCACGCGTTGCTGTCCGCATCCTGCCGATTGTGGAGATGTGGCCTGTGGTGCTATCCGTGCGATGGATGGTGATTTCTGTTCTCTTTTCAATTTTTATGGGTGTCATTTTCGGTGTCTATCCTGCTATACGGGCATCACGGATGACACCTATTGATGCACTCCGAACGGATACATAATACAAATAGTTATCAGTGAAGCGTTTCTTTTTGAAAACCCAAAACTGATAACCGATAACCATTCATAAGGAGAAGTGATTGAAACTACATATAAATCTATTAACTGTTTTGCTACTTTCACTGACTCTCAACGCTGCTTACGCAGATCCCCCCAATTCTCGTCCGGATAGCCATGCTCCTATCGGTGTGATGGGAGACCATGGACATAAAATCGGTGAAATGATGTTCTCTTACCGATTCATGGCAATGGACATGCGAGGACTGCAATCCGGCACTACCTCCCTTGAAACGACTGATGTGCTTAAAGACTTTATGATAACCCCGACGCAGATGGAAATGCGTATGCATACGATTGGTGTAATGTTTGCGCCGCACGACAAGATCACGCTCATGGCAATGACGGGTTATCAGCAACGCAACATGGAGATGGAAGGCGCGCACCACCATAAAGGAGGGCATCATGAACACCCAGTAGGCACGCATGAAATGTCAAGTGCCGGAATTGGCGATGTCAAACTGGAATCCCTTCTTACGGTGTGGAAAACCGATCATCTCAACCTTATCGGAAATGTCGGCATCTCGCTCCCGACAGGTTCTATTGCACAGACAGGCGTAGATGGGAACGTCCTACCGTATCCGATGCAACTCGGGAGTGGATCTTTTGAAGGGAGACCTGGTATAACCCTTTTTGGGTATCATAGAAACTGGTCTTACGGCAGTCAGCTGTGCGGCACATTTCCGCTCCATATCAACGCCAACGAGTACCGATATGGCACCACTGTCACTGCTACAGTATGGAGCGCGCGGCGGCTCAGCAACTGGCTCAGTCTCAGTGGAAGGCTTCTGTTTTCGCACAGTGGACATATCACTGGCACTCATCCCGATTTGAGTCCAAACATGAGTCCGAGCCACCGATCTGACTTCCGCGGGGGCACACGGTTAGACGTTGCGGTTTCCAGCAATCTAATAGTGCCGTCAGGAAACCCATTGGCAGGACAACGTCTTGCGGTTGAATTCCAAATGCCTATCTACCAAAATCTCACAGGTACACAACTCAAAAACAGATGGAGGCTCATCGTCGGATGGCAATATGCCTTCCGATTGTAATGAATACAATGAACTTTTACCAAAAAATCCTTTTATGCGCCATTGTGCTACTCGCCTGCTGGATACGTGTCCAAGGCGTAAACAGACTTCCCGATGGGCAATTTAGCTCCAACGATGCCTATCTCTTCGCTTCACAGGCACAAGAAATTGCTGAACAAGGCACCCTCCCTGCACGCGATATGCGCCGCTGGCTGCCACACGGCAGAGATAATGGGCAAATATTTCCACTCTACGCTTACGCGATCGCCTACACGCACAAAGCCATCGGTTGGATGTCTCCGAAACTCACGCTCCATCACATTCAAGTTTATATCGGCACTATCTGTTTTACACTCGGACTCGGTGTGTTGTGTTTCTTCCTCGCTCGCACTTACGGAGTCGTTTTCGCCGCAATTGTTACGCTCCTTTTGGCAACGCTGCCGGGGAGCATAGAACGCAGTGCCGCCGGTTTTGGAGACAGGGATGCATGGTGTTGGATGCTCGGTATCTTTGCTGTCACCAGTTATCTCTATAAGGAAGGCATGGAGCCAGGGCGACGCAAATGGATTGCAACTGTACTCGCCGGCTTCACCGTTTTCTTGGGGGGAATGAGTTGGGAAGGTTTCGGATTTTTCGTCCTGATGATTGTGGCAGTGGAACTCTGGAAATTTTGTAGCGCAGACACAGAACAGCACCTTACAGAATATCTCCTCTATATGCTGATGTTCGTCCCGTGGCTCTATCTCATCAGTCCTGCCTATCGAAGCGGGTCCGGTTTGTCAACGCATGTCGCTGCCCTGATGCTATTTCCGCCGCTGACGGTTTTTGCACTCCGTGGATCAAGATACCTGCTCCTGAAATACGTTGAGCAACTCCGTCCGCATCCCCGAAAACTCGCGTGGGGGTTGACACTGCTCGGTATCGCCGCGGGAGTGGGCTATATCTTTATGCAATCTGGCACCTTCGCCGAAACGGCGTACCCGTTCCGTGAAAGTCAACTCATGCAGAACATAGGCGAATTAGCCGATCCAAATTTCAGATTTTGGGCAAGCAGATACGGGGCAGTGTTTGTCTTAGGGAGTCTTGGCCTGATAATCGCTTGTCTCCACTTGTGGAAGTGGAGGGGGATCCCCCTGGCTTTCTCACTATCTCTTTTTACCACAACAACCTTTTTTCGCACGCAGGTTAACGAGTGGATAGGTGCAGATACATGCAACACGATCTTTTTCCTCTCGTTGGGATCGACTGTTTTATCTTTGGCTGTTGCCTGCTTCCGAAGGGAAGAGACGAAGAACGAATGGATGACACTCGCGATACTTGCCTGGTACCTTTTATGGGTAGGCCTTTCACGCGGCGGCAAACGGCATGACTTCTTTATCGGACTGCCGCTCGCTTACGGCACGGCATGGCTCCTCTGGTTCTCCCCTGTGCACCTCATACAAAAACTCAAGGACGTAAAGATCCTTTATCCTTATGTTTGGGAAAAACGTGCGACTGCTATCTTTACTGTCATCGTATTAATACCTATTCTTTTCTGGACCCCGATCGGCGGGCATGCAAATAAGTCTATCTACGCTGCATCGCGTATGCGGCCACCTATACCGGGACAAGGTAGCAGGTCAGAGGTGTTTAAATGGATGAACGAAACCCTTCCTAATGAATCAGTGATAGCAGCAAATTGGGACGATGGCACACAACTCAATGTCTTCGGTGATGTCAATACAGTTGTTGACTCCGACCATTTTCTTCCGCACTGGATACATCTCTATTACCGACACGTCTTTTGTGCACAAGACGCGCGCGAAGCACTTGGATTTCTCAAAACGCACAAAGCCACGCATCTGATGCTAACAGAGTGGGGAGTGCTATCTGGCTCCCGAAACTATTCAAGTATGGGAAGTGATGAAAACGCTGATAGGCAGTTTGAACTCTATCAACTGACGCGAACGGAGACACCCATCGGAACACCCTACCGAATGCAGCCGCGCGGGAGAGGCACCCCGTTGGACTTCATTGAAATTGCCCGTACTTCTCCTGCACACTATCCATCACTACACACTTTAAAGACGAAAATGAGGCGGTTGCTGAGGGAGAACTCGGAGAATCCTTGACGAAGGATGTAACGTTAGAAAGAACCGTCAACACCCCGACCTCTCAAATATCGGTGGATATTGAAGATGGCGGACTCGTTTTGGATTTTGACGCTGAAACTCGCCTGAACAGAGCTTATTACATCCCACCGCTCGGTTGGAACAGTCTCGCTGTCAAGTTGTTCTTGCGCGGTGAACACAAAGATATTTTCGTTCCCATTTATCCAACAGCTGACAGCACAGCGAAAGACATCAAAGTCTGGGAGATTCGCTATCCGCCTGATATAGAGACGGATGAGAAATATCTCGCCACTGAACCGATGGCAGCGAATAAAGAGTGAATCAGGACGGACACAAGGCGCAATAATGCACGTCGCATTTGGGCGATTACGCCGCAGAATTGCGTGCCTACGAACCTCTATAAAAAACTAAACCGGCCACCGATCTTGGAATTGATTGACCATCGCTTCAGGCGCACCGTGTTGTGCCAAGAAGTCTAAAAACGCTTGGTAGAGCCGTCGCGCCTCTGCCGTATCCGATTCAAATCGGTTATTCACCTGCTCCGGATCGGAAGGCAAATGGAACAAAGACCTTGGAGCACCTCGATTTTCTAACAGCAGAGACCAAGTGCCGTCGGTGATGCTGCCGTGCGGACTTCCACCGTCAGGACTCCATCCGCCGACCCATGCACCGTGCGTAACCGCATATTCACGTCCAGTGTCGGTATCTCCCATGATAGCAGGGAGGAGGCTGTTGCCCTCTACCTGTGCCCCGCGTTCTGCGCCGAACACATCAATAACAGTGGGAGGGATATCAACAATACTCGCAAGCGCGTCCGTGTGGCGTGGCGTTGCATCCGGATGATAAACCAGCAACGGGATATGGATAATTTCCTCATACATGCTTAGGTTCTTGGCAAGCAGCCCATGTTCACCCAATAGGAAACCGTGATCTGCCATAAAAATCACCATCGTATTTTCCATCAAACCCATGTAGTCAATTTTCCGCAGCAGCTGCCCGATCCAATTGTCAACAAGCGATGCCTCCGCACGATAGAGCGCATTGAGGCGTTCCGTCTCGCGTTCATTCATCGGATTCGGACCGTAAGGCGGATAAATCGGTTCAGGTCCGTCGTAATCGCTCGCATCGAAACGCTTCAGGTACCACTCAGGGGCATCCCACGGTTCGTGGGGATCGAAGGTGTCCACCATCAAATAGAAGTTTTCGTGCTGATAGTTCCGCTCCAGCCAATCGCAAGCCGTTTGCACAGTCTGTGCGACGAAAGTATCTTCCTCAGTCTGCCGAAAATCCGTATTTCTAATATGGTTTCCGAGACCGGCGGGTAATTTATTTGGATGTGTCCGTGTATACTCGCGATAGCGTAATGCCTCTTGCGATTCATAATCGTAAGGATGTGTCTCCAAACAATCGCCTTCCTGCCCGCGAATCCACTTCCATCCGGTGAAACCACGATTGTAAAAAAAGCCGTTGTTGATATGGTGGGGTGTATCCGCGATCATCATGCTAACGACACCAGCCTTCGTTAAATCCGTCGCGATGACGGGGACATCTCGTTTGAGGGGTTCCCATCCGCGTCGGCAGATACTGACTTGCCCTGTCACCAAATCCCCTCGGATCGGTACAGTCGGATAACTACAGACGTAGGCTTTGTCAAAAACAACACATTTTTCTGCGAAGGCGTTTAGGGACGGTGTGTATCCCTTTCCACCGTAGATAGCGAGGTTATCGCGTCGAAACGTATCTGAAATAATGTGGATTATATTCATATTAATGTCTGTCTCCGTTGGTAAAGTCTGTTACGGCACACGGAGTGTGCCTACTACTTTTATTTTATATTCTACACTGTCTTCGGTTTCTAATGAAGCCTTTTCACGGGCAGCCATCTGCACCACAGCCGGTAGCAATCCGTAAATGCCCCAGAAAGGCACCCCAACGGCATCACCGTTCAAGAGATTGTTCACCGTGAAATGCACCATCAATGAAATCTCTGCTGCCATCAATCCGATGACGATCGCACGGTAAAAGCCGTCGTCTATCGTTTTGAGTGCCCGAAAACCGTAGCGTAAGAATGCAAGATTCAGCCATACCCATACGCCCAATCCAACGATCCCCAATTCCGCCATCACTTGAAGGTATTCGCTGTGTGCACCGAGTTGATACTGTGCCGTGTAACTCCCAACGAGTGCGACATCTTCCTCATAAAGCATCGCGAACGCACCATAACCTTTCCCCAAAATCGGACTTTCAAGGAACATCACAAACGCTTGTCCCCACCGTAGGAGGCGCGCCCGGTTTGAAGCATAACCCAAATCCACTGTAGACGCAATCCGTTCAATAAATATGTTATAGATACTTGGTAGACTCAAACACGCCAACAAGATGAGGCACGCGGCACCGATAAACAGGATTTTTTTCTGCGTAACGCCTCTTCCGAGTTGCAGTAGCATAAAGCCGACTGCAACAATTACGGAGAGCCAGACCCCACGTGAAAAGCACATCAGAAGCCCCACACTGAAACAGATGAACCATGCCGTCCATAACACGCGATCGTACTGACCGTTATCAAATAGCAGACGACTCAAACAAACCAGAAAGAAGATAGCAGTGAAGGCACCGTAAACGGAGTAATTCGTAAATGGGGCACTCCGATAAGCACTCGTCCACTGCCAAGCGTCAATATGGTAAATCAGGACAATAATCGTCCAGATAACAGCGACAGCGGCGGAAGGAAATATGGCGATAAACAGCCGCTTCAGAGCAGTTCTGTTTTGGATAACGGCATGCACGATTACGCTAAACAGCATGTACACTGTCGCACGAAACGCGCCTTTGAGTGTACCCAAAAGATCGGGTGTATTGATGGCTGAAAGGAAAGTGATGAGAATATAGAAGCAGAGGGGGACGAAGAAAGGGAAGGAGTCTTCTGACTTCTCTTTTCGGAGCACGCGATCAACGATTTTTTGCACGCAGTAGACCGCGACAAGCATGCCTAATAACGGTTCTGTGGGTGTCTGAATTTCAAAGCGGCCGGGGAGGATATAACGGAATGAAAATGGCAGCGCAATTAATAGCAGATAAACGGCAAGTTCCATGCCGAGGAAAACGAAAGCACCGGTTACAACCAGTAAACTGAAGAGTGGAAACGGCGTGTCCGAGTAACCGCCGATAACACCACCGACCACAAGACAGATAATAAAAGGAAGGATTCGTTTGCCATGCTTTAGAAACATCCGCGGAACGATTATGCGTTAAAATTTCATTTTGACACCGAGTCCGATTGCCGTGCCATCTAAAATCAGATTCAGCGGTATCGTGCCTGTTGTCTCTACTGTTTTGAGTATCCGCTTCAATTCAAGATTGAGTGCGAGGTTATATTCCCACTGAATCAGTTCTGCGCCGATGAGGACATATCCGGTTGGTCCTGACGAACTGTCGTCGAAACTGATTCCTTGTTGTTCTATTAGGTCCACCGCGCTACCGCTAAAATTTGCTCCCAAAAAGCCGATACCGCCACCCAAATAGATCGGAAGAAATTCGGACAGCAGAACAGGTCGGTAGATGAGCTGATACGAAATCGGGATAAGTGTAGCAGAGAGGTTCGCCGAGGTAGGTGGTGGTATATCAAGTTCCATCTGCCAATAGCCGATCTCAAGACGTGAATCTAACTCCGGTGTATGTTCAAATACAGCCGAAAACGTAGGCAACAACGCACCCGGCACCCGAGAAACCCCAACACTCTGGAGAATATCAGTTAAGCCGCCTAATTCGGGTTTGTATGAAAACAGGGAGAGTTGAAGCGAAGGAAAGCGAAGATGTTCTTTCAAAAAATCCCGGACAGGTGATGGTCGCAAGGGTGGAGTATCAACAGTCTCCGCTACTGTTAGACAAGGAATCAGGAGCAGAAGAGACAGGAAACATACCAAAATAAGACGCATAGAGAGGGTCCTTATCCGACGGGTGCTTAGGACTTGTGATGGAGCAACGGTGGGCGGGCAAGGGACCCGCCCCGACGTTGGAATACAGTTAGGTTACATCATTGCGCCTGCGGGGAGTAGAATGACTTCAACCCTGCGATTCATGGCTCTGCCTGCGGCAGTGCCTTGCGGGGCGATAGGTTTGGTGTGTGCCATGCCAACTGCCTCAACTCTACCGGCATCAATCCCTTTGGATTTCAAGTATTTTGCCGCTGAGTTGGCGCGTGCTTGTGAGAGGTCCCAGTTGCTTCTATAACTTCCGCGGAGTACGGGGGTACCATCAGCATGTCCAACAACCACGATCTGTGCATCGGATGCCATGAGTTGATCGGCGACACCGTCAAGCATCTCTTTCGCTGCGCTGGATAGGCCGGTCTGTCCGCTGCCGAAGTTAACAGTAGCCACGAGTGTCGGCTTTGCGGAAGCCTTCATATCCACCATAGTGACCTTTTCACTCAAAGCCATAAGATCAGATTGAATCTGTTTTATCGCTGCATCGTTAGCTTTACCGGCTGTGCCTACAGCATCAATCTGTTTTTGTAAACTGGCATCTCCGCTTTTTGCGGCATCCATGGCCTCATTGCCTTTCATGTCAATAGCCTTTGTCAGATTGGCATGGAGTTGTGCATCCGCTTCTTTGGCTCTTTGCTCTGCAGCGGCTATGGTATCAGCATCACCTTGCTGGGAGACAGCAATCGCTTCATCCTTCGCTTTGGAGATTGCCTCTGTCATATCTGTGGTATGCTGATCAAATTTGCCCTCTAACATCGTGATCTTGCCTGACATGTCAGAGTTGGCCTGCTCCATTTGCGAGACGTGTTCATTCTTCCACATTTCAAACTCTTCTTGGTTCAATTTGCCGCAGCTACTAACAACAAGAGCGACTCCGAGAAGAGCGATAATTGTGAAAGCGGTTCTACTTAGCATGGGGTTCCTCCTAATTCTTTAGGACAATTTAGGGCGTCGCTTGCGAACCGGTGTTAAAACGTCGGTTTTCAAGTTACGCGAAAAAAATTAATAGATTCTATTTTCCTTGAAATTCTTCTCAAATCCCGTTTTGAAGGTATGGATGCGAACGGAATAATTACCTGCTTGCGTGCAGACAACAGTTTTCAATGCCCGAAACTGCATCGCGAACTTGCAAAATATCGGAAACCTGCAAGCAATTTATACTCACAGGTACTTTTGATATAAATTATATCACTTTTCTCCCAAAAAAGTCAAAAGTTTTTTTCAGGTTTGTTAGAATGTGAGGTTTAAACTTTAAAATACCCTTGATTTTTGATGCGCAATAAGGTAGAATTTAGTATCCGTTTTTCTCAAAAACCGACTATAGTCAGCGTCCTTTGTCGTGCGTTGAGACCGATTACTATAGTGCGTCTCATAAATAGTTTGAGTACATTGTTGGGTGAAGATTTCCAATGAAAGAAACCCCCTAAATCCCCCTTATCAGGGGGACTTGCAATGTTCCTTGTAAAAAAAGTTTCTTCTGGAACATGCAAACTGGTATTTATGAGACAGACTCTACAAATTAGGAACTACGAACAGCATGGGCCAGATCAGCATCATCCTCATCGCAGGTTTACTCTTTCTTTTCTCCTTTGAACCACCGCAAACCGACATAAACATTAGCGATATGCAGGTGGTGCTATGGACAGTTGTATTAACGGGTGTCCCTGTGCTCATCACGTGCTTTGTGACATTGTACGTTGCGCGCACCTTCCCTGCCAACAAAGAAGAGAACCTCCCGAAACTCTATCGGCTGCGACGTTTCATGATTGTTTTTGAATGTATGAGTTTAGCGGCATATTTGTGCAATCTGTATCTACTGAATTTACCTGCCCTCATTAATAAACACTTTGCCTTCTTCCGAATGGAGAATTTACGCCAAACGCTCGCGTTGATTCCGCTTCTGATCGGACTAATCTGTATCCGACTTGCGTTCTACCAAGTGAACCGTCCGCAACCCGGACATTACCGAGAGGTGACCACACTTCAATTCAAGTTTCTACTCTTTCCACTGTTGCCGATGTTTGTTTACTTCGCTGCAATAGATGCTGTGCAATGGCTTCCATATTCAGCGAAAGCGTTCATTTTCGAGCGTCCGTATGTGCTCATCGGGTTGATTTTGCCTGTGATTGCCTCCGCTTACATCCTTGCGCCGTTACTTATGCAGTTTCTATGGAAAACGGAGCCGCTAGCGGTGGGGTCAGCATTGAAGGAAAAGTTGGATGAGTTGACGAAACAGAGTGGTATAAAATATCGGGACATTGTAGTGTGGCAGACCGGTTCATTGTCGATAGCAAACGCAGCAGTGGCGGGGACCTTCCCGTGGAACCGACGGATTTTTTTGACGGATGCACTTCTCGAATACTTTACAGATGAAGAAATCGAAACTGTCGTTGCCCATGAACTTGGACATATTCGCTACAGACACATTCCGACCTATATGCTTTTTGCGTTCTTCTATCTATTGAGTTATCCGTTTTTCTATATCCTTGTTGAAGAACCGTTGGTAGCACACTTTGAAGGCTCGCAAATCCTGCCGACGCTATGCTGGTTAACTTTTTTAGTCGTCTACTTCGTGTTCATTTTTCGGTATTTGTCAAGGCGTTGTGAACATCAAGCGGACCTATATGCGGCTGCGCTCACAGCGAAACCCGAAGCGTTCAAAACAGCGTTGATGAAACTCGCGGTGCTGAATTCAGTTCCGAAATCAATTCGACGGTTCTTTGAGATATTCAACACACATCCGTCTATCCATCGGCGGATTGATTTTATCAATCAGTGGATAGAACAGCGGTCCACAATCCAGCGGTATAAAAAATATCTGCTCGAAGTCAAAATTTTAATCGTACTGCTTCCGATATTCGGCATACTTGCATTGATGCTGTTCCGATAGCATACGAACCGGATGCTTCAATTCTGCGAAAAATGCGCCGACTCTAAACGCCCTAATCAGGCGTTTGTTCATCTTCAGTATCTTCAGTAACGGGTGTCAACTGCAGTTCCGCGTCCTCTTCAATCGCAAATTGTAATCGCTCTACCATCCGGTGGAGTGGCAATTCAAACTCTTCTTGAAGCCGACGTTTTTCATCAGCGATATGAAATGCGACAAGCAGTGGCACCCTCGCTTCGTCAAAACCTCTTCTGAGATAGGATTCAACTAAACTTTTGACTTCTTCGATCAAGTCAGTAATGGCTTCCGCCGTTAATTCCTCAGTCGGTTTAATCGTATAAGGTGTTCCGAGGATAACGAATCGGATCGGCTTAATTTCTTGTTCTTGCTGTTCCATTTCTTGTTGTTCCATTATACTATTGTTGACCCCTTTCGTATTTCTTAGACAACAGATAAGATTGCCCTACACTGCCTATATAGAGAGTGCTTGGCGCATTGTCTCCGTACACGGCGTGATACCTGTCCATTTCTCAAAAGCGATAGCTCCCTGATGAACTAACATCCCGATGCCACCAAGGGTACGGCAGCCCTGCTCAGCAGCGGCTTGCATCAAAGGTGTCACCGGCGGTGTATACACAATGTCGTAAACGATAGCATTCGGTTGAAGCCAATCCGTAGAAATTAACAGCGGATGTGTTGCATCCATGCTCGCTGTCGCAGTATTGATGAGGAGTGCGCTCTGGCGGACAGCAGCAGGCAAGCGGGTATCCGTCAGTCCCATTCCGTGTATAGCGACATCTGTTTTTTGATGCATCTCTTCAGCTAAAGAGACCGCCTTCTCTACTGTACGATTAGCGATTGTGATGGATGCTACCCCTGCGAGTGCCAACGCAACAACGACGGCTCTTGCAGCACCGCCTGCGCCTAAGACGACAACGGCTTCACCTACAGGGACAGACATATCTCTATTTTCCTCCAGTGCTCTCAAAACGCCTGGGGCATCTGTATTATCGCCGTGTATCCCATCTCCAGCAAAGGTGAGTGTGTTCACTGCCCCGATGAGTTCCGCTTCTCGCGAAACAGACGTGAGATAGGGGATGACTGTTTGTTTATGCGGAAGCGTTACATTAATGCCAACGACGTTAACCGCCTTAAAACCCGCGATTGCGTCTGCTAAATCCTTCGGACGCACATGAAAAGGAACATAGACGTAATCAAGTCCCGCTTTCGCAAGGGCAGCGTTGTGCATTTGCGGTGAACGACTGTGTTCAACAGGGTCACCAATAACACCGACGATTCGAGTATGTCCTGTCAGTATGTGTCGTGTGTGCATTGTTTTGTTGTTCTCAGCCATCAATAACGACCCGCTTTTGCGCAGGAAGTATCCACGGTATTTACAGTTAAAAGACGGACGAGGAGACCTCGCCCCTACGAAACATTTTCTTTTGAAAGATGGCGTAAGTGCTATTCCTCAAGTAGACTTTCAACTGTCTGTCTCGCCGCCTCCATTTTTGGGTAGCGAATTTCGCGATAGCCACGGACTTCCTCCACACATTCTAAGGCACGGAGATGCTTCTCGTACGCCTCCGTATCTGTCGGTGCAAAAGTGTCAATCACACGGGTAACATACCACTCCCGGAACGCCTTCTCTCTGGCGTGCCATTTTGAGAGCCACCGTCTGAGAAACTTCATCCGCTTCATAAGGTTTAACTGCCAGTTGCGAGTGTCAATATCTGTCTCAAGGTCAAGTCCCATGACAGTGAAATGTGGTCGATTAAGATGGACATATTTAATTTTATCGCCGTTTTCCGTATCAACCTGATACAATTCCTTGTCACGTTCCAATTTTTCGGTGCTTGTCAGTAGATGTGCGACATAGACTTCGTCCTTAATCAGCATCACTTTATGAAGGTATCTGATAGCGGCTTTTGTGGCACGATAGTCGTAGCCTTCCGAATCGTGAGCATGGACCTGTTTCACCTTTTCAACATACACCTGTGCGTAGTTCAGATTCTCAAATTGAACAAGATCGTAGATATAGAGTGCCAGCAGCCGATGAATGTTGTCCGAACCGATATTTAGTGCCGCCACGGCACCTTCGACGAGTGCTATATATTTCTGTGCTAAACGTTTTCCACCGCGCTTTTTCTCCAATATCTGTCGTTTTGCAGAGAGCATCTCGGCGTAATTGAGTTGGTGAGGCGTTTCATTCTCTATCTGTTGAACGTCAAGTGCGAGTCGCCGTCCAACGTTGAATGCTTTCATGTTGGTATCTAAATCGGCATGTGGTACCATCTGCTTTAGTGCTAATTGGAGCGGTTCCAGTTCAAGAGGTATCAATTGGCGTTGGAAGGCAGTACCGAGAAGCATTATGTTTGCGTACAACTTATTGCCGAACAACTGCTCAGAGACCGCAAACAGATCGACACCGAAATACGTATCCGCATTGGTATGTGTTTGAAGCGTCTCTTCAAGTGTGTCGGGATCAAAATCGTCTTTGCCAATGAGGGTAGATATTGTTTCAGTCTTTGCGGTGTTCACAACAGCAGTGGTACGTGTCGGGGATGCGATACGGAAGAGCGATTGTGCTGTGATGCCGCGTACCGCTTCTAAAATGTCAAGGCCTAACAGCAAATCCGCCTTGCCATACGGAATCATTGGGGAGGCGTGAACGCCGGGTTGTGTGTATGCGATATGTGTATAAACACCGCCATTGCGAATCGCTAACCCCTTCCGATCACAGAAGTTGACATCATAGCCTTGAAGGTATCCGCCAACGACAAGTACCTTGGAGATCGTTCCGATTCCCATGCCGCCGACACCTGCAGCGTACGCGTTCCAATTCCGTTCAAACGTCAACGGTGGCGGTGGTGGCAACGGATCATCGCTCAAGAGGTCTCGGTACCCGGATGCGACTGTTTGCTGTCGGGGTGGCCGTTTGCGTGTGACAATAACTTCTTCAAATGCTGGGCAGGCGTATTTAATTCGCGCGCACGCGCCATCAGAGACGCAGTTTGATTGGTCTATAGCAATTTTCTCACCATAATCGGTATCCACAATTTTTAAACCGGGACATCCGGTAACTGTGGTGCACTCTCGACAAAATTCGCAGACTTCAGGTGTGATATTAATATGCTTTTCGTATTTCAGGAAACCGTCTCTGGCTATAGTTTTGCGTTGTTCACGCCGGAGCCGGCGATGGTGCGTAATGGCGCACTCTTTATCAGCAACAACAATTTTGACACCCGGTTTAAGAATGGTTTTTTCGAGGTATTTTTTGTAGTTTACGCGATCTTCCGGGTTGGTGCGCACAATGTCTATTTCGGAATCGCCGACGAGTCCTTGGGCGACTTTCTCAATATCCTGAGCGAAGGTCGGATTGCCGAGGAGGTCAAGCGCGTCAGCAGGCGTGGGTTGGTGTCCCGTCATTGCTGTCGTTTGGTTGTCTAAAATGATATAGGCGATGTCTTGGTTGTTTTTGATTGAATCTGAAATGGCTGACATTCCACCGTGGAAAAAGGTTGAATCCCCCATAAAAACGATCTGCTTATTTTGGATAAACGGGTCAATCCCTGCGCCGGAACCGCCGCCTAACGCCATTGCGGAGAGATTGTGCATCAGACGCGGAAACGGTTCATATTTGAGCATCGAATAGCAACCGATATCCCCGTGAAAGACGAGATCCACCGGTCCTGAATTATGATGCTTCTTCATGTAGTCGGCATCCATAAATTGCTGTGTGATTTCAAGGAAGACGCTTGAGGAATCGCGATGCGGGCAGCCTGGGCAAAAAGTCGGTGTCCGTTGTGGGATGTCAATCTGCTGTTCGGAGACCCCTTCTTGGAGTGCTTTTTCACGCGCGAGGTGTTCCAAATCAACAAGCGTATCGGAAGTGCCGAGGCGGTGTTTAAGAAGCGGAATCAGCTTTTGAATGAGAATAGAGGCATCTAAACCGGCGGCTGCTGGAATCCCGACGAGGTCATCGGGGAATTGTTTTCCCCACACGTTTACGTACGTCTGAATATTTCCGTTCTGGTAGGCATGGGTGAGCAGTGCTTTGATTTCGTTTTCTAAAAGTGAACGCTTCTCCTCAACGACATAGATTTCGTCAACCTGTTCAGCGAACTCTCTGACGATGTCTGCATCAATTGGGTGGGTCATACCGAGTTTGAGGATCGGGATGTCGCCGTGTAAGTTCAATTCTTCGAGTGCGTGGCATAGGCAGCTGTATGCCAAGCCTGTGCTGACAAATCCGAGCGGGTGTCGCTTTTTACGTGAGATGCCCGGCATAAACTGGATCTTGTTGAGTCCAAGGTCTCTTGCGGTCTCAATTGCAGTGGGGAGTCTTTCCCGCAACGTTTCTGTCTCAATTTGGGCAGTATGCGGCGGTAAGACGACGCGCTTATCGGCATCTATGAGTTGGGTATCTAAATTAACTCGGTTCAAACCGGTAATGTCAGGATAGATATTGGGATGGAGTTCAACGTTCCCGCCGCCACTCGCCTGATTTTCAGTGGTTAGATAGCAGACATAGAGGTCCGCAGCAGCAGAAATCTGGAAAGCGGCGTTCACCCAGTCTTTGAGTTCTTGGAAAGTACTCGGTTCGAGAAGTGGCGTATAGACGTGTCGCGCCAAAAATCGGGAGTCCGCAGGTACCTGTGTGCTGTGGGACCAAGTATCATCGCCCACGACGACGACAGCACCCCCAGTCGTCCCTGCGAGGTTACTAATCGCCAACGCATCGGAGGCTACATGTAAGCCGACGCTTTTCATGAACGCAATCGCCCGGACATCCGCCATCTGCGAGCCATTCAGGCGTGCGATACTTAACGCTTCATTGTTGGCGATCTGTGCCACGATCCCATTATTTTTCAACAACTCGGCATTACGTTGGATCACATCAAAGACTTCGGCAAGCGGGGATCCTGGATACCCTGTGAGCAGACTCACCCCACTCTCTAAGGCGCCCTTGACTAATAATTCGCACCCCGTATAGACATGTGTTCCGCTGGCTTGTGTAAACCTATCATCCATATTTTTTTCTGGCTGTCGGCTGTCGGAGACTGTCGGCAATCGGCAAAGAGCGGTTCGATTCACCCAATACCTCTTTTCTGACTGCTGACAGGTTTTTTCATGCCTCGCAGTGAGAGAAAAAACCGCCCTGACCGCTGACCGCTATTCCCCCTATTTTTCGGACAATAACTCTCGCGCATGCGCGAGTCCTATTTCGGTTTCTTTGCCACCGTGCATTCGGGCGATTTCATTCACTTGTTCTTCCGCTGTTAAAGGTTTCGCTGTAATCAGGGTACGTTCATCAACGACCTTTTTTTCTACCCGAAAATGCTTGTCCGCAAAACGGGCAATCTGAGGGAGATGCGTAATACAGATAACTTGTGAAAAGGCTGACAATTCTTTCAATTTTTTACCAACGACATCCGCAATTTTACCGCCGATACCGCTGTCAATTTCATCGAAAAGCAGCGTTGGAATCTCAGAACCGAAAACGGGTGCTTCTGGTTTAACTGTCGGTGTCCCGTTTTCGGTTCTAACTTGGACCAATACAGTCTTTAAAGCGAGCATGATACGCGAGATTTCGCCACCTGACGCAATTCTGGCGATTGGGCGCGCTTCAGAACCAACATTCGGTGCGATTAAGAATTCAACATCGTCCATGCCGTCGGCACGGAATGCATAAGGTTTGTCATCTATCCGAAAGGGGCCCCCTTCGTCTGGTATATGCTGCACGGATGCCTGAAACACCGCTTTGTCCATACCGAGCGTACGGAGTTCCTTCTCAATCCGCTCCGAGAGGTGTTTAGCGACGTGCATCCGTTTCGCAGAGAGCGCGGTGCATAGGTGTTGTGCTTCTTGGATGGTTTCTTGGATTTCTGCTTGAAGCGACTCTTGTTTTTCTGAACCGAGTTGTAATGTCTCCAATTTCTGTTCTGCTTCAGCGTGGTAGGTTAATATTTCGGGAATAGTGTTCCCATAACGCCGCTTCAATTTTGAAATCAACGCCAATCGATCGGTAACCTCGTCCAGCCGCATTGCGTTGGACTCCACCGTTTCTGCGTAGTGGCGGACCTGTAAGGCAACATCCTCCAATTCGTAGAGCGACGATTCCAACCGATCCCGCAATTCGGAGAGACTGTCATCAAGTTCCGACAATTTTGTAAGTTCTTTCACTGCCCCCTTTAAGCGTTCAACGGGACTCCCAAAACCGCCAGCCCCGTCGCCATCCAACTGTTGATATACGAGCGTCGCAGTTTCACGCAGTGCCTCTGCATTCTTGAGTAGGCGCGCTTCATTTGCTAACTTTTCGTCTTCGCCTTCCTCTAAATCCGCCGCAGTCAGTTCTTTAATTTCAAATTCAAGGAGTTCTTTTTCGCGTTCTGATGCAGCCAGCGTGTCCGCGAGGGATGCCGCCTCTTGTTGCAAGGCTCTGAGTTGCGTATATACCTTACCAATCTGCCGTTGCGCTTCGCTGTTCCCTCCAAAATCATCTAAGAGCCCGAGATGTGTTTCGGTCCGAAATAAGGATTGATGCTCATGTTGACCGTGGATGTCAACAAGCAAAGTACCGAGTGCTTGGAGCTGCTTTAGATTGACGACACGTCCGTTGATATGGCAGCGGCTTCTCCCGTTCGCGCTGATTTGCCTCGAAAGGATGGTCACATCGGATGCGTCCAACACGTCGGTGAAGGCAAAGTCGGTATGCCACATCGGATGCGTCTCATCAGGAGCGATGCTTGCTTCTACCTTCGCAAAATCGGTGCCTTCTCGGACAATATCGGCGGTGGACCTTTCACCCAAAACCAATCCAATCGACTTAAGGATCACCGATTTACCAGCGCCTGTCTCACCGGTAAAGATATTCAACCCTGGTGCCAGTTCGAGTTCGAGTTCGTCTATGAGAGCGACGTTGCGGATAGAGAATGTTTCAATCATGATAGTTGTCAGTTATCAGTTTGCCTCGCAGTGAGAGTTGTCAGTAACTTGTTGGTAATGACGGTTCCTGAAGGCTGCGTATTGACAAGTGATGACCACTCTTATGTATGTTTAATTCTTTCACCTAACATCAGTTTTTCACGCAAGGTTCTGTAGTAACTATGGTGTTGTGAACGGATCAGCTGAATTGTGCGTTCTGCTTTCTCCACTTTTATGACCGCACCCGCGGTGAGGCTGTGTGTCTCGCGTTGTCCGTCCACAAAAACATCTACGCTCTGATACGCAGCACGCATTTTGACTGTTATCTCCGCATCCCCATCGGCAATAAACGGACGTACCGTCAAACTATGCGGTGCGATAGGTGTTAACAAAATCGCCTCCAACTGTGGTGCGACGATAGTGCCAGCACAAGAGAGCGAGTACCCAGTTGAACCGCTTGGCGTTGCGATGATCAATCCATCAGCGTTATAGGGTATAAAAAGTTCGTCATCAATATATGCGTCTAATTCAATGAGACGTGTATAGTGCCGAATGACAACATCATTGAGTGCGAAGGCTCGAAAAGGTTGCGGAAACCCTTGCCTGTCCACAACCACCTCTAACATCATCCGATGCTCTATCCGATAGTCGCCTGCCAAGGTCGCTTTCAAAGTCGGATAGAGTTCATCAAGTGATGCGTCCGTTAAAAACCCAAGCGTCCCAATATTAATCGCCAAGATCGGCACATTCTCAACCTGCGGTGTATGGGCTGCGCTGAGTAGGGTTCCGTCTCCACCCAGCACAAGCAGAACATCTGCTTGTTCTACCATCTCGGTTTTAGAAATACCGGTTTTGGGGTGCCCCAATTCAACTGCTTGCTCCTCTGGTAGCAATGGGACAATACCTCGCTCTTCGAGCCACGCAGACACACCTTCGACGATTCCTGCGGCGTTGGCTTTGGTAGTATTGACAAAAAAACCGATATTTTTTATTTCTTTCATTTCGTTATGTGAAAGACGTTGCTTATAGGTTCCGGTAGCCTTCTAATTCTCCAGACGCGTGAATAAAATAATGATACCACCGCCGATAAGAAAAGCACCGACAGTGATAAGCAGATTCATATCAAGTTGCGGTAAGATGTGAGCGGTATCTATCCGCTCTCCGTCAACCATTGAGAACTCACGAAATGGCCATAATCCGTAAAGCGAACCGACCATCAATCCGATGAGAAAGGCGATTGTCAGATTGCGATAGCGTTCCAGTAGGTAGTTAAGCAACCGCGTGAATGCGAGGAGACCGAACAGGCATCCGAGTGCAGCGAAAGCGAGTATCAGTAGGCTTCCTAACATCGGCTCAGTTAAAGTGCCTTTGAGCAATCCGGGGACCCCCTCTATCAAGGTATTTATTGCCGTTAAGAGCGGAAAATAGACACCGAGTGCGAGCATCAGGAACGAACCGCTGATGCCGGGCAGGATCATCGCCGAGACCGCTAACGCGCCGCTTCCAAAAAAGAGTCCGAGTTGCCAATACGTCGGAAATCCGGTTGTGCGTCCAGCATTGTCATCCATCATCGCCTGATTATCGGCTTTGTAGGCAACGCGCTCTAACTGCTTTTCACCCATACCGACAGAGAGGCTTAATATCAGGGCAAGGGCAATCAACAGCACCACCGATTCTTTCCAACCGAACCCTTTTAGCATTCGCAGCGGTATGAGAATAGATACCAAGATTAACCCGCTAAAGAAGCCATAAGTCGCATCATGCTGGTTGTTCAGCAGATAGACGATTAACTTTGAGGTAAGCAATAGGGCAGCGATTGCACCGATTGCTAATAGCGCGAGAAAACTGAAGTCGATACGGCGAAGTTCGGCACCTGCTTCCGCGAAGTTATGCTTTTTGAGTCGGACGACTCCGAGTAATTTTTTAACCGTTGAAAGCCCGATACGTCGTAGTGCGCCGATGAGTCGTTCGTAGATCCCTAAAACGAGTGCAAGGGTCCCGCCACTCATACCGGGGATAATATTAGCAATGCCTATCAGAAAGCCGTTAGCAAAAAGCCTGAGTGAATTCATGTATTAGTTGTCAGTTACCAGTGGTCAGTTACCAGTTACCAGAGGGAATGGCTGTCAGCCATCAGTTGTCAGCGCAATAGTCATCAGCCATCAGCAGTCAGATAGAGAAGCACAACTTCATCAGAAACCTCTTTGCTGAAAGCCGATGGTTTCCGACTGCTATTCTTCATAAACTACGAAATAATAATTTTGTAAAGAGCCACATCTCCCGAAGCGGTTTAATATGGCTGACTTCATCGCCGTAACGCGTCTGAATCGGTAGACTCTCAATACGGAATCCGAGCCGTCCTGCCTTTATCAGCAGTTCAGATTCCGTCTCATAACGCTCTGTTTCTAAATGGACGTGTTGCAAGACCTCTGCTCGAATGAGTCGATATCCTGATTGAAAATCCGGCACCCGTTGTCCACACAATTTGGAACCGACATAAGAAATTAAACGGTTATTGATCCGTCGATGAAACGGCATTGATGTTTGCGAGTTTTTTGTCTCCCTTGCCCCAATGAGTATATCTGGATGTGTGTTGTCGAAATGCTCCAAAAAGCGGGGTATGTCCGCTGGGTCGTGCTGTCCATCACTGTCCATCGTGAAAACTAATTGATATCCGTGTTTAAGCGTGTAAGCGAAGCCTTTTCTTAAGGCACTCCCTTTGCCACAATTTGTAGCGTTTGCCAGACAAACCACACCGGACGCCGATGCAATCTCTGCTGTCTCATCTGATGAACCGTCGTCAATGACAACAATCTCGCTGATGAATTCAGATGTCTCCTGAATTATCTGTCCAATCGTTTTGGATTCATTGTAAGCCGGTAGCAGCAGACAGGTTTTCATAGTATTGGATAAATTATACTATAAAAACGGTTTTCTGTCAAACGCTTATAGCAGAGGCATTCAGTTTTCTGTAATGCCGAAAGGCGGTGTAAATTTCACAGTTTTCATAGCAAATCCGAAGTGCTATGAATTTTATGAAATGCCGTGAGTCCAGTCTACGACTGGATTTTGGGCGGTTTTCGGAGTGGACTTGTTAAAAGCTGCTATGAAATTTGCTATGAAATTTTATATAATGGAAAATGTATGAAACTATTGCGTATCTATTGTGATTCTATTGTTGTTTCATTTTTTTAGTTGTCTGAATCGCGGATTACACGGATGACGCGGATGACGCGGATTTTAAGACATCCTCCTGTCAAATCACGGCTTCTACATTGGGATTGAAAATCCCTCCTATAAGAGCATGGAAGTGTTAATGTCAGAAACTTTACGCACTATATGGGAATCTCTGATTCAACGATTTTATTATATGAAGATCCCCAATTTTCACTTGTAATCTATTACGAATTTGTATATAATACTTCACATAGATTGACGAATTAGTGAGATCATACAAAGATGCGAAACATCAAATCGACGCACAAACCCGTAAAAACCTTTTACGCAGAACTCAAACAATACGAGAGCCTCGGCGCGACGAATGAAACGGAAGTCCGACTCGCCTTTGCGACGCTTTTCCAACACTACGCCAGACAAAACAATCTAACGCTTATCTGCGAAAAATCGCTTCGGACACCGCAAAATACCACAATTTACGTTGATGGCATGCTTACTGATAACGTCTTCGGCTTGCCGCGCGGCTACTGGGAGGCGAAAGACCTTCACGACACTCTCGCCACAGCGGTTAGACAGAAGTTCGAGGCAGGCTATCCGCAGGATAATATACTCTTCACAACCCAAGAGCGCGCCCTTCTCTATCAAGATGGGCAAGCGGTTATGGATGTCGGTATCGCTGACGCGGAGGCGTTTATTCGGGTGCTTCACGCCTTCTTTAGTTACGAACAGGCGGACGTTGCTAACTGGGAACGCGCCGCTGTTGAATTCAAGGACAAAGTGCCAGCACTCGGTGAACGTGCCGCGACGTTAATTCAAAACGAAGAGGCAACCAACGCTCGGTTTCAGGAGGCGTTTGCGGACTTCTATCGCCACTGTCAAGCAGCGATTAATCCTAATCTTTCAAAGTCTGCTGTCGAGGAGATGCTCGTCCAACATCTCTTGACGGAACGGATTTTCCGCACTGTCTTTGACAATCCCGATTTCACGCGTCGAAATATCATCGCACGTGAAATTGAAAATGTGATTGACGCGCTCACATGGCAGGCTTATAACCGTTCCGAGTTTCTCCGCGAACTCAATCCGTTCTATGGTGCGATTGAACGTGCTGCTGCAACCTTTATCGACTTTTCGCAGAAACAACATTTCCTCAATACTGTGTACGAGCAGTTTTTTCAAGGCTTCTCGGTTAAGGTTGCTGATACGCACGGCATCGTCTATACGCCGCAACCGATCGTTAATTTCATCGTGAAAAGCGTCTCACATCTACTTACAACCGAGTTTGGACGTTCACTTTCGGATACAGGCGTTCATATCATCGACCCGTTCGTTGGCACGGGTAACTTCATCGTGCGGCTCATACAAGCGATTGATAGAACCGCGCTCAAAGCGAAATATAGCCATGAACTCCACTGCAATGAGGTGTTACTGATGCCTTATTACATCGCGAGCATGAACATTGAGCATGAGTTTTATGTTGCCACAGAGCAGTATCAGCCTTTTGATAACCTCTGCCTTGTGGACACGTTCGATTTGACAACCGAGCGTCAGTTATCCTTGTTCGCGCCAGAGAATACGCGGCGGGTTGCGCGGCAGAAGCAGACAGAGATGTTTGTCGTTATCGGGAATCCACCTTATAACGCGCGGCAGATGGATGAAAACGATGCCAATAAGAATCGTAAGTATCCTGAGTTGGATGGGCAAATTCAGGAAACGTACGCCGAAGCCTCCACTGCGACGAATAAAACAGCACTCTATGATCCGTACGTCAAAGCAATCCACTGGGCATTAAATAGAGTTGAAACAGATGGGATTGTCGCGTTTGTAACGAATCACAACTTTATCACGGGTCAGGCGTTTGATGGGATGCGGAAACATCTGTCGGATGCGTGTGATAAGATTTACCTGTTGGACTTGGGTGGCAACATCCGTAAAGGTCACGCTGGAGATGCCAATGTCTTCGATATTCAGGTGGGGGTGAGCATTAATCTGTTCGTGAAAAAGGGTCAGCATAGCGGCGAGGTTGCAAACCTCGCCAGCGAAGTGAGCGGGTCTGCTGATATTTTTTACAACAGTGAGACTGCGGAGATGCCGAAAGAGGCGACATTTGAATTTTTGGAGGCGTGCGAACACATCGGCAATGTCAACTGGGCTGCTATTCAACCCGATGCGCGCTATACTTGGCTCACCGAAGGACTGCGCGAGGACTTTGAAACCTTTCTGCCGATGGGAAGTAAGCAAGCGAAAGCAGCGAAAGGTGAGGTTTCGGGTGTGATTTTCCATCAATTTAGCAGCGGTGTCCAGACGAATCGCGATGCATGGGTCATTAATTTTAACCAAAATTCTCTTGCCGAGAATATACAGCGGACAATCAAATTTTACAATTCGCAGGTGTTCAACTGGGAACGGAGAGAAAATCCAGATGAGGATGTGGACGATTTTGTGAGTTACGATAGCAAGGAAATTAGTTGGAGTTCAGGCTTAAAATCGCAACTGAAGGGTGGGCGTACCGCTGAATTCACAGCGTCAAAAATCAGACGACATCTCTATAGACCTTTCACCAAAACAAATCTATTTTTTGACAGGATTCTCAATCAGAGAGTTTTTGTCTTCCCACGTATTTTTCCTACCGTTGATATAGAGATGGAAAATCAGGTAATTTGTGTAAATATGACCCCGGAAAAACCATTTACTTGCCTCATGAGCGATTGTGTTCCTGGACATATTGTAACAGGAGGCTTTGGTTCCCCCGGGCAATGCTTTCCTTTCTACATCTACGATGAAGATGGCACGAACCGACGGGAAAATATTACAGATTGGGCACTGACGCGATTCCGGGAGCATTACAAAGATGATAAAATCGCCAAGTGGGATATTTTTCACTATACGTACGCGCTCCTGCATCATCCTGCGTATCGGGAACGGTATCAGGTGAATCTCAAAAGGGATTTGCCGCATATTCCGTTTGCTCCTGAATTTTGGGAATTCGTTGCGGCTGGCAGACGGTTGGCAGAGATTCATGTCCACTACGAAGACCAACCGCAGTATAAGTTGAACCTGATTGAAACACCGGATATGCCGCTGGATTGGCGTGTAGCGCAGATGAAATTCTCTAAAGACAAAACGCAGATAAAATACAACGATTTCTTGACATTGGCGGGGATTCCTGCGGAGGTGTTTGCGTATCGGTTAGGGAACCGTTCGGCGTTGGAGTGGGTGGTGGATCAGTATCGTGTGAAGACAGATAAGCGGAGCGGTATCGTGAACGACCCGAACCGTGCGGATGATGAGACGTATATCGTGGATCTGATTCGGAAGGTTATCGGTGTGAGTTTGGAGACGGTGGGGATTGTTGAGGGGTTGTCGGGGTTGGATATTGGTGGGGACGCGTAGTATTTTCCCGCACGACTATTTTTGACAGATGGTTTTTTGTATGGTATAATAGTTTAGACAAATATAAATATTCAGACAGCGAAAAGTCTTTACAACAGATTTGACGCGTGAGATCTCACAGATCGTCGAGTATTACCAACAAGGGCGGGAAATAGAAACGGTTTCCTTTCGAGATGCCAAACATCACTTCGGATTTGGTGCCTATCGTCTAAAATCTCGGAAAAGCATTAATCGGTTCGTCCAACTGAGCTTCGTCGCAGCAAGCCTCACGAAGTTGATATTTACAACCCCACAGGCTACACAAAAAGTGCAAGCTGTTCAGAAGATGTGTGACCATCTCAGCATTCACTGGTATCGCCAACGAAACGCACACAAGGTTTGCGAGTGACTTGTCTCTGATCGCAAAGTGCCGTATCGTCATTTTTTGTCACGTTCAAAGAGAAAACAAACTCACAGAATATTAACGTTGGTTTTCAAGTTGATACACTCTTGCCTTTTGATGAAGATTAACTAAATATTTCGGTAATCTTTACAGATCGCGAGCTCAGCTCGCTCCTACCAAGAGGTTTTTGATGCATTACCGAATTAAATTCTTAAACTTCATAAAAGGCAGCATCAATTTACAATATTGTCCAAACTTTAGAAGAGGAATAGAATGCTAAAGATAATTATAATTATAGGAATAAACGCAACATTTCTGATCACCCTTATTCTAATTGGATTTTTTGACAAGACGGAACGTGGTTACGACAATACTGGCGACAAAATCCAAGAAATATTCTATCACATTATCCGTATCGCACTCCTAACTTGTGCATTGCTATCGACCTTTTTCATTTACGACATAAAAACGAGCATTCAAGAACATCTAAACGCGAAAAAAAAAGAACAGACCCTCAAAGAATTAATCAAAGAAGAACTGAAAAACCAAAAGGAAACCAAATAAGTCTAAACTCTGAATACCGGAGTAGGACGTAGGTTGGGTTGAGTGGTAAAGGTACAAGCGCATTTTCGCTATACACGGTGTTCCGTTCTTCAATGAACCGTTCGGGGAGATAGGTGTAGCGAAACCCAACATCCCAAACCGTGTCGGTATCATAGTGCGTTGGGTTTCACTCGGTCTTTGGTGATTTCAGGTTTCTCTGTTCCCTTGAAAACACTGTGCTGCGTGCGATTTTCAGGAGGTCTCCGTTCAACCCAACCTACAAGACGCTTCAATTTTTATTTTCTAACTCACGTTAGGCGTAAATAATGTCAACACTCGGATATGCGAAGAACAATCTTTTGCTGACAGACATCGTGCCGAGTATGCCGCAATTGTTGGATAACTCTAAACCACTACAGACACGCACCTCGGAACCTGCTGCGTCTCCGCCTTATCCCGAAACTGCTTATCAGTGGCTAACAGAAGTATTAGACGGATTAATCGACTTCGGACAACGGCACGGACATTACGGTGTTATTAAATTGAGTGAAAACGAGTATCAGTGGTTGGATGATGTATTAGAAGAGTTAATCTATTCCGTTGGTGAAAATGAGAACCACCCGTTAGACCCGCTGATGACCTTTATTATTCGGATCATTGCTAACTATGAAGACGCCTATGTTCCGAAACTCACCGAACGGTTTCCAGAGTTGGCAGAGGAAACACCCGTAAAAATTGCAAGCGAAAACAATAACCCACCACCTTACGCCTCAGAACTGAGCGATGGCGAACTTGCTGCGCACGCCTTTTTCTCGATCGGTTGTCTCCTCTCGGAAGGGGACAAGTCGGAAAAAGCACTCTCTGCTTATGACACAGCAGTTCGGTTGCAACCAGATTATGCCGAAGTTTACAACAACCGAGGCAATGTCAAAAATAGACTGGGGTGCCCTGATGATGCGCTTACCGATTATGATACTGCAATTCGTCTCAATCCATATTTTCCGGAAGCATACTACAACCGGGCGGTTCAGAAAGTCATAAGTGAAGATTTTGATGCTGCTATTATTGACTATACCGAGGCGATTCACATAAAACCTGATTATGCCGAAGCGTACGCTTATCGTGGTGTAGCAAAGGCTGAGTTGGGACATATTGATGAAGCAAGATCGGATCTCCAGACCGCTTTGGTACTATCAGAACAGCAAGCAAACGCTGATTTCAAAGTCCTCGTTGAAAAGTGGCTACAACGACTCGAGCAGTTAGACTCAAAACAGAAACGCGACAAGCAACAGCGGCGCGGCGGACAGTGGAAAGGAAAAGTGAAGATAGCGGATGATTTCGATGAGCTTCCCGAATCTTTTATAGCGGTTTTTCGAGAGGAGGATGAATGAACTTACCGCGGTGGTTTGCTACCCTACCTCGCAACCCCTGATTTCCAGTTGAAGGCGTATAATGTTTCCATTCTTGAAACCTAATAATCAATTCCAATTTTTGGCGAAGGTATTGAAGTCGTAAGATAAATTATTTTTGACAGTTCGGTTCCTATATGGTATACTATTTAGGCGAATAACCTGACGTAAACACTCAAGGAGCAGGCATCTTCTGTAAATACCTAATGCGCATCACTGGACGAAATGTACTAAACAAATTTGCCCAGAAACACCCGAATGACAGATCTGCCCTTAATCGCTGGTATAACCTTGTGCGTCAAGGAACTTTCACTTCATTTGCTGACTTGCTCAAAATTTTTCCGTACGCGAACCAGGTAAAAGTACGTAAAAGCAGATTCAACCAGCCTCCCAAAGATGAAATATGGACAGTGTTCAATATTGGTGGTAACAATGTCCGTCTTATCGCCTCTATACAATATGCCGCCAATGAACAGAAGGTCACAATCAATAAGATTCTAACACATGCAGAATACGATAAAGGGAGATGGAAGGAGTAAAAGATGTTGACAGGTACACAAACTTTGCCTAAAGCGGTATTACCGTCTAAGGCTTTGGAAATATCGAGTATGCCCCAATTGTTGGACAACTCTAAACTGTTACAGATGCCAACTTCACAACCTGCCGTGCCCCCGCTCTACGCTGAAAGCGATTATCATTGGCTTGTTGGGGTGTTAGATAAGTTAATCGGGTTTATGGGTCGTGACGAAAATCACAGTGTCCCTGAATTGACTGAAGACGATTATGACTGGGCTCATGCGTTGCTTGTAGAGTTAGTCGGTGCGGTAGGCGAAAGTGAGACGCATCCTTTGCGCCCCTTAATGGAATTTGTTCGTCAGCTCATTGATAACTATGAGGATAAACATGTCCCAGAACTAACAGAACTGTTTCCAGAGTTAGCAGAGGAAGCACCCATAGAAACAGCAAATAAAAGCAAACAGCCTGCTTCAAACATTCCTAAACAGAGTGAAAGTGAGCTCGCTGCACATGCCTTTTTTTCTATCGGTTACCTCCTTTATCATGGGAATCAGTCGGAAAAAGCCATTCCCGCTTATGACATAGCAATTATGTTGAAGCCTGATTTTTGGGAGGCATCTTACAATTTGGGAATTGCGCGGTACGATCTCAAGCAACATACGGAAGCAATAAGTAACTTTAACAAAGCGGTAGAATTGAACCACAACTTTGCGAGTGCCTATTACAATCGAGGAATAGCGAAGTCTAAGCTTGATCGCCACGAGTCTGCAATCGCTGATTTTGATAAAGCAATTGCGTTGGGTCTCAATTCCTTCCAAGTTTACTACCTTCGAGCCTCAGCGAATACCCTTTTGGGTGAATATGATGCCGCAGTATCGGACTATGATAAGGTAATTGAGTTAAAGCCAGACTTCGTCGAAGAAGCATATAATATTCGCGGTATTTTACGGAGTGAACTAGGTCAGCACGATGACGCTCTCGCCGATTACACCGAAGCAATTCGCATAAAACCTGATTATGCAGAAGCTTATGCTTATAGGGGTATACTGGAAGCTCACTTAGGCAGGATTAATAAAGCAAGATCAGATTTTCAGAAAGCTTTAGAATTAGCAAAACGTCCGGGTAATAATAGCCTCAAAGATCTTGTTGAGAACCAACTGCAGCAACTTAATCAGGCAGCCTCAAAGCAAAACAACAAGGAACCGCGGCGCGGCGGGCAGATGCAAACTCATATTGTGACAAGAGTTATTGATGGCGATACGCTTGAGGTTAGTCCTGAAATTTCTCGACGGGCCGCACTACAGACTCCGATGGAAAGACTGATGGGAGTCCCCCTCGCTGAAACGTCTGCGCAAGGGTTGGAAAGTTTGAATATGTTCAATAAGATCCGCTTAAGGAACATAGATGCCCCGGAAAGCGGTACCCCTCAAGGTGAAAAGGCTATCCGCTATCTGAAACAATTTCTGGAAGGAAAACAAGTTACATTCAAGCCAGCCGGTATTTCTCACGATCGCGTCGTCGCCGATGTATGGCGATATCCAGACCACGCGTTTATAAATGCAATCATGGTCTACAGCGGACACGCCAAATGGTCGCACCCGCCGCGTTAATATCTTTCTTCTGCCCATCCACCTGAAATTTAGAAATGCAACAAGTGAGGTTTCATGCCTGATTTAAATACTAATGCTCGGCAATTTCACGATCCACCTCCAGCAGACGCGATTTTGTGGAGGTATATGGACTTCACGAAATTCGTCTCGCTTTTGGAAAGGCGTGCCTTGTTTTTTGCTCGAGCAGACAAGTTAGGCGATCCTTTTGAGGGTGCCATCCCTATAAGTAACATAGAAGCGCGTTATACAAATTTAAAACCGAGACTCTCTGATAAAGAAATATTAATACATGAGCACCTGAGAGTAGAACTACGTCGCTTTACGTTGATCAGTTGCTGGTATGAAAGTAGTCACGAATCAGAAGCAATGTGGAAAATTTATGCCAGCGCAAACAGCGGTATCGCTATCAAAACTAATTTCACTTCTTTTGGAGAAAGTTTCATAACTGATGAGAAAATACATATAGGAAAAGTTCAGTATATTGACTATGATAGTGAAAAGATCCCTGAAGATGATTTGCTATCCCCCTATCTACATAAACGAAAAAGTTTTGAACACGAGCGAGAATTATAGTAGATCCCGAAAATAAGT
>JAAXHI010000227.1 GCA_012270875.1 Candidatus Poribacteria bacterium | reverse complement strand
TCTTAAAATTGTCCAAACTTTAGGAAGACATAGAGAGGCGAGGTTTAATCACCTCGCCTTTTTTCTGTTACTGATTGTGATATTTTCCTCTTGCTTCTGTTTATAAGGTATCTATAATTGTGATTAAAAAAATAATGCAACCTTTCAATATTCGGAATTCGTCACTTTAATTAAAAGATGAAGATAGACGCTTCCGGGGGGCTTGTCATGGAACAGAAGGATGCCGAACTCATTCAACAGATATTAGCGGGTGATCAGGACGCATTTACGCCGTTGGTCGACAAATATCAGAAAGGCGTTCACGCGCTGGCGTGGCGTAAAATCGGGGACTTTCACATCGCACAAGAGATTACACAGGACACGTTTCTCAAGGCATACGAGAAACTCGAAACTTTGAAAAGTTACGAGTTGTTTAGCGGATGGCTGTATGTTATCGCGGCAAACTTATGTCGCGACTGGCTCCGAAAAAGGACCCCACCGGAACAATCCTTGGAAGTTACGGATGCAAGCGAGGTGGATCAAGTGTCATATTCTCAACACGTTGCAGGAAAGCAGGCGGCAGAAGCAGATGAGACGCGCCGTGAAGTCGTCAAGAAACTCTTACAAAAGTTGCCGGAAAGTGAACGGACAGTGGTAACGCTCCATTATCTTGGGGAAATGACAGTTAAGGCTATCGGTGAGTTCCTCGGTGTGTCCCAAAACACTGTGAAGAGCCGACTCAGTCGCGCTCGCAACCGTTTAAGGAAGGAAGAAGACATGATCCGACAAAATCTTGGTAGTTTCCAACTGCCTGCCAATCTAACAGAAAACATCATGCGGGAGGTTTCGCGTCTTGTTCCGGCGGGACCTGCTGCGAGTAAGCCTGTGTTACCGTGGGTAGTCTCGGCAGCCTCTGCTGTCTTGATTTTTTTGCTGATGGGTGTTGGGACACAATACCTCTCACGTTTTCAGAAACCGTACAATTTCAATGCGACCTCGGAACCTACGGTTGAGATTATTGAGGCACTTTTTGTTGTTGATACGCCTGCAAAGCCAGCGGTTCGGAATCAGGTTGGACGTTCCGCTATGCCGGGTAGAAATCTGGGCGCGGGTCAACAACCCGATATGCGACGCTTCGCTGCAGCGGCAGCTGATGAAGCGGAGATTCTAACCCCCACACCATATCTGATGCGGTTTTCACCTGACGGCACTCGCCTCGCAGTCGGCACAGATGTCGGGGTGTGGCTATACGATGTGCTTGATAGAAAAGAGACGGCACTGTTCACAGAACACCGCGGACAAGTCAATGCTCTTGCTTTTTCAACAGACGGAAAAATCCTCGCAAGCGGCGGGTTCGCAAACCCTGTGATACAACTTTGGAATTTGGAAACTGACAGTAAACCTTCAACCCTTAAATTAGTCAAAGAATATGAGTCTATAGCAGCATTGACATTCTCGGAAGATCGGACACGGCTTATAAGTCTGGATAAACTTGGTAAAATTACACACTGGGATGTCGCGACCGGTAAAAGATTATCAAACAGAAGTAGAAGGGTAAATTCATACGAAACAGTGACAGTCTCTCAGGACGGTAATACCTTTGCCACTGGAAACGAACAAGGTAAAATCTACTTATGGGATTCAACTACGGGTGAACTGTTGGCATCTATCAAAGGACATACGCAATTTTTGGAATCTCTGAAGTCTATTGTAGGATTGAGGGTCAAACCGCCTCAAGATGAGGGGGTTCAGGCGTTGGCGTTCTCATCAGATGGCAAAATGCTCGCAAGCGGCGGTGTAGATAAGACAGTCCAGTTGTGGAATGCCTGGACCCGCTCGAAACAGGCTACGCTTAAAGGACATCAAGTCGGGATTACTGCTGTCGCATTCTCCGCTGATGGAAAAACGCTTGCCACTGGAGACGCAAATAAGACAATCAAACTTTGGGATGTCAGCACCGGACGTGAACGTGCGGTGCTTAGAGGACACAAAAACACCATCAATGCTTTAACCTTCGTTCCCGAAGGGACACCCCTTTATAGTGGGTGCCTTGTCAGTGGCAGTGCCGATGGCACAATTCGGTTCTGGGATTCTGACACTGGACAGGAACGCCTCACCTTTACCACGGGACACACAGCGCGGATCAAGCGGTAGCATTCGCTGAAAATATTTTTCCATAGGCGCGCTGCCAAGCGCGCCTTTTTTATTTTGATAAGTGCTTTTTCTGAAAATATCGTTAAATAATGCAACTTTTTGAAACTTAAAATCAGTCACTTAAGGTTAAAAGGGAGTTCAATGTCGGAGGAAAGCCTGTGATGACCCAGAACGATGCCGAACTCATTCAACGGAGTTTACAAGACGATCAGGACGCGTTCGCTGCTTTGGTCAACAAATATCAGAAACCGGTTCACGCGCTGGCGTGGCGGAAAATCGGGGACTTTCACATCGCGCAAGAGATCACACAAGATGCCTTTCTTAAGGCATACCAGAATCTTGGTGATTTGAAAAACCATAACTTGTTTGCGGGTTGGCTCTATGTGATTGCGGCGCGTTTGTGTTACGACTGGCGGCAAAAGAACGCTATTCCACTGGAATCCATGGATAATATTGATGCGAGTGAGGTGGATCACGTGTCATATTCTCGATACATAGCAGATAAACAGGCAACAGAAGCGGATGAGACGCGCCGTGAAGTCGTCAAAAAACTCTTACAAAAGCTGCCAGAAAGTGAACGGACAGTGATCACACTTTTTTACCTCGGAGAGATGACAATCAACGCTATTGGTGAATTTCTCGGTGTCTCTCCGAACACCATCAAGAGTCGTCTCAGTCGTGCCCGCAACCGCTTAAAACAGGAGGAAGATATGATTCAACAAAATCTTGGCAGTTTCCAACTGCCTGCTAACTTAACAGAGAACATTATGCGGGAGGCCTCGCGTATTGTTCCCGCTGCGCCTGCTGCGAGTAAACCTGTGTTACCGTGGGCAGTCTCTGCTGCGTCTGCAGTCTTGATTTTTTTCCTGATGGGTGTTGGCACCCAGTACCTGTCTCGATTTCAGAAACCGTATAATCTAAACGCCACATCAGAACCGACGGTTGATCTTATTGAAGCATTTTTTGTTTATGATTCTCCGGCGAAGCCTGCTGTTCGGAATCAGGCAGGGAGTTCGGCGATTCCCGGTAAAAGTCCAGGGAGTGGTCAGCAGCCGGATGCGCGACTTTTTGCAGCGGCAGCGGTTAACGCAGCAGAAGAACTGACCCCGACACCGCAGTGGACGCAGACCAAAGGACCGGAAGGCGGTTACGTCAACAATTTCTTTACGACGAATTCGGGTGATATTTACGCGGGAACCTCAACGACGCTTTACAAACTCGGAGCCGATGGACGTGCATGGCGACGCGTTAATGCAAGAAAGATCGGTTCACTGAGCATCCAAGATTGGTTAGGAACTGCGGCACTGATGGCAGCGCACGGTAATATGCTTTATCTCGCTACTGATACTGAAATATTGGCATCCGAAGATAAGGGTGAGACGTGGCATGCATTGGGTACGCATCCAAAAGGAATTGCCAGAGGCTTTGCGGTGACTGACTCGGGGTTTTACCTCGCGCTTACCGGCGGGGTTTACTACTCCAAAGATGGTAAGACTTCGTGGGTTGCTCTGAAAGAGGGTATGGGACTTAATAAGGTGAGTGCACTTGCGGTTGTTGAAAATACGGTGTTTGCTGGGACCAATAGCGGACTCTATCGGCTTAACGCTGAGAAATGGGAATTGCTGGCAGTTGGTTCTGCAGATTTGCACGGCGAGAAACCGGTGATCCATGCTTTGGCTGCTTCAAAACATCGACTCTACGTTGCAGCTGGGAAAGAGGTGGAAAGGGGGTTCGGTGCACTATTCAGGTCAGGAAAAACAGACAACAATTGGTGGTCCCTTTATCGCTCAACAGATAAAGGTGAGTCGTGGTATCCGATAGACCCACGCGAAAGGCAGGAACGTGAGGCGGGTAGGCAGCAGAGGGGGCAACCTGCGATGGGTTCCCCCCTATCTGGGTCAGATAACATCCCGAGTGTTAAGATATTCGCAACAGGTGCAGGGGTTATGGTGACGGATGCAGATGGCGAGTTTTTCTACTCCACAAATACAGGAGAGACATGGACGACCTTAGAAAAAGATGGATCAGGTGCCGGTATTGCTCCGCCGCTACTGATAGCCGATACAAACATTTTTTACAAAGGTGGGCCGTCCGGAATTCTGCGCACAACCGATGGCGGCGAATCTTGGCATCCGTTTACTACGGGATTCGTTAGCACGCCTGTTACGACTTTAATAGCGGTTAAGGGTAGGCTCTACGCAAATTCAATAGATAATAGTTATGTTGCCTCAACGGACGGTGGTGAATCGTGGACACCGCTTCCCAAAGATATTGATCACGGTGTCTTTATCGCTGCATTTGACGATAGCGTGTATGTGAAGAAAGGGAATAATATGAATTCACGTTCACCGCTCCTTCGTCTATCTACTGAAGACAATGGCTTAGAACTTATACCCGATATGCCCGGTTTTGAGGGGGGCAATTCAGGTAACACGGTACAGACGGCGATAGACGTGCCTGAAGAAATGATGATCAAGGCCCTGCAGGAAGCATTTCCAGATAAGATTAATCAAAATATTGAGGATCTTGAACAGATAGCTGAGATGCTCAAGGATGTCGATCCTAACGAGTTATCTGACCGGGTAATTGAGAAACTCAATAGTAACCCCGATTATGTCAAGTTAACGAGTGAGGCATTCAATAAGGCTGTTCAGGAACAAGTTTCAACCGGTATGCCGTCGTTTTTTGGTAGCTTTGCCGTTAGTGGCGAGACACACTACGTCGAATATGGACAAAAACTTTTCAGATGGGAACCCGATATGACTGAATGGCATGACACTGGGTTAATAGATGAAGCTGAACTTGATTTTCCTGTTGACTATTCTGCTGCGGCTTCTACGTCTATAAATGTCCGCGATTCCATAGGTTTTAAGATTGCTGTGTCAGGTAGTACCGTCTATGTGGGGAAACGGGATGGGCATCTCTCTCAATCGTTTGATAAGGGTGCGAGTTGGAACGATGTCACCGCTGATCTTCCGTTTTCTTTCACGGCGTTTAAGGCGATCGCCTTTGCAGGATCAACCGTTTATGTGGCGACTGATAAAGGGGTGGCACATTCAAGCGATGGTGTCAACTGGCACGCGGTAACCATTGATCCTGAAGGTGAGACACTTGTCATGGAGCGGTTTGCGGTAGCCGGAACGACGGTATATGGGACAACTGGGCAACACGTGTATGGGTTGAAAGAAAATGCAAGCATGTGGGAACGGGTGACACCTGAAATTCCGGATACCGTCTTATCGTTTGTTGTTGATGATAATGTGCTTTATGTCGGGACTGCCAGCAGTGGGGTACTACGTTTCAGGCTTGATGAATAGTAGCGTCGCATCGGTTTGTTGTGATTTCTCGCGGACTAACAGTTTGCGGTACAAAAACGCCCGAATGATGAAGCACCATCATGGGATTATGAGACATTACCCCGCCTTGGCGAGTTTTTACATCCCGCCAAGGCATAACACCTACCTAAATCGTCAATCTTCCCACTTCATATTGGGCGTTTAATGTCAACGCTATTCATCAAAATCCGTTATAATTTATTAGCGTAGAAAAATAGGTCGGGAACAGGTAGGCACGCTTTGAAAGAATACTGGGACAATTTTCTTTTTTGAACGGTTTTTGAAAAATTGTTGTCTAAATTGCGCTCCAATGGTTTTATCAGCCACCGAATGGTTCGAGAACGATTGTGCCACCCGAAGTTATCTATCGACCCGATGAATCGCAGTCCCTGACAGATTAAAAAACTATCAGGAGTTATGCAAATTTAGCACGCGATGGTAGATTTTTTGTTTTAAACCCCCTAAATCCCCCTTATCAGGGGGACTTTAAGAAGAAATGCGTAAGTCCTGCCTGAGAGGTATCCATTGAAGGTATGAGAAAAAGTATTGTTATTACACTCCTGTTGCTGATTACATCAGGCGTAGTGTCTGCTGAAACCCTTGATGGCAGAATCGCTTTTGATTGCCCTGATGCGCCACGTGCCAAATTTCAATTCCATTTCACTCGTGAACTTATTACACTCGCTACCACAACAGCCCCCTTCGATTGGGTCACAGATCTTTATATCGAGACGTATCGTTCTGATGCAGGTATTTTTGATAAATTGGTTCAGTATTATGGCGAGACCTTGAAGGTAGAAAACTGGCGAAGTCTACATGAAGATCGCACTGTGTTTCTCTATATTCTTGAGGCATCAAACGGCGTGGTTTTGGGGGTTTTTGCGGTTGTAAAGAGTGATGGCGATGTGCATCTGTTGAACATCATCGGCGATATTCCACGGCAACAGGTCAGACCACTTTTAGCAAATCTGAATCAACTTGGGATTGAAATTTCTGCCTTCAAGTCGTTGGGTGGATTTACGTTTCAAGAATCCGAAGAGAAAGTAGAGAAACAGGAACCGATGCCGCTGCCAACGCTATTTCGTACCTCCGGCAATCAGCCAAATTTTTTTAGTATTGGGTTTGGAAAAAAAGGAGAATCGTCAAAGTTTGGTGTGAAGTTTTCCATGAGTCGCAACGAAAATGTTCAAGGACATTGGCGTTACCGTGGACACCCGATTGAGAAGATCCATATCCATTCGGATAACAAAGATCGTATTACCCAAATTCGTGAGGCACTTCAAGAGGGATCCGCTGATATTCAGGAGGTGTTGAATAACCTTCCATCACCTAAGAACTCTAAATACAAGCAGAAACTGATTGTCCGCGCCTGGGAACGGAGTGCTACAATTATCGTTGGGAACGTACCAGATCATAAGAATGCGCCTTCTATGCTTTCAAAGCAGTTTCGGACGGAAGCGGGAGAGCCAGTTCATGAGATAGTGATTGAAGGATATCAAAGCACACATCCGGACACCGTTAGGAAAGCACTTGAAGAGGGTCCTGAAGAAATTGAAAAGGCGATCGCAGCACTGCCGAGTAAGATACCGGATTTAGAAAGGACACGGCTACGAGTTGAGGAAAAAGCGTCTCGGCGGACTGCTATAATTACAGTGCGCGAAAAACCGAGCCCCGCGCGTTTTGATTTTGAGACCGGGGGACCCGTGGTTACGTTTAATCGGGTCACCGGATGGGGACTCGGCATCCGAGCTGAATCGGTGTTTCGCGAGGACAAGGCAGATGCTACCCGTTTGGGGCAGAATTGGTCGCGGTTCCAAAAGGCGCGCCCGACGGCTTTGGGACACAGTTGGCCATCGGATCCAAATGGATCACGCTTTTTTGGCGAGATTGGTTATGGATTCGGAAACAAACAGGTGTATTACCGAGTCGGCGGCGACGCTGTTACGCGCAAACACGACTGGTGGAATTTTGGGTTAACTGCCCAGTTCCAACGGACTGCAGACGCAATTAACCCAGACTTTTTCTATAATCAAGATGCACCAGGTGAGACCTTTTTCCGAGTTTTGGGAGGTCCTGATTATCTGAATTACTATTTGAGAACCGGGATTGAAGTCGCGTTGCGGTGGGAACCGATGCTCCCGAACCACCTTTTTAAGTTGAGTCTGCTTGGTGAAACGCATGAGAGTTTGCGAAAAAGCACAGACTGGCACCTTTTCAATTGGCGTTCAAAGTCCAAGGCGAGGGGAAATCCAGAGATCATCGATGGTCGGCTGCGAAGCGTTATGTTTAGATACGATTTTAATACTCGGAATGATTACCTCGGTTGGTACAATACCTTTTTCGTTGAGCATAGCAATAGTGCTATCGGCTCCGAATTTGATTTTATACGGTATCGAGTGCACCTACGATATGTGCATCCGTTCGGTAGGCATCGGTTACGGACCCGGGCAGTCGGTAGTTTTGCGACCGAACCCTTGCCGATTCAACGCCAATTTGCTATCGGTGGACCGGGACTATTGAATGGCTACCCGCTCTACGCTTTTACGGGTGATCAAGGATTTCTCTTCAATATTGAGTATTTTTTCCATTTACCGGCGTTAATGAATTGGAAAAACGTATTAGAATTTTCTGATACAGATCTTTTCTTGGTGCTTTTTTTTGATGCAGGGCAAGCATGGAACGTGTCTGACGAGAAGTATATGTTTGAACCTAAGAGCAATGCAGGCATCGGTTTGCAGCTGGGTGAGACAGACGCTATCTTGCGATTTAACGTTTCAAAAGCCTTTGAAGCCGATCAAGGAATTCGGTTCAATACAGTGTGGTTTTACAGTTTCTAATTGCACTATTTTATAGTGGATTTCAGAATTAATGAGACACGCCACAGCGGACGAGGAAACCTCGCCCCTACGAGGGATGGTCTCCGCAATCGCTGAAATGTCTCTTTAATTATTGACTTTACTATAAATGCGGGGGTATACTGAGATGCGAAGACATACAAACCGTGCCCTTTTACTCTCACTCGTTCTGCATATTGTGTTGATATTAATGGTATCGCCGTTTTTTATCACGCACTTTGATCCAGAAAAAGAGAGTATATCCGCAGAGATACTGAAGGCGGATCCTGAAAGACGGGTGAAACGACGAATTTTATCGCCGCGTATCCGTCCGATGTCGCGGGCGGCAAAAGCCGAGGCATCCGCCGATTCACCTGCTTCACCGACGCATTCGCCGCGTGTCAGTGCCCCTAAAGCACCGGTTCATGATGACGTTGTGCCTGATGTCGTTACGCACACGGACATCCCGCAAACAGATGAACCGAGTCCTGTATCCAATGCCAGTTTTGGTGCGGATAAGACAGTCGGAGGTCCCGTAGTTATTAAAGAGCAGCGGGGGAGAGGGAGCGGCGGTGCTGATGTCGGGTTCAACGGACCCGCGCGACAGGGTAGCGGCGTTGGAACGCAATTTTCTCAAGGGACAGGAGCATCAGAAGTCGGACTCGAAGTGCCTATCAAAGTTTTAGGTCGTGTAGACAGCGGACTTGGTATCTTTACGACAGAGGTGTTACCTGGACACGGATTGGTCGGACAAGTCTATGTGCCGAGAAGCCCTATCACGAAGATGCCGAATTTTGACCATTTGGTTCCTGTTTATACCTTCGTTACAGCAAATTTAGATGTCCCGACCCGAAGCTACACACAAGGATTTCCGACACCGGAGAAGCAGGCTGTTGTTGAGAATTTTGCGATCCGTTTTCGTGGGGAATTAGAGATTAAAATACCGGGGATATATATCTTTTACCTTTACTCAGATGATGGCTCACAACTCTATATTGATGGTGCGCTTGTTGTGGACAATGATGGGGTTCATCCAACAATAGGTAAACTCGGACGTAGAAGACTGACAACGGGTATGCACTCTGTTGAGATTCGTTATTTTCAGGGGCCTCGACACGCGATTGCGCTGCAATGGTTCTATCAGCCACCGAATGCCCAGAGACAAATTGTGCCGCCCGGGGTTATCTATCATCCGGACAAACCACGGGTTCCGAATGCATTAAAAAAATTACAGCAGCGGCTGCGAAATATTGGAAAGAAGAAGGATAAAAATTCGGGAGACCGTGAATGAAATATATCGCTGTGAATGCCTTAATGCTGCTCCTGTTTCTAACGTGTTATGCAGTTGATTCGCAATCGGACGATGGTACTGTTCCTTTTGATTGTCCGGAGGTATCATCGCCGCAATTTAAATTTGATTTGAGTCGGGATGTCATCGCGCTCGTCATGGAAGACCCTACCGCTAAAATTGCGCCCCTGTTTAATAGTGTGGATGCTCTGTATCTCAGGAACTACGGAAA
>JAAXHI010000520.1:1444-4655 GCA_012270875.1 Candidatus Poribacteria bacterium | reverse complement strand
AAGATGCGTCAGGGGCGGTATAAAGATGTACAACCGTCCTTCACGCGGTTCAACACAGAGTGCGGTATGAAAAATCGTCTCTTCTCCGTTTTCTGGAGCGGGTGTATTGTCCGCATTTTTGCTTTGCTCGTTTGTTTGTCCTGATACGCCTAAATTCTCCTCACGCGGTTCAAGCGGATCCCGTTCATAAACCGGTGCGCGTTCTTCGGACGGCGCCCACTGTATAGACTCCAACGGTAAACGGAGTCCTATCGACGAGTCGCCGGGGATTAAGAACATGCGTTCACCCTTGAAATCCCATTCACAACTCTCCCATGTATCGTCTACAAGGCTCCAGCGTAACGGTAGCACGTAGCCGATCGGCGCACCAAGCGTCTCTGTTTGTAGCAGCTGCGCAAGCCGTTGGCGTTCGGATGCCGCTTTGAAGTCAAAGTCAAGCGGATCAACGTTGACAGGCAGCCTATCCTCTGTCCAGAGGAAATAAAGCGCGTCTTCATAAGCCGATAGTATCTGATGCGGTGCTACGTTCAGCAGTTCAGTGAGGTGGCGCGTAAATCTTTCCGCGTCTTGAATACCGAAGCCATAATCTTTGTGCGGTTCAGCGAGAAGTTCATCGTTTTGCCATACAGGCACACCGTCTTTACGCCAAAAACATCCGAACTTCCAACGCGGTAAGGGTTCACCGGGATACCACTTGCCTTGTCCATAATAGAGTCCACCGCCGGGTCCGAAACTATCACGTAACCGCCGCAGAAGCCCCGCGCCCAACTCCCTTTTTTTCGGACTGTCTGCTTCTGTGTCCCATTCTGGACTGTCCGTATCGTCAATCGATACGAAAGTAGGTTCACCCCCCATTGTCAGTCGAATATCATTACGGATGATGTCTTGATCAACCTGTTGACCGAGGGCATCAATAACAGCCCATTGCGCCTCTGTATAAGGTTTCGTAACACGCGGGTCTTCGTGGATACGCTGGACGGTATTGCTATAGGTGAATTCTGTTTCGCACGGATCCGTGTAGCCGATGACCGGTGCCGCACTCACTGGATCGGGAACGCACGCCAACGGAATGTGTCCCTCACCCGCAAATAACCCCGACGTCGGGTCCAAACCTACCCACCCGGCACCGGGCGCGTAGACCTCGCACCACGCGTGCAAGTCGGTGAAGTCCTGCGCCGGCCCCGCGGGTCCGTCTACGGGTTTCTGGTCTGCAACGAGTTGTACAAGATAGCCAGAAACAAAACGAGCCGCTAAACCGAGATGTCGCAAAATCTGAACAAGTAGCCATCCTGTATCTCGGCATGAACCGATCCGCTTTTCTAAGGTCTCTTCACAGGACTGGACCCCCGGTTCCATCCGGACCGTGTAGTTTATATTTTCCCGCAAGGCTCTGTTAACATCAACAAGGAAGTCAATGAGTTTCTTCTGTGTCCGGGGAATCCCCGCCAACCAAGCAGTCAAGAGGGGACCGCACTCTTTCACTTCAAGGAAGGGCGCGAGTTCTTGTTTGAGCTGCGCTTCATAAGAAAATGGATAGTGTTCGGCTCCCGTTTCAAGGAAGAAATCGAACGGATTGATAACGGTCATATCCGCAACGAGATCTACTTCAACAGATAAGGCGTGTGTCGGTTCAGAAAAAACGACGCGCGCTTGGTAATTACCGAACGGATCTTGCTGCCAATTAATAAAGTGATTCTCAGGTTCAATTTTAAACGAATACGCTTCAATCGGTGTTCGGCAGTGGACAGCAGGTCTCAATCGAAAAACGTGTGGCGACAAGTTGACAAGCCGGTCATATCGGTAAAGGGATTTGTGGTTGATTGCTACACAAATTGACATATCTGTTTTTTAATATTTCCTGGCGGTTCGGTTAGCGGAATTTTACTGATAAGATCCCACTCCGTATATCCGTCCCGGCGCGATGCTTGGGACTACAAGTTTTGCTTTCCGTTTAAGAGGAGAATTAGATGCTCCGTAGGGTGCAGGTTTCCCACCCCTTCTCCTTACCTGATAACTCACAACTGAGACTGTTCTTGTTCTGAAACGGGTTCTCCGTTGACGGGTCGCAATGCGAAAAACGTCTTATGAATATCGCCGCCAACTAAGTTGAGTTTGGTTTGGAACGCGTCAAGGAACTCGTGCAAACCGCTTGAAAGCACCTGTTTAACTTGGGCATACGCAAATTCGGCACGCAGCTGCCCCAGACGCTGTTCTGCCGAATTGGAGAACGTTTCCAAAGGCGTGCCAGATATCGCGTGCAGGGACTCCTCCGCTCTGGAGAGACAGTAGAGAACAGAGCGCGGAAATTCACGGTCTAATAGTAGAAAGGCAACAACATCGTCTGGAGAGATAAGTCCGTAGGTACGGCGATACATCTCAAAACCACTCGCAGAGTGGAGCAGCGCGCCCCACTGAATATCATCAAACGGCGTATTTACGTCCCAAACGGACGGGAGTAGGATAAAGTATTTAACATCAACAATCCTTGATGTTTTATCGGCGCGTTCGATAAGCCGTCCCAACTGGCTGAAATGCCATCCCTCGCTATGCGACATGATATTATCTGTAAGTCCCATGAAGAGGTGTGATGCGAGTTTGATGTCCCTGAAGAATTCGTGTGGTTCCGCCATCGCCCATTCTTCGGAGGTATTCGTTACCAGTAAGTAGGCATCATTGAGTTGTTCCCACATCTCCGATGAGATGTTTTCGCGTATGGATCTGGCGTTTTCGCGCCCTGCCCGTAGACAAGAGACAATCGAGTTCGGGTTTTCAGTATCGAATGCCAAGAACCGAATTACCGCTTCGCGTGATGCCTCACCATAGCGTTCGGCAAAGACTTCATCATCGCCTGTTGTGGCAACAAGGGGTTCCCACTGCGCCTGCATACCGACCGGTGTATCAAGGATGAGGTGCAAATTGACATCGACAAAACGGGCGACATTTTCGGCGCGTTCGATATAGCGGCTCATCCAGTAAATTGATTCAGCGACACGACTTAACATGGCTTCCGCTATGCCTCCTTCTCAGTAACAGGCAGGGATCCCGGACCTGACAAAACCCATGTATCCTTACTACCACCACCTTGCGACGAATTGACAACCAGCGATCCTTTTTTCAGCGCGACCCGTGTTAAACCACCCGGAAGGACGTAGATATCTTCGCCGTAAAGGATAAACGGACGTAGATCAACATGTCTCCCTTCAAAATGGTC
>JAAXHI010000520.1:0-1430 GCA_012270875.1 Candidatus Poribacteria bacterium | reverse complement strand
GACTGGTTCGCTTCTTTCACAACGAGTTCGTCAAGACGCTCCAGTACATATTTTCGATCCGTATCCTCCCAGCACATGTAAGTCGGGACATTCGGAACGATAATATCTTCGCCGAGATAATACTTGATAATCTCCGGCACGAAGGCGCAGACGACTTTATCGTCGGCGACGCAGGTACCGGGTGCATTCACAAGGGCGATGCGTCCGGCTTTGTAGACCTCCATTAAACCCGGAACACCGAGCACCGATTCAGGTTTGAATACCTTCGGATCAAGGAAATCATCGTTAATCCGGCGGTAGAGAACATCAACACGCTCAAAGCCTTTCGTCGTCCGCATGTGCACGAACCCATCCATCACGACGAGATCGCGTCCCTCAACCAACGCAGCACCCATCTGTTGTGCAAGGAAGGAGTGCTCGAAGTACGCAGAATTGTATATCCCCGGTGTGAGGACAGCAACTTCAGGGGCGGCTACTTTGTCGGTTGCAAGGTGGCGGAGCATATTCAACAGTTGGCTGGGATAATCTTCTACGGGTTGAATCTGTGACATCCCGAAAAGCTGCGGAAAGGTGCGTTTCATGACCTGCCGATTCTCCACAACATAGGAGACCCCCGATGGACAACCGAGATTATCTTCCAACACATAGACCTGTCCATCGCCATCGCGAACTAAATCCGTACCGGTAATGTGGCACCAGATACCGCGCGGCGGGTCTAAACCGATGCACGGTTGTAGGTATCTTTCCGATGAAAGCACGACATCCGCGGGAACAACACCGTCTTTGAGAATTTTCTGGTCGTGGTAGACATCATCAATAAACAGGTTCAGCGCGTGGATGCGCTGTTTGAGTCCCCGTTCTATCCATTCCCATTCATTGGCATCAATAATTCGCGGGATAAGATCAAACGGAAAGATCTTTTCGACCCCCTGCTCGTCCGCATAGACGTTGAAAGTGATACCCATTCGGAGCAACGCGTGTTCGGCAGCAATTTGCCGACGCGTTAACTCGCCTTCGGGAAAACTTTCGATCCGCTCCACTAACATCTGAACAGCGGGACGCGCACTCCCATCTGACGTAAACATCTCATCAAAAAATCCGTCGGTATTGTATCCATCAAATCCTGTCATCGCAACGCGCCTCCTTATTGATCGCTGATTCTACAGCGGGGTGCAAAATGCTAAAAAGCAGCGGTTTTGGGAACCGCGCGAACCCTATACAAGGTGTGATGCAATACTTATGCCAATTTCGATGTATAGTGTACCTAATGTTAGGATGCCATACCTCATACGTAAAGTCAAGTAAAATCAGAAGCATTCGGTTATCAGCAGATGTGGATTTCTGAAGATTGCGTGTTTAATTGGATAGGTATTATTCGCGGAAGCAAGAATTAAGAAGGGTTTTATTATCAGGACTTACGCAAAATCCAT
>JAAXHI010000422.1 GCA_012270875.1 Candidatus Poribacteria bacterium | reverse complement strand
TTCATAGAGGGTGGTAACCCACCGCTCTCCACGAAGGGCAGCAGCTGCCCTAAAAAGTATGTTTATCGCAGCGTTATGGTCGCGGTCTAAAGACGTGCCACAAAAACTACAATCAAAGGTCCGTATCGCCAATGAAAGTTTCTTTGGCGACTTCTGACCACAGTTAGAGCAGATTTGCGAAGTGTTCTTGGGATCAACTTGGTGGAAATGCAAACCGTCTCTTTCGGCTATGTTTCCAGCCCACTCAAAGAAGGTAGCCCAAGACGCGTCGCTAATACTCTTGCTGAGGTGTTTATTCTTAACCATGTTGGAGGTATTTAGATTTTCAGCCACTAATATATTATTTTTCTTATGGTGATAGAGTTTATAGACGAGTTTACCGATAAAGTCTTTGCGTCTGTTCGTTGTCCGCTCATGATGTAAAGCGAGTTTATGTTGTTGTTTCTTACTTCGGTTGCTACCTTTTTTCTTACGCGAAAGGTCTTTAGAATGTTTACGCGTCAGTCCTTCTGCCTGACAATACCAGCGGGGATTATCCTCTTTTTCGCCTTCGGAAGTCGTTAGATAATGGATTGTTCCCATATCAACAGCAATCGCTTCGGTTGCTTCAACCTTTGGCGTATCACGGAGTTCACAAACGATATGAGCATACCAACCACTTGCTTTTTTAACGAGTATAACGCTTTTTGGATCGCCTTGCAGGGAACGGTGCATGTATATCTTAACTTCACCGAGTTTCGGCACTTTCAAACGGTCATGTTTCCATGCTGTTTCTCGGATAGGGTTTTGACGGACACGTTCACCTGTCTTAAGTTTATGCTTTCGGAGTTTCCACGACATAGACCTAATACTTTTTCTGTGTCTCGGATACCCTTTTTTCGCAGCACCTTTTTCGCAGCGTCTATAAAAACCGTCAAACGCTTTATCGGTGCGTTCCAAAGCACACACCTGCATATCTTGAGGCACTTCGCGAAAGTCCTCGTATTTTTCACGAGCAACTTTCAACTTCCGTTGTTGGTCATTGCAAGAAACGCGTTCACCTTCAGTTTCCCAAGCGACCTTGCGATCATGGCGTGCAGAGTTCTGAAGTTCGCACAGATGGTCAAGCCAGTCTAATAATGTTGTTTCCTGTGTTTTCGTAGGATACACAGGGTATCTAAATGTTAATTTCATGGTGTATCAGGTATCAGGCGTTTATCCCCTTGTTAGTGGGAAGCGGACACATTACCAAGCGGTAACGCTAACAATGTCCGCTAACCTGATACTCTAATTATACTAAAATTTCGGAACGATGTCAAGAAAAATATAGGAGCGGGCATTCCTCCCAAACTTAAAAGTTTGGGCTTCCTGTCCGAAGATCAGGTGAATGGGTTAAAAGAAAAGAAGCGATTCGCATCCGACTCAATTTTACTGGGATTCGTCCAGAAGATCCGAAAGTCTACGCCATTTATGTGGAAAAAGTACGGGAATCTTGATTTCAATCCCATCTTCTGCTAAAATGTAAAGAACGTTGGAGGGCAAATTATGAATCTTTTGTATAAATGGGGCGCGTTACTGTTAATTGTGGGGTTAACGCTCCACTTCACAGCGTGCGGTCCGAAAGCGATACCGTATTCACAAAGTACGGATGTCCCCGAACCGAACGAAGTCGCTGTCGCACA
>JAAXHI010000423.1:14352-19825 GCA_012270875.1 Candidatus Poribacteria bacterium | reverse complement strand
CTAACACAACTTTTGATAAATATCAGTTCGGTAATTCTGATCTTTTTTCTCTCCGAATCGCGGATGATACTGTCTGAATCGCGGAATGCACAGAGAACACAGAGGACGCGGAACTAATACCAAATCTAAAAAATAAAGTTGCATTATAGAGGTTTTGAGACACTATGAGGTATCCGCATGTAAGAGGCGCAATGAATTGCGCCACTACGAGCCAGCTTTTTGTTAATGATAGGCGTTTATTTAGAAATGGTATAAGAGATTGTTTTTTTGACGGTCTCCATCTCTTAGGAAGTGCCATGTAGAAGTTAGCGTCGCCTTTTGAGCGTTCTCCGCGTTCTCCGCGCCCTCCGCGATTCAGACGACAAGAAACCTACTTCACTCGGCGGTGTCAGATGTGGGAGCTGCTTCGGTATCTTGTTGGGGCGGTGCGCTTTTTGCGCAACGGAATCCGAGCCAACTGTTCGTGTTTGTCGGCTTATCGCTTCCACGGGTTGCTGCACCGGCGGGTCCCGGTGTGTTCCACGAACCGCCACGCGACACGCGCAGCGTTTTGACGCTTGTGAAATCTTCCATCAACGCCTCAATATCAGAGATACCGGCGATCGGATTTTTCTTCGGCGCGTGCCGATAAAAGTTCTTGTCGTACTCGTCGAGACACAGTTCCCACACATTCCCGCCCATGTCGTATAAACCGAATCCGTTTGGTAGATAACTGCCGACGGGTCGCGTGTGTCTGTCGTAATACCCGTAATTCGCTCTGCCGGGGTTCCGAGTATTGCCCCATACGTAACGTTTATGTGCAATGCCGCCGCGTGCGGCTCTTTCCCATTCCGCCTCGGTTGGCAATCGCTTGCCGACCCATTTCGCATACGCCATCGCTGCGTACCAACTCACGTAGACAACAGGGTGGTTGGCTTTCCCTTTCGGATAGTCGTTCCCGTTCCAGCGTCTGAGATAGTTGCCGTTATGGTATTCACTCGGAATGTTGTCCTTGCTCCACTCTGGGTTGGCATCAATGAACGCTTTGAATTGTGCATTCGTCACCTCGTAGGGATCGATATAAAACGCGTCAAGGTAGACGGCGTGTCGGGGCATTGCGTCCATGAGTTCATTGCTCCCCATCTGAAACTCACCAGCAGGAACCTGTACCATTTCGGTTGCTGCCCTCTCCAATTCCTGTGCCGATACCTCGCCTTTTCCGTTAGATTGGCGTGCTTTCTGAAAGTCAATTTTTGCGGCATCATGCTGTCCGAGTGCCTGCTTTGCTTCCCCACGGCTGTGATATGCTTCGGTATAATCGGATTGATAGTCTATGGCGGCATCAAAATCTTTTATTGCGCTGTCATACTCGCCGAGGGCAGCTTGGGCAGCCCCACGGGTATGATAGGCGGGGGCACTGTCGGCGTTTAATTGGATAGTTTTATCGCTGTCAGTGATTGCTGCTTGATAGTATTTCCGTGCTTCAGCGGTTTTTCCTTGTTGTGCTTTCAATCGTCCGAGATAATATTTTGTCCATCCACGATCGTTGTAATTTCCATCATCGCCTGGTGCTAACTTGACGGCTTTAGTATAATCCTTTATCGCTGCCTGATACTGTTTCTCGGCTTTTTTGAACTCGCCTTGTTCAGCGTTTAGTTGCCCGAAGAGAGATTTCGCCCAGCCGCGACCGCTGTAATTTCTATCGTCATCTGAATCTAACTTGATGGCTTTGGTATAATCCTGTATCGCTGCCTGATACTGCTTCTTGGCTGCTGTTGTATTCTGCTGCTTGGCTTCATATTCACCATAGTGGACTTGGGTGTGTCCGCGACCGTTGTAGGTTGCATGGTTTTCAGGATCTAATTCGATAGCCGTGGTATAGTCGGTGATTGCGGTGATATAGTATTTCCGAGCTGCAGGCATGCGTCCATATTTGACGATAGTCTCACCGTAGTGTGCCCCTATATTCCCACGCGTGGTATAAGCCAGCGCAAATTCAGGGTCCAATTCAATGGATTCATTGAGGTCGGTAATCGCTGCTTTATAGTCCTTGTCATGGTATCTCTCTTCCCCGCGCTCATGGTAACCATACGCACGGATCCGTTTCTGTTGATACCAGTTTATCAAGGGTTCAACGTGTGTAGATTCGGCAAGCAGTGCCTTGAGTACGTTTGAAGGGACGGCGTAGCTGTAGACATTATCCACAGCGGTACTGATGCCGATGACTTCGCCGCTGCTGTTTAGCATGGGGCCGCCACTATTCCCTTTGGAAATCGATGCCGTTGTCTGTAGCCATTTACCTCTATATTGGCGGTTGTGTACCGTTCCCTCTGTTAGTTTGTATTTTCCACCACCGGGATAGCCTATCGCGTAAATAGGTTCATTGCGTCTAACCGCGTCGCTGTTGCCAAGAGAAAGCGGTACGCCTTCACCGACGATTTTTAGGATGACGAGGTCGTCTTCCATATCATACGCTGTGACACCTTCAACCATCCAGATGGTTTCATCATCACTAAGTTTTGCGAAGATGGGTCCGGGACGTGCAATGACGTGAAGATTCGTCACAATTTTATCGGGTTCTATGAAGAAACCGCTGCCTGCGCCGACTCTCACAAAGTTTCCACCGGCGATACGGACGACAGACGCTTTGCCTTTCTCGGCTGCCTGATCTACTGTTAGGGTTGGTAGATTTTCGGAAACATCTGAGTGTGGAATTGGCGCGCATGAGACGAGAAACGCGAAAACAAAGAGACTGAGTAGACATTTTTTATTATGTTTCATGAGAGGGTTTCCTCTGGTCTGAATATAAGAGACCGTTGGTGGTGATGACCCGGAAGACTACACCTACACTTCAGGCATCGATTTCAACATTCGGAGGGCGTGCTGAGCTTGCTCCCGTTGTCTCCGTGCTAACGGGTTTCCCGGATCTAACTTAAGAGCCTTGGCGGAATGGTCGATGACCTCTTGATAATATCCTTTCGCCTCCCGAATATCTTCTTCTTCCACTTTATCTTCGGCGATGTGAATTTTTAACCCAGCCAAATTAACGTGTGCGATTGCATATTCAGGGTTAATTTCAATGGCTTTACTGAGGTCCTCAAGTATCCCCTGTTCATCTCCAAGGTTACCTGTTGTAGCGTTTCATCTTTACCTTGTTTCATAAATGTTTCCATTCTATTGCCAGCAGCTATCAGTTGCTATGGCTTATTTTCTATATCTGGGTCTAATTCCTTTGCCTTTGCGAAATCAGTGTCCGCTTCTTTTTGCTGTCCGAGTGCCTGTTTCGCAAGCCCGCGCTGGTGATAGGCGTGTGCGAAATCCGGCTTGAGTTTGATGGCTCTATCAAAGTCTTTGATCGCTTCATCGTGTGCGTCAAAGGCAATTTTTGTGACAGCGCGTGTGCAGTAGGCATAAGCGTTTCGCCGGTCGCGTTTGATCGCTTCCTCACTGTCGATCATCGCTGCTTCATAGAGATTTCGCGCTTCTTCCATGTTTCCAACAGCGGATTCGTATTCCGCGATGAGATATTTCGCATACCCACGGTTGTTGTAGTTTCTACTGGCGAGGCTGGGGTCCGGTGCGACCTGAATGGCTTTCGTATAGTCAGGAATCGCTGCCTGATACAGTTGGATGGCTTCTGTATCGTCTTCCTGTGCTGCTTTGTCTAACCCGAGGAGGTACTTCGCTAAGGCGCGATTATAGTAGGCACCATACGAATCCGCTTCGCTAAGACCGATGCTGAGGGCTTTATCGTAATCTTCAATACCTTCGGTGTACTGCTTCAGTCCCATTCTCGCCTGTGCGCGATTGTAGTAGGCGGGTGCTGCATCAGGGTTGCATTCAATGGCAGTGCTACAGTCAGCAATGCCGCCTTCAAAGTCTCCCAGCGTCGTTTTCGCAGCACCGCGATTGAAGTATGCTTCCGTAAAGTCTGGATTGCGTGCAAGGGCGGCATCCCAGTCAGCGATAGCACTTTCGTGGTGTCCAAGGAGATTCTGTAGAGTTCCACGGTTGTGATAGATTTCCGCTAAATCCGGATTGAGTTGCAGCGCATCCGTATAGTGTTTTATGGCTGCCTCATATTGTCTCTCTTTTTGCTTGACGTATCCGTGAGAAGCCTCGACATAAGCGCGTATCCGGGGTCGCTGTCGCCATGTTTCAAGCGGTTCCGGTGCCGCTGCTTCGGCAAGCAGTGCCTTGACGGCATTTGAAGGAATTGCGTAAGCGAATTCCCGGATATTGTTTGCCCCGGTTTCAGTAGCGGATGAACTGCCCGCAACGGCAATGCCGATAACTTGACCTGCCCTGTTTATGACGGGTCCGCCGCTGTTCCCCGGGGAGAGCACCGTTTTTAAGCGCAGATGTGCGTCGTTAGACCGGATGCCGTGCAGGGTCGCTTCTGTGACGGCACCTCTCGCACCCCTCTCTTCTACACCGCCACCCGTGCAGCGGACAGCGTAAACCCGTTCACCACTCTTGAGGGTATCACTGTCACTGAGCGGCAGCGGTATCCCTTCAGTCGCAATCTGCAAGATGACCAGGTCCGTTTTGTCATCGAACGCAACCACATCCGTAACCGGATACGGAGTGGACAGACTCACCGGCTCTACCAAAACCGTTGTCGTACCGACGACACAGTGAATGTTCGTTGCAATCAGGTGCGGTGCTACAAAAAAACCACTGCCTGCTGCGACCTTAACGGCTTGTATCTGCTTACCTCTGCGGTGTCCGGTCGGTTCTACCTTCAAAAGAACAACGGACGCACGTAAGGCTTTTGATGCAATCCGCTGGAGTGTGCTATTTCTCTTTCTTTTCCGCAAGTTATCATCTCTCTTGTTATCCAAAATTCCTTTTGCTTTTATTATACCTTAAATTTTGAGCTCAGCAACGGAAAATATTTGACATCTTTCAGAGAATGTGGTATCCTATATTAAGAAGCACCCGTTTTCAACACGTCTGACAAAATTTTTATAACGCATCATTTAAACAAGACATGGACAAAAAATTGCTTACCACACTGACATCGCAATATCGGGAGTCTGTGCGCTGTAATACCCTATACCAAGATAGCCTTTCTGCTGTCACGGGTTTGCGCGCCATATCCATTATTATTGCTATTCGTCGTGCTGTGGTGGGCCAATCATGAGCAGCTAAGTAGTTTTTATTGGAACGCCCATCACTGAAACTGATGATTTCGGTGAGGGTGTTTTTTTTTGTAAATACACAAAGAGAGATGGAAGAAAAGACGGAAGGATGGAAAGGTGGAAGTAACATGCTTCCAATCTTCCACCTGTCAACCATACAAGAAGAGTGGGAGGAGTTTCCCGATGTTTGAAGAGGTATCATCGCAATTTACGTTTGCAGAGAAAGAGAAACAGACCTTAGCGTTCTGGCGTGAAAATGACATCTTCCAGAAGAGTATGGAGATGTACAAGGACGCGCCGCCCTTTGTTTTTTTAGAGGGACCGCCGTTTGCGAATGCGCCGCCGGGTGT
>JAAXHI010000423.1:461-14288 GCA_012270875.1 Candidatus Poribacteria bacterium | reverse complement strand
GAATTAGAGGCTTACGGCGTTCAGAATTTTATCGAAAAGTGTAAAGAGAATGTGTTCCAATACGAGCAGGATTGGCGAGAGATGACGGAGCGCATCGGCTTCTGGGTCAATCTGGATGAGGCTTATATCACACTGTCAAACGATTACATTGAGAGCGTCTGGTGGGTACTGCGACAGGCATGGGATAAAGGCTTGCTCTATCAGGGACATAAAGTGCAGCCGTATTGCTATCGGTGTGGCACCACCTTAGCGAGCCACGAAGTCGCGCTCGGTTACCAAGAGGTCTCCGATCCGTCTATCTTTGTTCGGTTCCCGTTGAAAAATAGAGAAAATACGTATCTCCTCGTCTGGACGACGACACCGTGGACATTGCCGTCTAATGTCGCTGTCGCTGTCGGCGAGGATTACGATTACGTCGCTGTTGAAGAACAGAATGGACAGCACCTCATCCTCGCGAAAGAATGTCTGCCGAGTTTATTCGGAGATGAACTCCCGCAGATCGTCGAGACCTATAAGGGTAAGGATCTCCAAGATTGGGAATACGAGCCGCTTTTTGACAGTGGAGAACATCCCGAAAAATCGCATTATATCGTCACCGGCGATTTTGTAACGACGACTGAAGGGAGCGGCTTGGTCCACATCGCTCCTGCTTTCGGACAAGATGACTATGAGATCGGACAACAACACAACCTTCCGCTGGTGCAATTGGTAGGTGCCGATGGCAGATTTGTCTCGGCGGTCAAAGAGTCGTGGGCAGGTGATTACGTCAAAGACGCTGATCCACAAATCATTGAAAATTTGGACGGACGCGGCTTGTTGTTCAAAGCGACTGAATATACGCACCAATACCCGTTCTGCTGGCGATGCGATAACCCGCTCCTCTATTATGCGCGCGAATCGTGGTTTATTCGGACGACTGCCATCCGGGACCAGATGCACCAGCATAATCAAGAAATTAATTGGTACCCAGAACATATCAAAGACGGACGTTTCGGGAATTGGCTGGAAAACAACATCGACTGGGGCTTGAGTCGTGAACGGTATTGGGGCACGCCGTTGCCTGTCTGGGTGTGTGACGACTGCGGGCATCAGTGCTGCGTCGGCAGTATCGCTGAACTGAAGGAACGCGGGATAGACGTACCCGACGATATTGAGCTACACCGTCCCTACGTAGATGACGTTGCACTCACCTGTGAGAAATGCGAAGGCACGATGCACCGTGTGCAAGATGTGATTGATTGCTGGTTCGACTCCGGTTGCGCGCACACGGCGCAATGGCACTATCCGTTTGAGAACAAGGAACTCTTTGAAGAAGCCTATCCTGCGGATTTCATCTCCGAAGCGATTGATCAGACGCGCGGGTGGTTCTATAGCCTTTTGGCGACGGGGACGCTTCTCTATGATAAGCCTGCTTACAAAAACTGTCTCTGCCTTGAACTCGTGCTCGCTGCCGATGGACAGAAGATGAGCAAGAGTCGTGGCAATACGGTGGATCCGTGGACAATTTTGAATGAACAAGGTGCAGATGCGATGCGATGGTATATGTTCACGGCAACCACACCGTGGACACCCCGCGCTTTTACACTTGACGGCATTGACGAGGCGTTGAAGAAGTTCATGGGGACGCTCCAGAACGTCTATAGCTTCTTCGTTATGTATGCCAACCTCGAACAGATTGATGTTTTGCAAGAGGCACCACCAATTGAAGAACGCGCCGTTGTTGATAGGTGGATCCTGTCGCGTCTCCAAACGCTCATTGACGATGTACGTGCTGAGATGGAGAATTACCACCTCACGAATGCGCCACGTGCGATTGAGGCGTTTGTGGACGACCTGAGCAACTGGTATGTCCGGCGTTCCCGCGACCGTTTCTGGGGTGCGGAAACAGGACCTGACAAACAAGCGGCTTATAGCACACTTTACGAGGTGCTTGTAACCGTTGCGAAACTCGCTGCACCCTTCGTGCCGTTTTTGGCGGATGAACTCTACCGGAATTTGGTATGCTCGCTGGATGCTGAGGCACCGTTGAGTGTTCACCTCGCAAAGTATCCGGTTGCAGATGTCTCGCTCAAAGATGCGCAGTTAGAGACCGATATGGCTTTTACACGCGATGTAATCCGTATGGGACACGCCGCTCGCAACCGTTCCGGCATCAAGACCCGTCAACCGCTTGCTGAGATTACCATTGGTGGACTTTCGGATGCCGAAAAGGCGACCGTTAACCGTCTATCGGAACTCGTCTACGATGAACTCAATGTCAAAACTATTGTCTTTACAGAGGAATTAGATGCGTTCGCGCAGGTTACACTCAAACCTGACTTTAGGGTATTGGGACCCAAATACGGTAAAGGCGTTCAAGCCATCGCGAAGGCACTTGCTACTGCAGACGCAATGCAGACGAAGGCGGAATTGGAAACCGCTGGCAGTTTGGAGATCGAAGCATCAGGCGAAACCTATACCGTTGCAGCGTCAGAGATTGACGTGCAAACGCAGAACCGAGAAGGTTTCTTTGTAGAGGTAGATGCTCGGAAATTCGTTGCACTCTCAACGGAACTGACGCATGAATTGGTACTTGAAGGGTTGGCGCGTGAGCTTGTCAACAAGATCCAAAATATGCGGAAGGATGCCGATTTTAACGTTTCCGATCGGATTCGGCTGAGTTTGACCGACGCATCACCGCTTGTAGACGAAGCGTTCCAAGTGCATCAAGCGTATATCCTCAGTGAGACGCTAACGACAGCAGTTGTAGACGCGCCGGGTGAAAAAGCATTCACGGTTTCCCAAAAACTCAACGATGAATCGGCAACCTTGAGCGTTGAGCAGGTCTGAAGTTTGGCAAATGTCCGTTTAGCGTATTTCTGAAAAATAAAATTTTGTTAGGCGAGGTCCTTGTGCCTCGCCTAACGCATTTGTGAGATACCTTTGTTCTGCTATATCCAAGTGTTATAGCGTGTTTTTTTAGAATCCCGCGCTCACGTTGCGCAGCAAAAATGCTACTATATGCAAGTAGATTGACATATAGTACTACTATTTGCAAATAGGTTGACATATAGTCGCACTATATGCTAATATAGATATATGATAGATAGACAATTTTGGCACAACCGCATCGAAACTGTATGGGAACGCCGTTCGGTCGTATGGCTGTCCGGCGTTCGGCGTGTTGGCAAAACGTGTTTGTGCCAGACCCTTCCCAATATTGAATATTTCGATTGTGAATTGCCGCGTGTTAGACGATTGATGGGAGATCCGCAGGAATTTTTGGACAGTGTAGGCAGTGGTCGGATTGTGCTTGATGAAATCCATCGGTTACCGAACCCATCAGAATTGTTAAAGATTGCTGCGGATCATTATCCACAGATCCAGATTGTCGCAACAGGTTCGTCAATGCTTGGTGCGAGTGCGAAATTTAGAGACACACTCGTTGGACGTAAAACTGAACTGTGGTTGACACCATTAATAACAACAGACCTCAATGATTTCAACCGAGTGGATATTCACCATCGTCTTTTGCACGGTGGGTTACCGCCGTTTTTCCTTGAGACCGAACTTCCTGAACCGGATTTCCAAGAATGGGCAGATGCCTATTGGGCAAAAGATATCCAAGAACTTTTTCGACTTGAACGCCGCCACTCCTTTCAGAAATTCACTGAACTCGTTATGGCACAAAGCGGTGGGGTTTTTGAAGCGACCCGTTTCGCACGTCCGTGTGAGGTAAGTCGGGGGACCATATCAAACTACCTCTCTATCTTAGAGGCGACTTTCGTTGTGCATGTCATCCGCCCCTTCAGTTCTCGTCGCGCAACAGAGATTATCGCTGCACCGAAAGTCTATGGATTCGACACTGGGTTTGTCTGCTATTACCGAGGGTGGTCGCAACTGCGACAGGAAGATCTCGGTTTACTCTGGGAACACTTTGTTCTCAATGAGATTATGGCACAGACCCAATCCCGCGAGATTCACTATTGGCGCAATAAGAGGGAACTGGAAGTTGATTTTGTCCTGACGCGCGCGCGTAATCTTCCAATTGCTATTGAGTGCAAGTGGTCGGCTTCAGGATTTTCGCCGCGTGCGCTGCTGGCGTTTCGTAGACAATATCCAGAGGGTGAAAACTTCGTCGTAGCAAACGATGTAGACCGCGCTTTTACGAGCAATTACAACGGTATCCAAGTTAAGTTTGTAAATTTGGGGACGTTGATTGCGGAAATATGCTCGCCTGCGAGATAAAAAACTTGCCTTAAAACCGAATTTTTGCTATAGTACGGTGTGATACCACCCACTACCTAAAGGTAGGGGCTTCGGTTTCGTAGACAACAGCGGTTTTCTCAAAGAGTCCACCGTCTAACGTCGTCTCCACCAGCGGGTTCTTATTCCGTATCAGAACGGTTTTATCTGGTTTAGGTCCAGGGTACCCCAACCCGCAAAATGTTTATCGCAGCGTTCACGTCTCTGTCGTGTTCTGCTTTACAACTTGGACACGTCCAATATCTATCATTGAGTGTTAGGTCTTTGTTATGAAAACCACAATTAGAACAAGGTTTTGTTGTGGGTTGCCAACGACCTGCTCTCAACAATGTTTTACCATATTTTGCACATGTCCACTTTAGAATGAGTGAAAACTCACCGAAGGCTATGTCAGAGATTTTGCGTCCCCAAAGTTTTTTCATAGCCTCAAGGTTGAGCGTTTCAATAGCAATGTTATCGTATCCACGAACCAAACGGAGTGCTAACTTGAAGAACCAATCACGTCTTTTATCTGCTATTTTCTTATGAACGCGAGCAAGGTGTCGTTTCGCACGAAACCACCCATTAGACAGATATTGTTTGCGTGAAAGTGCTTTGTTTGCTGACCGAATTTCGTTGAGACATTGCTTATAGAATTGTGGGGACAATATCTTGATACCGTCGGAAAGCGTTAGAAATGTTTTACAACCGAAATCTGCCCCTGCCTCATTACTGGTCAAAGGGAGTTTCTTTACAGGTTTAGGATTTTCGCAAACAATATAAATGTGGTAATCCCCTACTTTGTCACGTTTGATTGTGACGGTTTTGACTTTACCGGTCCAATTTCGGTGCTTCCAAAAGGTAAATGTGGTATCAAGACAATTGATAGTTAGGCGGTTATCTTCTATTTTGTAACCTGCCTGTGTGAAAGTTATAGAGTTATACTTATGATTCGGCTTGATTTTAGGTCTTCCAACTTTCCTTTTTGTGAGACCTTTCTTGCGGGCTTCTATATTATCAAAGAAACTTTGGTAGCCTAAATCAATACGATTAGCAACGTTTTGGATCATCTGAGACGGGAGTTGATGCCAATGCGGTTTCGTTGTCCGCTTCAACTTCGTAATATGTTTCAAAATACGTTTCAAGGGAATATATTTACCAAACATGGAATAGTAACGGCGTTGTAATCTTATCAAATGCACATGAACTTGATGCAAATCGTCTATAAGATTACCGATTTTGATTACATTTTTCTGATGATACAATTCGTATTTATATGTTTTCATGATGTTATCAGGTATCAGGCAGTTCTCCCCTTGTTAGTGGGTAGCGGACACATTACCAAGCGGTAATGCTAACAATGTCCGCCAACCTGATACTATAATTATAATACATTTTTTGATAAATGTCAAGTTTTTTTGATACATTAACTCATTCGCTATCTACATCCCACAAGCTAAAGCAGGGGGATTTGACGGGGGATTGTTAAAAATAAAAACCCCTAAAACTTGTCTCATAAACACCGATTTCCGTGGCGGGGTTTCCGCGCCTCAGCCCGTTCTAAATGTCAGTTATTAGTAAAGAAAGGAGATTCCGGTCATGCGAGATTTTTCGTATATTGCCGCGACAACGATACCGGAAGCCGTCGCACTGCTCGACGAAAAAGGAGAAAGCGCACGCATTTTAGCCGGTGGCACCGACCTCATCGTTCAGGTGCGAGAAGCACGCCGAGATGTTGATTGGATGATTGACATCAAATCGATTCCCGAAGTCAACGTTTTGGATTACAATGCCGCTACGGGTTTGACGCTTGGTGCTGCAGTTGAATGCTATAAGATTTACGCTGATGATGCGATCTGCGATGCCTATCCGGGTTTAATCGATGCGACCAAAATTATCGGTGGCACTGCAATTCAAGGACGCGCTGGTGTTGGAGGTAACCTCTGTAACGCCTCGCCTGCTGCAGATGGGATACCGCCACTGATTGTGTCAAATGCGTCTTGTGTTATTGCGGGACCGAACGGTGAACGCGAACTGCCTGTGGAGGAGTTCTGTACAGCCCCAGGACAGACCGCGTTAGAAAAAGGCGAGATGCTCATCTCTATGAAAATACCGGCACCTGCGAGCAATTCGAGTTCTTTCTATCTCCGGTTTATTCCGCGCAATGAGATGGACATCGCTGTAGTCGGTGCGGGTGCCTCTGTGACACTTGATGATGCGAAGCAGACGATTGTCTCTGCGCGAATCGCACTTGCTGCCGTCGCCCCTACACCGCTCTTTGCGGAGGAAGCAAGTGCACTACTTGCGGGTCAAACGGTCTCTGACGAAGCAATCGACGCAGCCGCACAAGCCGCACAAGCGATTGCACGTCCGATTAGCGATATGCGTGGCACTGCTGAACAGCGCACACACCTCGTCGGTGTGCTGACGCGACGCGCGCTCAACGGTGCGATCCAGAGAGTCCGAGACGCTGCGTAAGTAATTGTTGCCGATTTTTTACACATCATTGCACATAATCGGACAAAACCGAGCGAAACCCGAATTGTTAAAGGAACGAAAGGAACCGATATTATGGCGAGAAGATCGCACGTCCAAACAACGCTTAATGGCGAAACAGTGGAATTTCTCTGTGAACCGAGGCAAAGCCTGCTGGAGGTACTCAGGGATGAGCTTCAACTTACAGGTGCAAAAGAGGGTTGCAATAACGGCAATTGTGGGGCATGCAGCGTCATCCTCGACGGTAGGTTGGTCAATTCATGTCTTGTCCTCGGTGTAGAAACTGAAGGCAAATCTGTCGAGACGATTGAAGGTCTCGCTGACCCCGACAAGCTGCATCCTATCCAAGATGCGTTCCTCGAAAACGCCGCGCTTCAATGCGGTATTTGCACACCTGGTTTCATTATGAGTGCGAAAGCACTCCTTGATCAGAATCCAGACCCGACCGAACACGAAGTCCGATACTGGTTGGCTGGAAATTTGTGCCGCTGTACCGGTTACGATAAAATTGTCCGTGCTGTACTTGATGCAGCCGCAGCTAAGTGAAAGGAGCGTCCTTCGCATGGCTGAGATAATAGAATTATAGCAGTCGTTAGCAACTTTCTATTTCTCACATAGCGAATTGACGGAAAAGGAATGCTTGAAAACAAAGATTACAAAGTTATCGGAACGCGCCCCATCCGCCACGACGGTGTTGATAAAGTCACCGGTCGCGCGCTTTACGGGGCAGATTTTCAGGCTGCAGGACTCCTCCACGGCAGGGTGCTACGGAGTCCGCACGCGCACGCAAAAATCATCTCAATTGACACGAGCCGTGCCGAGGCACTTCCCGGCGTGAAAGGTGTTGTCACTGCGAAAGACCTCCCGGACGCGGGTGACAAAGTTGCTGATCTCGGGGAAGGTGCTGTCAATCTCAAACATCTTTGCGACAATATCTTAGCGAGCGACAAGGTGCTATATAAAGGTCACGCTGTCGCTGCCGTCGCTGCGACGAATCCGCACATCGCTGAGGAGGCTTGCACCCTCATTGATGTCGAATATGAGGTGCTACCCCCTGTCTTAGAGGTCAGGCAAGCGATGGAGCCGGATGCGCCGCTTTTACATGAACACCTCAGAACGACTTCACTCGGTGAGACCGCAGAGGAACCGAGCAATGTCGCCAGTCACATTCAACACAAGCTCGGTGATCCTGAAAAAGGGTTCGCCGAAGCGGATGTCATTATCGAACGTGAGTTTGTTACAGGTACCGTCCACCAAGGCTATATTGAGCCGCATAACGCCACAGCACATTACAGTCAAGATGGGCAGTTGACGATTTGGTGTAGTACACAAGGTGCGTTTACTGTCCGCGAACAGGTTGCCGAAATTCTCCAATACCCGATTTCAAAAATTAAGGTTGTTCCGATGGAGATTGGCGGCGGTTTTGGCGGTAAGATTAGTGTATACATTAAGCCTGTCGCAGCGTTGCTCGCTAAGAAGACGGGTAAACCCGTTAAGGTGCTGATGAACCGTGCGGATGTATTTGAAGGGACGGGACCGACACCGGCTTCTTTTATTCGCGTTAAGATGGGTGCTACCAAGGAAGGTAAGATAACCGCTGCGCAAGGGTATCTCGCTTTTGAAGCAGGTGCGTATCCCGGTTCCCCGGTTGGCCCTGGCGCGATGTGTATTTTTGCGCCTTATAACATAGAAAACGTTATTATTGACGGCTACGATGTCGTTGTGAACAAACCGAAAACCGCGCCTTACCGCGCCCCCGGGGCACCAAACGCAGCGTTCGGTTCGGAGACAGTTGTTGACGAGATCGCGGAGAAACTCGGTATCGATCCACTTGAGATCCGGTTGCTCAACGCTGCAAAAGAGGGCGACCGACGTGCCGATGGACCTGTTCACCCGCGCATCGGTTGCATTGAGACAGTCGAAGCAGCGAAAGCACATCCGCACTATACCGCACCGAATGGGAAGAAACACCATGGGCGCGGTGTCGCTTCCGGTTACTGGTTCAACATCGGGTTAGAGTCGAGTGTGACGATTAATGTCAACTCCGACGGCACCATCAACCTTATCGAAGGTTCTACCGACATTGGCGGCACGCGTGCTTCCATCGCCATGCAGGCGGCAGAAGTGCTCGGTATCCCTGCTGAATCGGTGAATCCAAGCGTTGTTGATACCGATTCTGTCGGTTACACAGCCGTGACGGGTGGCAGCCGTACAACATACGCGACGGGTTACGCTGCGTATGAAGCCGCACAAGATGTCAAGCAGAAAATGATTGCTCGTGCCGCGAAACTCTGGGAAGTTGACGAAGCGAATGTGCAGTTTTCAGACGGTGAATTCTCAAGTATCAATGGTAAAGAGGAGCAGATTAGTTTCCGCGACCTATGTGCACGGCTCGGTGAAACCGGCGGTCCGATTGTCGGCAGTGGCACAGTAAATCCGGGGGGTGCCGGGGGTGCCTACGCAACGCACGTGGTGGATGTAGTAGTGGACGAAGAGACCGGCAAGGTCGATATCCTCCGTTATACTGCAGTCCAAGATGCGGGAAGAGCCATCCATCCGAGTTACGTTGAGGGGCAAATACAAGGCGGTGCTGTTCAGGGTATCGGATGGGCGTTGAACGAAGAATACATCTACAACGCCGAAGGTGAGATGACCAACGCCAGCTTCCTTGATTACCGGATGCCGACCTGCTTGGATTTACCTATGATTGACGCTGTCATCGTTGAAGTCCCGAATCCGGGGCATCCGTATGGTGTGCGTGGGGTCGGTGAAGTGCCGATTGTGCCGCCGATGGCTGCCATCGCTAATGCTATCTACGATGCGATCGGTGTTCGGATGACGGAACTTCCGATGTCGCCTGATCGTCTCCTGAAAGCGATGGGCAAAATTTAAGATTGAAAGAACGAAAGGCGCGCCTACATGAAGATTAATTTTTTAATTCGGTAATTTCGTAACAATCCCGGTGCGGTTGGAATGCAGGTCGCATTTGGGCGTGTACGCCGCAAAACCGCCCCTACCGGACCTGGAGAAAATATAGAATTACCGATTTATTTTCTTAAACTTCATCAAGGCGCGCCTTTTTAGATTTCGCTCCCACCCAAAAGGATCGAAGATGCCAATCGTAGCCATCCCATCCCTCCTACGTAAGTTGACAAACGGCGAAGATAGTATTACTGTTTCCGGTACCACTATCCGAGAGGTCATCGATAATTTAGATATCCGCTATCCGGGTATGAAAGCGCGATTGTGTGAGGAGGATCGTATTAAGCCTGGACTTGCTGTCTACGTTAACGGACTTCTCACGCGCGGTAGCATCCGCGAAAAGGTCGATGCGGATGCAGAGATTCATTTCCTCCCTGCCATCGGTGGCGGTATGGCAAAACCTTCTCATTAAAATTCCATAATATTTTGCAACATTTTCGCTTTGTGTGGGTGTATTCAATTAAATGCGGTATTTCACTGCGTATTTTGCATTCTTATTATAGTAAAACTTATAATTAATTGGGCACTCTCAAACAGTCTAAATACCTATAATAGGCATTCAGACTGGAAACCCAAACTGGAAGTTTTGCGGCGTACTCGCCCAGATGCGACGTGCATCATGCTACAAAGATGTCCACTTATTTATGGGCTTCACTATAAAATTAATCGTTTTTGGAAGGAAACACAATGTTAGAAAAATTTACCATGCGACTGCTGAGTAGCGCGTTTGTGATTATCGTCCTTCTCTGCGTGGGCATCTATTTCTATGCAGAATGGAGCAACAAGCGTTTTGCGTCAGAACTCGGGAAACCGCCCCAACGCACTGTTGCATCTGAACCGTCTGCAAAGATAGAAAGCGACATAGGAGCATCTGTTGAACAGAGCAGACCTATCAAACCGTCGGAACCTGTAAGCGAGGATGCCGAAAAAGCAGATATGGTTTCAGGAGAAGAGCCTACAGAGGTTTCAGAACCCGCAAATGAGGACACATCGGTTGAGGTGACAGAAACACCCGAATCCACTGCTAAATTTGACGCGACCCCGTTACTTTCGGCATTTGGCTTGCCTGAGGAAGTGACAACTCTTTTTGATGAAGATGCCGATGCTGCAGATTTTGAAGAAGCCGAGACGTATCTTGTTGAAGAATACGGTACATCTCCAGAAGTTAAGGCAATAATTGATAGACTGAAACAATTGTCTGGGGGTCCGGTTGAACTTGATGTTTTAACAGGACTCTTTGAGGCATGGATTCAGGTTTTGCCAGAGGAAGATCGAGAGAACCGTCGGCAATTGATGAATGCCATCACACAGCTTAATCAAGCGAGAGCACTCGGAGGAAACGGCGAAGCCAGCATAGAGATCCATGTTATTGACGGAGATTCTACACAGATGCCGTCCCTACGGGACTAAAGAGCGCACTTGCCTCTCACATTTTTCCGACGATATGGGAAGTGGCTTGACTTCTGAACGCTTTTCTCACAGCATGAAACACGTTCATTTTTCTAAAATTGACACCTATGCTACGCAGCAAAACCGCACCTATTGGACGTGGAGGAACACAGGTTACGGAAGGGCATACACACCGCGGCGGACCTTTACGATTTCACCAGCTTCTACGAGACGCGTGAGTTCATTATTTATCGCCTTCGGATGTCCGTCAATGGCTGCAACGAGTGTGGCTGTTTTTTTCTCGCCATCGGCGAGATGAGAGAGGATCTGCTCTCGGAAAGGTACACGTAGGGGTTTCCCGCCTCTAAATTTCTTCAATATACGGTTCGCTTGTCTTGTGGAACATCCTAAAACACGTTCCACGTCTTCTCTACTTGACTCGGCATTTAGTGTCTCACGCTCGGCTTCAAACTGCTCGCGTGTCGCGATTACTTCAGAGAGTTTGTCCAAACTGCCAGCAACCTCAAAATCCGCCCAATCAAACAGGTGCGTTTCAGGTTTATCGGTAATACCGGTCAGTGGAAAGCTCGTGATTAACACAACCTTCCTATTGTCCCCAATATTCAGCCCTATATACCCTATAATTTCAGTGAGGTAGTTAACAACGTTCTGTTCATAAACACTCTGGACGCGTTCGTCGCTATAAACGTCGGATTCGTCCTCTTTTTTGTAGGAAAGTGGGATCTCGTCGTTGCCAAACAAAATCTGTGAGCGGTGCCAAATGACCCCTTGCGCCCAATACGGGGTGCCGACGATCCACACAACGTCCGCCTCTTTAAGCGTGGACTCGAACGATCTTATTTTATTGAAAGCTGACACAAAACAGACGTTCTGTTTTTCCGAGAAATCTTCCAAGTATGGAATAATTCCTTGATACGTGATAATAGCATGCTTGACGTTCGGGTCCCGTTCAATTTCTGCGCGGATCCCGAGAAAGAAGCACTGTGCTGCTTCAGAAAGGCTGAGAACATCCCACGTGTTGTCATAGTCTATAATCGCTTCTAAGGTATAGTTTCCGGTGCGAATCTGAAAGATGCGGTTGCCCGCGCCCCATGCTGCGGGTTCGGCGCGAATGATGTCAATACTCTCATTTGGAAACGTCCGACGAAAGTGTCGATCGGAGAAATTGGCAGCCATTAACAGCAAACGTTTGACGCTCGGATGTAGTATCGGCGGTGTCCAGAACCACAGGGACTGGTCATCCCAGTGCATTGGAGCGTCAGCATCCCGTGTGTAATAGTCAAAGAAACATTTCAATTGATGCCAATACGTCCAGTTTGGATTTTTGCCCTGTACATCGACCTGACACATCTGGTGGACGAGTGTATTTTCTTCACTCGCAAACGCTCGGAATGCTGCGCGGACTCGTCGGATAGCATTGTTATCAGGCGTTCCTTTGATTTCTATTGCGTTGAGTAAGAATCTGGCGAAGTCTCCTAAAACACTCCCTTGCCAGTTGACGATCCACGTCTCCAATACGTCCTTTGAAAGCTTGCATACAGGAAAGAGTTCATACATTTTCGCTGTTTCGACGACGCAAAGCCGCTCTACTTCATTGGGGTGTTGGAGTGCCTCTTCCAATATATCGGCGTATTGTGGGTCGAAAAACAACCTGCGGACTGCCACCATTTGTGCGCTCGCGCCCTGCAGTGCGGAGATCGGATTCTCACCCTTTTCCGAAGGGTGTGTCAGGGGTTCCCAATGGACGACCGATGGCACATTTTGCCCCTGAAAGTGTTCCACCGCTTTCCTCGCGACCCTCTCACTTGCCATGTTTAAGCAGACTGTCTCGCCGTTGCTAAGATATGCGTCTATGTGAGCGTCTATCGCGCCGCCCGTCTCGGTAGTGAGGGCGAGTATGCGCGCATCGCTATCGGAAATGTGATGTGTCTGAACGGGCTTCTCTTTAAGTGTCTCCTCATCAACGGCTTTTGTGGTTTCCGGTTTGTGCAGTATTGGATGCGGCCGTTTTATTGCTAAGGGGCTGAGTGTGCCTTCCCGAATGGCAAGGATTGTATTAGACACAGGCAAGCCGTTAGGCGGGATCGGCGGTAATATACCGGTGTTGTCCCATACATGTGTAATGGGTGTCGGTTCGGTCGGGAGTCCAATGTTCGGCGTAGCAGCGCGTATCCATACAGTGCCAGCGTCCTCCCAGAGAGTCATCTCCACATCTTCGCCTGTGCCAGCACGTCGCACCCAATGATGAAAGGTGTCTTCCTGTCGCAGGTAAGAGAAACCGCGTTTCAGAAACGCCTCCCTCGCGAGTTGAAGATTGTGTGATCCAAGCGATGGTGTCACAATGGGCGCGGGGTCAGGTTCGGTTTCATCGGAGGGTGTCGGTTCGTGTAATGCTGTACGGAGGACATCAATCGGGGCAAAGAGAACACGTTCGGAAATAACAGGCGGATCCAATAGATTCCCCATTAGAATCTCGTAGCGCGCATCCCAGCAGCTATAGCCTGCTTCGCCAAAGATTTCGAGATATACGTCGCGAGCGTGTGAGGCTTCCGCGGCGGGGTTGTGCTTGTAGATATACTGTTTTGCTGCCTGAGTACTTGGATGGAGATAGTCTGGGATTCTGCAGGAAAAACGCAGCCCGCCATCCTTTGACATCGTCAGTAGTGGATTTTCCACGGCGTTAACAAGTGCCTCAACGCAGGCGAGGACAGCGTC
>JAAXHI010000423.1:0-447 GCA_012270875.1 Candidatus Poribacteria bacterium | reverse complement strand
CGTACCGGTATACACCTGAATCCCCCATGAGGCGAGCCAGCGTCGAGTTTTCCAGTTTGCTGCCCGTTGACGTTTCAAGAACCGCTCGCCTCCAAAATCGCTCGGACCTCGGTCATTCGCAGGCGCACGCCCAATCGGCATAAAAGAGATGTCTGCCTGCTCCAAGTAATCAAGCATTACAGCATACCGATGTGCACAATAGACCTTGAAACAGTATGGGAAATCTTTGTAGAGAACAGATGCCGCGACGGTCTTCCGCTGGCGAAGCGGGTCTTCGTGTCGTTGATGGCAGCGTTGAATAATATTGGTTAAAGGATCCATGGCTCGATTAGTTGTAATAGTCAATTTTAATTATTAGTAAAATATAAATATTTATGTCATATACAACTAAAATTATACGGAATTTTCAAAAAAAAGGCAAATTTGTACTGCCACCGGAAATTTAGA
>JAAXHI010000181.1 GCA_012270875.1 Candidatus Poribacteria bacterium | reverse complement strand
AAAAATGGATTTTGCGTAAGTCCTGTATAATTTTAAACATTTTTATGCTACAATACCTGACAAACATGGGGTTGGCATCTATGCGAACCGCATTATAATTCATGAAATTGTACAACGGAGGAACATAAAATGTTCTACGAGTTAACACGTCTACGTGCCGGGAAGGCACAAATAATCTTCGTAGTTGTGGCAATGGTAATCGCCTTTGCAGCTTCAACGCATGCCGACCTCAAGGACCCGACGTTATCTGTCTATTATAATTTCGACGAGAATGGCAATACCGTCAAGGACGGTTCCATCCACGGTAACGACGGGACAATTGAAGGGAAAGTTAAACGAGAAAAAGGTGTTTTCGGTGATGCCGTCGTCTTAGAGCCGCAGACGTGGATTGATCTGAATGGACCGGAGTTTGAAAATGTACCACTTGAAGGTATCACAATCGCTGTCTGGGTCAATCATAATGAGCCAGCAGATCCACAGAGTATCTTTGATTCAATTGGAACTGATCACGGGAGCGGTCTCTACCACGTCGAAATCCGACCGGCTGGGTTCAGATGGTTTCATCGGAATGGTGCCGAGCAACAGGTGTTCAACATCAATCCCGGTCCTGTTGTCGACGGTGGAAAATGGGTACATTTCACTGGCACTTACGATAGTAAGAGCGGGGACACGAAAACCTACGTTGATGGCAAGGAGACACATAAGGCAAAAGGGGAAGGCGAACTTTCCGACAATTGGGGAGTCTCAGCAGCGATCGGACACCATAAGCAGGGTCGTTGGTTCGATGGGCTGATGGACGAGTTCTATATGTTCGGCCGCGCCTTATCCGAAGACGAGATTAAAGAGGTAATGGACGGGGAATTTCTGTCAGTGGAACCGGCAGATAAGCTTGCTACAACCTGGGGCAGCATTAAATCACGACGCTAAAAGTCTTCGTTCTATCATGTATGCTACTAAACGGTTTGAACACGGTATTTTCCTGTGTTCGAGCCGTTTTTTGTTAATTTACCGGCGTGGTGAGTATTCCCAATTGAAGCGCTGTCGTCCATAATTTTTACCGTCAATTTCGGCTTCGTGGCAGACGAAGCATCTTTGCGCATCGCTAACACCGTGCAGCTCGTGTGCTAACTGGATTTCTTCTGTGTTATGCACGTGGCATTTGAGACAGGTATAACTCCGGTAATCCGAATCGGCATAGACGGCGATTTGATCTGCGACCTTCCGGACATGGTAGGTGTGTCCATCTTCTGTATCAGTGACCGTCCAAGCGTTTCCTCTCTCCTTGATTGCGATAGGGGCAGTTGTCGGGACTCTGCGTTCATTTTGTAGGAACCACCAGTGCAAGTCTTCAGGAATAGTGTCTGATGTGTCCAAGTCCTGAGGAAGGGTTGTATTGACATGGAACAAGAAACGTTCAGGCGTATGGCATCGCGCACAAGGTACGTCGTGAGCATCGGTGAGTGGGAGAAATTCGTCGTGTTCCAGTTTTTTTTGCCCATGGAACACAATGCTCACAAGTAGGATCGGTGCAAGGATGAGATGGCATCGGAGCAGCATCTGTCTCGTCTTGCGTGCGGTTAGACTTACTGCGACACCCGTCCCTAAATTTGACAAGGCGAGTATGAATGTAAGCCATGAGTGCCATACGAGCGGTTGGAACGCTGAATGATATAGCACTAAGCATAAACCCATAGAGGCGAGGCGTTGATGGTATTTCAGCCATGTCTGACGATTGCCCCATCGAACCCAGCGACTTCGGAGAATATAGAGACTGGCAATGACGATGACAATAGCACCGATGATGCTAATGGTATGCCTCGCTTCACCGAAACTCCCCGCTTGCCAAATACATAGACCTGAAATAACAGCGGCACCGACGATACCGTGTCCGATCTGGATGAAGACTTTCATGCCATCAATTTAGCATGGATGTGGGGTGAAGTCAAATAAAAAGCAGAACCATTCAGTTTTATTTTCTTTGTGTACGCGATTATTTAGCGTTTAGCCATCGGGATGTCCCGGTCTAAGAATTATCCGCTGCCCTGATTTATACCTACTGTGTGGAAGAATGTAGAAAATCTACACGTTGGCACTTCACACGTTATTGCATCGTGGACTGGCAGGGATTAGCAAAACATGGGGAAGGTAAAGAGGATGTAAACTTTTTTTAGAGGTCTTTCGTATAATGTGTTATAATGGTCAAGACTGACAGACAGATCTAAAGGAGGAAGGGAGATGAAGTTGCAAATATCTTTTGCGATACTGTTGCTTTTGGCAATGGTAGTATTTGCTGGTTGTTATACGCAACTCGGTTACCATGCGTCTTCAGAATATGGTCGGGTACACCATAAACACCATGAAGGTCTAACAAAAGAAAAGACGGAGCATACCTCCGAAGCAGATTCGGAAGAATCCGAATTAACGCACGCGGATGATGAGGATTCTGATGGGTATTACGGACGACGGAAGCGGAGTTATCGGACGACGTACGCTTCCCCTTATAGAAGGTACGACTCCTATTGGGTGCCTTACGGACCGTATCCGTATTATGCATACTCACCCGTCTGGTATTATCCGTACCGTCCATTTTACGGATATAGTAGATACTATTATGGATACCGTGCGCCGTATTATCGCTACTATAGGGGTTATTATCCTTACAGAAACGTCTATCGACGGTATCACAGTGGGAGTCGGTATACACCGCTTTCACGGCGGACGTACAAAAAAGGCGATTTGCGGCTTGAAAATCGGCGTTCTCGGAGTTCACGCAGTGTGACTTCACCAAGATCAAGGTCGAGATCGGAACGTCAACAAATAAGGGATCGGAATAAAAAATAGAGTCGCATTTCAGTGGTTTTGAAACACAGTAAAAGTTTCCGCATGTTAAGAGCGCAATGAATTGCGCGACTACGAGCCAGTTTTTTGTTAATGAGAGACGTTTATTTAGAAATGGTAAAATAATGGAGGAATCGGAACAATGAAGCGAGCAGTCTATGCAACACTTATCTGTTTATTCGCCGCAGTATTCTTTGTGTCTATCGGTATGGCGCAGGTAGAAGAGATGGCGATCGGGAAAACGTTTGGTGTCGGGGCACGAACAATGGGAATGGGGGGTGCTTCACTTGCACTCTCGGATGATTTCACGGCACTCTATTGGAATCCGGCAGGGATGGCGCAGATCCAGAAGTTCGAGTTTTTTAGCAGTCTGTCGCACAACGTAGCGATTGCTGATACCTATTTTACGGGTGATGCAGTGAAAACAACAACGAGTCGCTCACAGATGCGTCTGAATTCCATCGGGTTTGTTTATCCACTGGAGACGCGGCAAGGTGGCTTGGCGGTCGGTTTTGGTTACAATCGTCAGCAAAATTTCGATTATCAGACCGCGATTCAAGGCATTGATCCGGGTTCCGGTACCGATTTCAGCGGATTTGCTGTTGATGAAACCAATATAAACAGAGGCGGCATTGGGATTTGGAGTTTTGGCGCGAGTGTGTACGTCACAAAACAGGTTTTGGTTGGTGGGTCGTTGGATTTCTGGCAGGGGAATAGCCTGCATGAATTGGATACGGAAGCCACCGACATCCGAAATGTGGATAGTGAGTGGTCGCGTTTCAGATACGATGACGAGATTGATCGAGAGTATTCAGGTGTAGGGGGTAGAATAGGACTGCTCGCGCATCTAACAGATACTATCAATCTTGGGTTGACACTGGTCGCGCCTGTTGAGTTAGGTGTTGACGAACTCTGGTATGAGTCTACAGTAGATGTATTTGATGATGGTGAAAAGGCGACGGATTCTGCAAGCGGTGGGCAAACGTATGACATTGAGCGTCCCTTTGAAATAGGTGTCGGTGCTGCTGTGAAATTATTCAACAAACAGTTGATTTTGGCTGGGGATGTCCAATTCACGGACTGGACACAAACGCGCTATGATCCAGCACCTGCGGACGACATTCCGAAGAATAATTTTGAGGAGTACTATGCCACAACCCTTCAGGTGAGGCTCGGCGCGGAATATCAGATCCCTGTGATTGATACACATATCCGCCTCGGTTATCTTCGCGACCCTATCCCGTTCAGATCTACCGAGGTAGACACACATGATTTCTTAACAGCAGGGGTTGGTAAAATTTTCGAGGATTCCTTGAAACTTGATATTACGTATGTGCTTGGTGGTTGGTCACAAGAACACAACGATGTCAAGACCGAAAACTTGACGCATCGGGTGTTTGTATCCACAGCCTATCGGTTTTAGTAGTCATCCGTTGATAGGTCGCGTAGCAGTTTCAGGCGTTTACCGTCACGACTGCCAGTGGCTTTTTATAACCAATAACCATAAAAACAGAAACGGGCGGAGTGGATAACTCCGCCCGTGTGTTTTATTGAAGGTGCTAATGAACACTGTCAAACCAGTTGGATGTAGCCCATCTGTGTCCCGTCGCCTTTTCGGAGTTCACCTCTGATGATACGGGTATATCCACCGTTCCGATCTTGATAGCGTGGTCCGATATCATCAAAGAGTTTGCGTAGGACAGCGTGTTTGTCAAGTGTGCTTGCTTCTTCGCCTCTTCGGGGTTTGTAATGTAGATCGGCTCCATAAAGCATTTTCGCCGCTTGTCGGCGTGCGTTGAGATCTCCGCGTTTGGCAAGAGTAATCAACTTTTCAGCCACTCGACGGAGTTCTTTGCATTTAGGCAGCGTTGTCCGAATTTGTTCGTGTTCAAATAGCGCGGTGGCTTGGTTGCGAAAGAGAGCCTTCCGATGGCTTGAAGTTCGTCCCAATTTCCTGCCGCGTTTTCTATGACGCATCGTCTTCCTCCATGTGTGCGTTATCGTGAAGAATTATATGGGCGGTTGCAGCGGTGCGTCCACCGCGCTTTCCTCATCGATGTCCGCGTCGCTGACATCATCCGGGTCCATTCCAAGATGAAGCCCCATGTTGGCGAGTTGTTCTTTGATTTCGTTTAGCGAAGTCCGCCCGAAATTCTTATATTCCAACATGTCCTTCTCTTCTTTTGCGACGAGTTCTCGTATGGTTTTAATGTTTGCGTTTTCGAGGCAATTGCTGGCTCGGACTGAAAGTTCGAGTTCGGAGACCGGTTTCGCGAGGTATCGGTTTCTCCGAAGTTGTGCTTCATCGACCTCAGGTTCCGGTTCGACGTAACTTTCATCGAATTCTGTAAACAGTTTGATCTGTTGTAGCAAGATATCCGCAGCGCGTGTGACGGCATCCTTTGCCGTGATGGTCGCATCCGTCCAGACTTCGAGATTCAGTTTATCAAAATTAGTCATATCACCGACGCGGGTTTCCTCTACCCAGAAGTTAACTTTCTTAACCGGTGAAAACTTAGCGTCAACTGGAATTAACCCGATGTCCTGTGTTTGGGGTCTGTGCTCTTCAGCAAGCGAGTAGCCTCTTCCTGTTTGTGCGTGGATTTCTATATCTAACCCTTCGCATTCGTCGAGCGTTGCGATATGTTGGTCAGGATTTATAATCTCAACGTTTGCATTCGGGCGAATATCAGCGGCAGTGACTTGACTGGATCCATCTGCTTTCAAGGTCAGACGTATTGGCTCATCTGTTGAGATGTTTAGCCGGATCTCTTTGAGATTGAGAATGATCTGCACCACGTCTTCAAGTACGCCGGGAATTGTTGCGTATTCGTGTTTTACCTGCGTAATTTGAACTGCCGTAATCGCTGCGCCTTTAATTGAGGAGAGGAGGACCCGGCGTAGTGAATTACCGAGGGTGGTTCCAAATCCGCGCTCGAAAGGTTCAGCGGTATATTTTGCATAATCGGGCCGTAAGGATCCTGTATCAGTTTTCAACCGATCGGGCATTTCTAGCTCGGACCTTATCATCGATTCCTCCTATAAGATTAAACTAAGTGTTAAAACGCACACGAACTGAGTGACACTGCGCTGTCGCGTTGCACATCCGCCGCTCAATTCTATGTTAATATAGCATTTTGGACATCCCATGATTTCCGCTTTGGAGATGGGTTCCCACGCGTCTCTTAATGTAGGTGTCTTCTGGCATTGGCTACCTGTTTACGAGATACTTGGGATATGAAGATGTACCTATCGGGAGTAAAGTTCAATGATGAGTTGCGTTTCAAGGTCCGCGGCAATCTGCTCTACTACAGGTGCCCCTTGAACGCGTCCTTCCACTTTGTCTGTATCGATTTCAAGCCATTCAGGCGCGCCACGTTGCTGTGTGTACTCTAATGCCTCCTGAATAGTAGCAAGGTTTCGGCTCCGTTCACGTGGTGTGATGACATCACCGATTTGCACGATATAAGAAGGAATGTTAACCCGTTTGCCGTTGACAGTGAAGTGATTGTGCTTCACAAGTTGGCGCGCTTGGTTTCGAGAAGTTGCGAAACCGAGGCGGTAAACGACGTTATCTAAGCGGCGTTCGAGGAAACTAATTAAGTTCTCACCTGCAATACCTGTTTGGCGTGCAGCTTTGGAGTAGTAGGTCCGAAATTGTTTCTCAAAAACACCGTAAGTGCGTTTAACTTTCTGTTTGGCGCGCAATTGCCGCCGGAAGTTGTCGCGACCTCGGCGAGGCGGTGTCTGCCCGTGTTCTCCGGGTGGATAACTCCGGCGTTCAAAGGAACATTTAGGTCCATTGCACCGTCGTCCTTTCAAAAAGAGTTTTTCACCTTCGCGCCGGCATAATTTACAGACTGAGTCTAAATATCTGCTCATTCGTTTTCCTCAAATTCCTTAAACCCGTCGTCTCTTAGGGGGACGACATCCATTATGAGGGATAGGAGTCACGTCTTTCATCAAACTAATTTCAAGCCCAGCTGCAGCGAGGGCTCGTATTGAAGACTCTCGTCCGGATCCGGGTCCCTTGACTCTAACCTCTACGCGTTTCATACCGTGATCCATTGCTCGGCGCGCACATGCTTCTGCAGTCTGCTGTGCGGCAAAAGGTGTTGACTTCCGTGAACCGGTGAAAGTCATACCAGCATTCGCCCAAGCAACGGTGTTTCCGCTTAAATCTGTGATCGTAATAATTGTATTATTGAAGGTCGCTTGAATATGTGCTATCCCTTCGGGGACGTTCTTGCGTTCTCTTCTTCTTCCACGCAAAACGATTCTCCTTTCCTTTTGGAGTTGTCAGTTATCAGTGGAGAAGTTACCAGTAACCAGCGACCAGTTACCAGAAAGAGACTTTGGAAACACCTAAACCTCTTAACTGATAACTGTTAACTGGAAACTGAAAACTATTCTATTATGTTAGCCGCCCTTACGTGCTGCCTCTTTGGCTTTTCTACCGACTGAGATAGTTCTTGCTTTCCCCTTACGGGTACGAGCGTTCGTATTTGTGCGCTGACCTCGGACAGGTAACTGCCGACGGTGGCGTAAACCGCGATAGCTGTTGATATCCATCAGTCGTTTAATGTTCTGATCGACTTCACGTCGCAAGTCCCCTTCAATCTTGTAATTTTGAATTTGGTCTCGGAGTTGGCTAATCTCGTTTTCAGCGAGACTGTCAACTTTTTTTCCTGGATCAATATCAAGATCGGTGACAATTTGCGATGCCGTGTAACGACCAATACCGTAAATTGCTGTCAGTGCAATGTCTATGCGTTTGTTTCGGGGTAAATCAACCCCTGCGATTCTTGCCATGAGTTTCTCCTTTTTAATAGTTATCAGTTATCGGTTTGCCTCGCAGTGAGAGTTATCAGTTAAGAGGTTTGCGGAAAGATAACGCTTTTTGGTAACTGGTATAACCGGTTTGGGTAAGGATCGTTACCAGAAAACTTAAAACTCTCCGAAGTTAGTTGATGACTGACGACTATTAAAGGGTTAGCCCTGTCGCTGTTTGTGCTTCGGATTTGAAGGACAAATAACTCGGACAATTCCTTTTCGCTTAATAATTTTACACTGGTTACACATCTTTTTAACAGAAGGTCTAACTTTCATATTTTTACCCTTTTTTTCCCTTCGTCAAAATCGGATTTGGTTTAAGGGTATGCCTGCTTGCGACAACGGCGGCAAGCAGACCAGAGATGCCCATAAATAAAATATTTTTCAGGTGAAGCACTTAACGGCGTCTGCCCTTGAGCTTTCGATCTTTTAGGAATCCTTCGTAATGACGGACAGTCAAATAGGATTCGATTTGTGACATTGTATCGAGTACGACACCTACAACAATCAAGATAGAAGCACCATCCACCATGGTTGCTCCGATATTGAGACGTTCTGTGATAATAATCGGAATCACAGCGATAGCGGCAAGGAAAATTGCGCCCGGCAGTGTGATCCGTGTAAGCGTTGTATTAATGTAATCTGCCGTCTGTTTTCCAGCACGGATGCCGGGGATAAAACCGCCATATTTCTGCAAGTCCTCAGCCATTTGGACAGGGTTGATTTGCACGGCTGTGTAAAAATAGGTGAAGCCGATGATTAACAACGCATAAGAGGTTAGCCACAACGGTGTTCCCGTATCAATCAGTGCTTGCGCCCCTGTTACCCATCCCCAGTCCCGTGGAAGGAAGCTAAGTGCTGTCGTTGGGAACTGAATAAGTGTAATGGCGAAGATGATTGGAATCATGCCTGCCGCGTTCACTCGGAGCGGTAGGTGCGTTGATTGTCCGCCAATGACCCTACGTCCGCGAATCTGTCTACCATATTGTACCGGAATCTTTCGGACAGACAGCGTAATAAAAACGGTTCCCATAACCGCTACGACAATCAGTATGATCAGCGTCGCGAGGTGTAAAATTCCGAATTCTGGTCTTGTGAATAAATTGTCAATAACAGTAGTGACACCGCCAGGTAAGCCTGCGATAATGCCGACAGTAATGATCAACGAGATACCTTGCCCAATACCGCGCTCCGTGATTTGTTCGCCAAGCCACATAACGAAGGAGGTCCCCGCTGTGAGCGTCAAGACTACAAGAAAATGCCACCATAAGTTCGGATCTCTGACAATCTCACCTGCTTGTCCAGTAATATTCTCTGGATTCCGCAAGACGATACTAATTGTTATACCTTGGATGATACTCAGGATAACAGTGCCGTATCGTGTGTATTGCGTCATTTTCTTTCTGCCATCGGGTTCTCTGGAGAGCTTCTCCAAAGAAGGCACGATGACACCGAGAAGCTGCATAATGATTGAGGCACTAATATACGGTTGTATACCGAGTGCGAAAATCGTCATTTGACTGAATGCGCCCCCGGAAAACAGATCGATGAACCCAACGACATTGCCGGCACGGTCCATGAGTTGTTGGAAAAACGCTTCAAGTGCCACATCGTCGATACCCGGGAGTGTAATGTGGGCACCCAAACGGTAAACAATCAAGAGCAGCCCTGTAAAAATGAGACGTTTCCGCAGTTCAGGGATTTTAAAAGCGTTTTGAAATGCCTTAATCACTTATTTTATTTCCTCCTCGCCTGCGAACTCTTAAGCAGCATTGTCAGCATTTGCGTGTAATGCGAGTACTTCGGCTGTGCCGCCTTTGGATTCAATTTTCTCGACTGCTGATTTTGAGAATCGGTGCGCTTGGACTTTCAACTGTTTTTCGAGTTCACCGTCGCCGAGTATCTTGATCAGTGCGTTTTTGCGTTTAATTAAGCCTGCTTCGCGAAGGGATTCCGGACTTACGACCGCTGCGTCATCAAAAAGATTGAGGGTTTCGACGTTAATAACATCATATTCAATCCGTTTGTGTGCAGTTCGCCGGGGACCCCGCTTCGGTAAGCGCCGCACCAGGGGCATCTGTCCACCTTCAAACCATGCCGGTATCGAACCACCGGATCTCGATTTTTGCCCTTTATGCCCCCGTCCGCAGGTTTTGCCCCAGCCCGAAGCGTTCCCTCTACCGACGCGTTTTCTCGAGCGTTTCGCGCCAGGTGCGGGTTTAAGTTCATTCAATTTCATCAGGATTTACTCCGTTCCTTTATGGCTATCGGCTTTCAGTTGTCAGTTAAGAGGTATTTGAATGTTCAATCCGCTACTTTCTGACTGCCGACGGAAACCGACTGCTGACAGCCAATCTTTAGCGTTTCTTGAGCAGTTCTTCGACGGACAGGTCTCGTAGCCGTGCGACTTCGTTGATGTCCTTGAGGCTCTTGAGTCCGAGCATCGTCGCTTCAGCGATGTTTTTCACGTTCCGAGAGGAAAGGCATTTTGTCAGTGCGTCTCGGACACCTGCGAATTCGAGGATAGCGCGCGTTGCGTGTCCTGCAATAATACCTGTTCCGGGACTTGCTGGTTTCAGCAAAACTTTTGCAGATTTAAATTCACAGGTAATTTCATGTGGGAGCGTGCCGTTAGTGATTGGCACCCGAATTAGATTTTTTCGAGCATCAGCGAAACTTTTACGGAGCGCGCCAGCCACTTCACTTGCGCTGCCGAAGCCGATGCCAACAATACCGTCGCGATTCCCAACAACCGTGAGCGAGTTAAAACTCGGCGTTCGCCGTCCCTTACCGACTCGCATGACGCGGTTGATTGTAATCATGCGTTCCTCAAATTCATATTCGTCGGGGTTAATTCTATCTTTCAGCAAAAAAATCTCCTATCCGGTATACGTCCTGTTCACCCGTGTCTGTACGGGAGCAGGGACCGGTTTTCGGGGTCTTTAGAACTTCAGTCCCTCTGCCCTCGCTGCTTCCGCAAGAGCTTTTATGCGCCCGTGGTAGAGATGCCCGCCCCGGTCAAAGACTACTACCTCAATTTCTTGCTGCTTGGCTTTTTGTGCCAGGAGCGTACCGACGCTCTCCGCTGCTGTCGTATTTCCACCGCTTTCAAGGGTCTCTTTCAGTTCAGGTGACAACGTAGAGGCTTCGGTGACCGTCACGCCAAGTTCATCATTAATGAGCTGCGCATAGATGTGTTTTAAACTTCTGAAAACAGCGAGCCTGGGTCTATCACTGGTTCCGCTAATCTTTTGACGGACGCGTTTCCGGCGCCGTAGATGGCCCATCCGTTTCTTTTTTATAAGTGTCAAGGGGTCTCCTTATTATACAACAATAGACGCGCTTCTTATTTTATCAGGCTTCCAAATTTCGCCTAATCGCGCGTAAAATATAACAGCATTAGCCAACAGCAGCTTTTCCTTCTTTATCTCGGACGCGCTCGCCATCGTAGCGGATGCCTTTGCACGGTTTATAGACATCTGGCTCTCGGATTTGACGAATAGATGCCGCTACCTGTCCAACGACTTGTTTATCAATACCACTAATAACAACGGGTGTATGGGTCTGCCCATCTATCATTTCAGTGTCTTCAACGCTCAGCGTTATCCCTTCGGGAGGCACGTAAGTGACGGAATGTGAGTAGCCAACATCAAGAACCAAATTGTTCTCACGATTGACTTCAGCACGATAACCTGTACCTACCACCCGAAGTTTTTTCTCAAAGCCTTCCGAAACACCGGTAACCATATTGGCGATGAGGCTGCGCGCTAATCCGTGCAAGGCTTTATACTGTTTGAGTTCACTGTTTCTTTGGACGGTTAGGACGTTTTCCTCAAGCGTCGCATCGATTCCGTCTGGAAGTTGCCAATTCAGGCTCCCTTTGGGACCTTCCACCTGTACATCGCTTTTGTTTAGAGCGATCTGCACCTTATCAGGGACTGAAATCGGTTTGAGTCCAATACGTGACATGCTATTTCTCCCGATTCATTGAGCGTCATCTATGAAATTTTACCAGACGTAACACAGGACTTCACCGCCGATTTTTTCTCTACGACATTGCGGTGTGGTTTTTACGCCATTAGATGTCGATAAAATTGCGACACCGAGGCCCCCGTAAACCCTTGGTAGGCTATCCGATTTGGCATAAATGCGTCTACCGGGTTTGCTGATGCGTCTGAGGTTTGTGATGACCTTCTCTTTTTTCGTATTTCCGTATTTCAAATAGATTCTTAAAATCCCCTGTTTGCCATCTTCAAGTAAGCGATAGTTTCGGACGAAACCTTCTTCTGCCAAAATGCGTGCGATTTCCGCCTTGATTTTTGAGGAGGGGATTTCAACGCGTTCATGTCCTGCCATATTGGCATTGCGGATACGTGTTAACATATCGGCAATCGGATCGGTCATCGACATGAAAGATTCTCCTTATTTCGTTCTCGTTTATGAATAGCCGCTGTGCCCGTCATGTTTTTCAGGTAAGGGCAAATGGTATCGAGTTTTCTACCAACTCGCCTTTCGGACACCAGGGATTTTACCGGCGCGAGCGTAGAGGCGAAAACAGATACGACACAATTCAAATTTGCGCAGGTACCCACGCGACCGCCCGCAACTTTTACAACGGTTGTATTTTCGGGTTTGGAACCGCGGGGTTCTTTTCTGTTTGGCAATCCATGCTTTACTTGCCAACCTAATGCTCCTTTTCTTGTGTATCCGGGACATATCTATAGCGTCTGTCCGGATGGATGAAGCTGCCAGGCCATTTAAGCAGTCATTTGGCTGCGAAGCCTTGTAGGACTGAACCGATCTATGTTCGGAATGGCATACCCAGCAGTTTTAGCAATTCGTGACCTTCTTCGTCTGTTGGGGCAGTCGTAACAACGGTTACATTTAGCCCGCGGGTATCGTTAACATTGTCGTAATCAATTTCTGGGAATATTAACTGCTCAGTGAGGCCGAGGGAATAATTGCCGCGACCGTCAAAGGCGTCCGGTGATACACCGCGAAAGTCCCGAATTTGCGGCAGGACGATATTCACCAGTCGGTTGAAGAATTCATACATCCGTTGCTGTCTGAGCGTAACTTTACATCCGATTGCCATACCTTCTCTAACTTTAAAAGCAGATACAGATTTTTTGGCATGCGTGATGACAGCGCGTTGTCCAGCAATGAGCGTTAGTTCTTCAACAGCATCTTCCAATGCTTTCGGTTCCTGGAGTGCTTCGCCGACCCCGATATTCAGGGCAATCTTGTCCAATTTCGGGACCTGCATTATATTGCCATAGTTAAAATGGCTTTGCAACGCAGGTATGACTTCGGTTTGATAAAATTCTTTGAATGGGCTCATGCGCCTAATATCCTATAAAATCGCGTATTCAGTGCGATTGTCTAAGCAACGCTTCGCGTCTGCGGTGCCCAGAGGTGTTCTGTTTACCCTTCAACCTTTTTGAGGTTAGAAACGTGAATAGTGCCTTCGCGTTCGACAATACCGCCTTGTCCTGCTTGGTTTGGCCGGAGATGGCGTTTAACGATATGAACGCCTTCAACAATTGCGCGTTGTTTCTTTGGGAACACCTCCAAAACCACACCTTCCTTGCCTCGGTCCTGTCCGCTAAGGACTACGACCATGTCATCTTTTTTGATATGCAGTTTTCGTCGTGTCACAATTCTCCTCCTAAATAACCTCGGGGGCAAGCGAGATAATTCGGGTGAATCCCTTTTCTCTGAGTTCTCGCGCGACGGGTCCGAAAATTCGGGTGCCGCGTGGAAGCTGGTTCCCTTCTCGATCCGGTGGATGAACGAGAACCGCAGCATTCTGGTCAAATTTGATATAAGATCCGTCTGTGCGTCGATATTCTTTAGTCGTGCGGACGACGACTGCGCGAACAACTTCGCCCGCTTTGACCTGTGTATTAGGTGTCGCGTCTTTGATGCTTGCCACAATCACGTCGCCTACGCGTGCATAGCGACGCCGGGTCCCGCCCAGTACGCTAATGCACATTAACTGCCTTGCGCCAGTATTATCAGCACAGGTTAATCGAGAGTATGATTGAACCATTTTTGTATCCTCCTCTACCGTTTTCAAAAGGGTGTGTTTTGGAAACGCCAGAGTGTGGATGAAACCCTTTCTTCTCCAGTGCCATCAGTCCCTTTTACCGCATCATATATCGGCAATGCGGGACACGCCGGTGGCACTTTTTAATCGTTTGCGGATTGTATCGCGTTTACTATCGCTTGGACCCGCCACCGTTTCTGACGACTCAGTGGTCGGGTTTCAACAACCTGAACCACGTCACCAACGTTACAACTGTTCTGTTCATCGTGAGCCAAAATCTTTTTCGTTTTTCGGACGACCTTTTTGTAAAGGGGATGTTGATAGCGACGAACAATTGATACTGAGACAGTCTTATCCATACTGTTGCTCGTAACAAGACCTGTCCGAAATTTACGATGCCTTCGCTTTTCTTCGTTCAACTTTATCCTCCAAACCAACCAAACCTATTAATGTACGCACATCGGAACCACAAAACCTTAGAAATTGATGAAACGGACGGGTGCGAAGGTGTTTAACCTTGTCCTTTCCGTTCTGCTTATTGTGAACGTACCTGTAGGATAGTTTTCACACGTGCGATGTCTTTTCGGAGTTTACCAATACGTGTTGTATCTTCTTGTTGTCCTAAGATACCTCTGAATTTCTGGTTAAACAGATTTTCCTTCAAAGACTGCAGTTCACTTTCCAACTCTTCGGTCGTTTTCCCTCGTAGTTCATCCGCTTTCATGTTTCCGTATCTCCTTGCGTGTTGTCAAAACTACTTTCCACGTTTGGGTGTACATAATTTTGCCAACGTCGGAGTCGCAGGCGAAATTACTCATTCCGTGCAACGAACTTAGTTTTGATTGGCAATTTATGGGCGGCTCGTTCCATCGCCCCTTTTGCATCTTCAAGCGAAACGCCGCCTAATTCATAAAGGACTCTACCGGGTTTGACGACAGCGACCCAATGTTCGGGGGGGCCTTTTTTGCCTTTGCCCATGCGCGTTTCAGCAGGTTGCTTACTGAGTGGTTTATGTGGAAAGATCTTGATCCAAAGTTTCCCACCACGGCGTACATATCGCGTGATAGCAATACGTGCGGATTCGATCTGGTTGCTGGTAATCCAACCGGCTTCCATCGCTTGTAAACCGTATTCACCGAAGTTGATTTGTGAACCTCGGAGCGGCTTTCCACGGCGTTTTCCACGATGCACATAGCGGCGCATCACGCGTTTCGGCATTAACACCTTAAATGCCTCCTTACAATCTGTTAGTACGGTTATGAATCGTTCCCAGATTCTTGTTTATTCTGGCGCTGCCTACGTTGTTGGTTCCGTCCTCTGCCTTGCCCTCCGGATTGTCGGGAGCGTCCATTTTGGGAGCCGGAACGTCTGTCGTTACGGCGGCGGTCGGAACGTTGCGACCCTGCGTCTTCGCGGCGTCCAGGTTGACGCTGAACGGTTGTCTCGCCTTTCAGTTTGTCAGGGACACCGATAACTTCGCCCTTAAAAATCCAAGTTTTGACTCCGATTTTACCGTACGTCGTGTTCGCTTCAGTAAACCCATAGTCAACATCGGCTCTGAGTGTGTGGAGCGGGACGCGTCCTTCAATGCTCGATTCGGCGCGGGCAATTTCCTTGCCGTCGAGTCTACCACTCACCATAATTTTAACGCCCAAAGCACCGGCTTGTATTGAACTGGAGATATTCCGCCGCATGGCGTGTTTAAAACCAGCCCGACGTTCTATTTGTGTCGCAACGGCTTCGGATACAAGTTGGGCATCGAGTTCGGGGTCTCTGATTTCGGAGACATTAATCCGGACAGGGCAGCCAACCTCTTTTTCGAGCATTGTTTGTAGTTTTTCAGCCTCGGCACCCCGGCGACCGATGACGATCCCTGGACGCGCTGTATGGATGTTAATACTACAACGATCCGCGACACGTTCGACTTCAACGCGCGAAATGCCGGCACGCGCGAGTTGCTCTTTCACAAACGCTTGAATCTTAAAATCCTCATGAAGCCACTTGGCATAATCCCGCTCGCTGTACCACTTTGAATCCCACGTTTCAATGATTCCTAAGCGTAAACCACGCGGGTGAGTTTTTTGTCCCACGCCAAACCTCCTGTCAAACTTTTCCCGTTTGCGACGTGGAGTCTGGGTGGTGCTGTAGTGCTTTGTAAATATGCACGTCGTTACTCACCATCTTCGGTACTCTCCTCGTCAACGACGACGGTGATATGGCTACTCCGTTTTAGGATTCTGTTTGCCATACCCCGTGCCCGGGGACGTATCCATTTCCGCGTAATCCCTTCATCCACGCGAATCTCTTTGACGTATAAACCTTCAATATCGACGCTTGGGTCTTGATACTGTGCGTTCGCGGCTGCTGACTGAATCAACTTATAAATTATAGGGGACGCGGCTTTATGCGTAAAGCGCAGCTGACTTAACGCATCTTCAACATATTGATTACGGACGAGATCGGCTACCAGACGGGCTTTCCGCGGGGCGACCGATGCGTTCCTAATTTTAGATCGGGCTTCCATCAGTATCTCCTAATAAAAGCAAGTTTCTGATTTCATCACTATGATTGCGAAGCAGATGCGTGCATCTTTGAAAAAAAAATGAATGCACTGTCAATCTGCGATGTAGGTTATCGCGAAAATTATCTTCTCGCAGCAGGAGCAGCAGCAGGAGCACCACCACCACCGGTAGAGTGAGCACGGAAGGTGCGAGTCGGTGAGAATTCCCCGAGCTTGTGTCCTACCATGTTCTCTGTGATATACACCGGAAAAAACTTTTTCCCGTTGTAAATTGCCAAGGTGTGTCCTACCAATTCAGGTGTAATGGTTGAACGACGGGACCAGGTACGAATCACCCGTTTGGTGCCAGAACGTTCCATGGCGGCTACCTTCTTGGCGAGTTTGGGGTCTATATAGGGTCCCTTTTTAATAGAACGCGACATGGTATTTCTCCTCTGCCTTATAAATAGTCGGTTGCTTAGCAGGCATCCGTGAAGCAGTTATTTTCGCTTGCCGACAATGTAGCGGCTCGATTTCTTCTTCGGGTTTCGGGTCTTGTAGCCTTTCGTTGGAACACCCCACGGGGTAACTGGATGTCTGCCACCAGAGCTCTTTCCTTCACCACCACCGTGTGGATGGTCAATCGGGTTCATAGCGACACCTCTAACCTTCGGGCGTTTGCCGAGCCATCTTGAACGACCTGCTTTACCGATGATGATCTTACTCACATTGCCGACTTGACCGAGCGTTGCCATTGCTTCCACTGGGATCAGCCGAATCTCGCCTGACGGGAGTCGGATACGGGCGTACTTTCCTTCTCTGTCAACCAATTGCGCTGCACCGCCAGCACTGCGGACAAGTTGTCCACCTTTACCGGGTTTCATCTCTATATTATGGATTGAGGAACCGAGCGGAATTCTTTCAAGCGGCAAGGCGTTTCCGACCCGAATTTCTGCGTCCGCGCCCGAAGTAAGCATATCACCGACCTGAATACCGACGGGGGCAAGAATATAGCGTTTTTCCCCATCAGCATAGTGGAGCAGCGCGATATGCGCCGAGCGGTTCGGATCATATTCTATTGCGGCAACTTTGGCAGGAATGCCAAACTTATCTCGTTTGAAGTCGATGACTCGATAGCGACGTTTGTGTCCGCCACCGCGCCGCCTGACAGTCAAGCGTCCTTTGGCGTTCCGACCGGCTTTCTGCTTGGCACCCTTAACGAGAGATTTTTCCGGTTTGCTACGTGTAATCTCTTCAAAGGTGTACCCAGTCATAAACCGACGACTTGGGGTTATAGGTGAATATGTTTTAGGCACTCTGCTTTCCTCTTTTTTTTCGCTATCAGCCATCAGGTCGGTTTTTTTTGTGAAAAAACCTTTCAGTTGTCAGAAAAGAGATGTTCGGTTTATTTAAGATTCGTTTACTGACGGCTGATTGCTGATGGCTATTCTTGCTAATTACTGTTCCTATATGGCTTCAAACTCTTGGATGGTTGCGCCTTCTCTTAAGGTAATAATCGCTTTTTTCCAATGCGGTTTTCTACCCCGTTGGTAACGCAACATTTTTCCTTTAGGTTTGCCGCGGACGTGCATTGTGCGAATTTTGAGGATATCTCCTTCAATGTCGAACAATTCTTCTGCAGCGCGGCGGATCTGCGGTTTCGTTGCTTTGCGATCAACAACAAACGCGTACTTATTAGCGTCGCGGAGGATCGTGCTTTTCTCGGTGATTAGCGGTTGCAGTATAACCTGATAGGCATCTTTCATCAGTTTTATCCTTCCGCATCTGGATCGATGTTCACGAATTTGGATTCGAGTTTCTCAGCGGCTTTCTCAGTGATTATCAACGTTTCGTGCCACATCACTTGGTAGACGTTGAGCGTATTCCAAGTGCAGCAATGAACTTGTGGAATGTTCCTCACGGAGAGGTTGATATTTTGGCTATGTTCATCAAGGATGAGCAGTGCCTTTCCGTCTACGTTCAGTGCTTTTAACATGTTGACCATGTCTTTCGTGCGTGGCTGTTCAAGCGTGAAATCTTCAATAAGAATGCACTGCTGATTCTGGAACCTGTCTGCCAGTGCGCTGTGTAGGCCGAGTCGCCGTACCCGTTTAGGCGTGTACTGCCGAAAGCTGCGCGGCTTCGGTCCAAATGCGACCCCGCCATGTACGCGAATCGGTGACTTGGCATCACCTACACGGGCTCTGCCGGTTCCCTTTTGGCGGTAGAGTTTCCTTCCACTGCCCCTCACTTCACTCCGGGACTTCGTTGATGCAGTACCTTGCCGCTGATTGGCAAGATAGGCAACGACACACTGGTGGATGACGGGACCATTCACTTCAACATCGGTGAATGCATCGGCTAATTCTTTTGCGTGCAGGACATCCCCGGATTTATTGTGTACGTCTAAAGTTGACATAATTGTATGCTCGTCTTATTTCGGCGTCGTTCGGTGACGACTGCCAGCCTATGCACTCGGTGCTTTAGATGCTTTTTTGATCAGAAGCAAACCGTTCGGGGGTCCAGGGACTGCGCCTTTGACCACTAACAAATTGCGTTCAGGATCGGCTTGGATGACGGGTAAATTTTGGATGGTATGCTGTTTGGCGCCGTGGCGTCCTGCCATCCGTTTCCCTTTAAAGACTCGAGACGGTGTCGCACTTGCCCCGATAGAACCGGGACGACGGAGATCTTGCTCACCGCCGTGGCTTTTCTTACCACCGCCGAATCTCCAGCGTTTCACCACACCGGTGAAACCGCGTCCTTTCGACGTACCTGTCACATCAACAAGTTCACCTTCTGAAAAAACGCTTGCATCAACAATATTTCCTACGGACACATCATCAAGGCTCTGGACACGAAATTCGCGAAGCACCCGTGCGGAATCAACACCAGCTTTTGCTAAATGCCCACGCTTGGGACCGTTGATACGGTTCTCTTTCTGTTCACCGAACCCCAACTGAACCGCCTGATATCCATCTTTTTCTTGCGTTTTGAGTTGGACAATCGGACAGGGACCTGCTTGGATGACAGTAACAGGCACCGCTTTTCCAGTGTCTTCAAAGACTTGTGTCATGCCGACTTTGCGGCCGATAATTCCATTAACCATTTTCTTCGCTCTCCTCCTTTAGGATTTGCAAACCGACAAGTTACGCACGTGTTCAGGTGCGTGCACGCTGGTTTCCAAACCGTCGGAGTGGAGAACAATCATTTCTCCGACTACAGTAAGGTAATTTTGACATCGACCCCTGCAGGCAGGTCCAACCGCATCAAAGCGTCAACAGTTTTAGGTGTAGTCTCTAAGATATCCAGCAGACGTTTATGAATCCGCATCTCAAATTGTTCACGTGACTTTTTGTCTGTAAACGTTGAACGTTGAACGGTGTAAATATGCTTTTTCGTCGGCAATGGAATCGGACCGGAGACCGCTGCGCCTGTACGTTTCGCAGTATCTGCTATCTGCTTTGACGACAGGTCTAACAACCGATAGTCAAATGCCTTAAGCCGGATGCGAATTTTTTGATTGTCCATCTTTTCGTATCGCCTTCACCCAACAAGAGGACAGTCGTTAGGTGACATCATGAACGTGATGTCCGAAATCCTCTGTGTTGATGTCTATAACTAAGGGCGGAGTGTGAACTCCGCCCAATTGCTTATTCAAGAATTTTAGAGACAACACCGGCACCGATCGTTTGGCCACCTTCCCGGATAGCGAATCGAAGTTGCTCTTCCATCGCGATCGGTTTGGACAATTCAACGGTAATCTGTGCGTTGTCGCCGGGCATAATCATTTCGATGCCTTCAGGGAGATCCATCTTTCCGGTTACGTCAGTTGTCCGGAAATAGAACTGCGGTCTGTATCCGGTAAAGAACGGATTCCAGCGTCCGCCTTCATCTTTTGTGAGGATGTAGGCTTCGGCTTCAAACTTGGTGTGCGGTGTAACCGTCCCGGGAACCGCCAAGACTTGTCCGCGTTCAACTGCGTCGCGCTCAACACCACGTAGCAGTGCGCCGAGGTTGTCGCCAGCACGACCTTCGTCGAGGCTTTTGTTAAACATCTCGACCCCTGTGATAACGGTGTCTTGTGTATCGCGAAGTCCGACGATTTCGACGGGGTTTCCGATTTCAATAACGCCACGTTCAACACGTCCCGTAACAACGGTACCGCGTCCACTGATGGTGAAAGTATCTTCGATTGACATCAGGAACGGTTTCTCGTTATCACGGACAGGTTCTGGGATGTATTCGTCAACAGCCGCCATGAGTTCGAGAATTGGCTGACACGCCTCGTTTGAGGGGTCTCCATCGGATTCCATAGCGTTCAGTGCGGAACCTATGACGATCGGAATATCGTCACCAGGGAAATCGTAATTGCTTAGCAATTCACGGACTTCCAGTTCGACGAGTTCAAGCAGTTCGTCGTCATCGACCATATCTGCTTTGTTGAGGAAGACAACGAGGGATGGCACGTTCACCTGCCGTGCGAGTAGTACGTGCTCGCGCGTCTGGGGCATAGGACCATCAGCGGCGGATACGACGAGAATTGCGCCGTCCATCTGTGCTGCGCCGGTAATCATATTCTTGATATAGTCGGCGTGTCCGGGGCAATCGACGTGTGCGTAGTGCCGATTTTCGGTTTCGTATTCAACGTGTGCTGTGTTAATCGTAATACCACGCTCTTTTTCTTCAGGTGCCTTGTCGATATCTTCATACTTTTGGACGTAATCAGCGTCGGCAAGCTTTGAGAGTACCATGGTAATCGCTGCGGTTAGCGTTGTTTTACCGTGGTCAACGTGGCCGATTGTTCCGATATTAACGTGTGGCTTATTCCTTTCAAATGTTTCCTTACCCATTTTTGTCCGAGCTCCACTAAAAGTTTATTGTTGCGGGATTGTCAGCGCGATTCCACGAACTGCGCATCCCCGTTTCTATAGGGTGTCCAAACGCTTTTGCGTATGGTGGCACCGTTTAACTAAATCTTATGTCCGCTTATAGGAAGTGGGAACACTCCTACAGTTCGGACGCTTCACAACTAATTAAAACGATTATGAGTTACCATTCGATGATGAAATTAAGTCCTCCATTACACTTGTGGGGACTTCGTTATAGTGTGCAAACTCCATAGAGTAGTTAGCTCTACCTTGTGTGAGTGACCTAAGGGTTTTGACGTATCCGAACATTTCTGAGAGCGGTACATCAACCCGAACGACTTGGATACGAGATTTTGCCTGCGTTTCCGTTTCGCGTATCTGCGCACGCCGTGCGTTCAAATCACCTATGACCTTACCGAGGTATTCGTCTGGGACAATAACCTCGACGTTCATAATCGGTTCGAGCAGTGTCGGTGTGCCGCGTTTCAAAGCATCTTTAAACGCCATTGAACCTGCGATAGAGAACGCCATTTCTGATGAATCCACCGCATGGTGTGAACCATCAATGAGTCTCACGGATACATCAACAACGGGATAACTGGCAAGAACACCCGTGTTCATGGCGTTCTCAATGCCTTTTTTCACTGCTGGGATGTATTCTTGAGGAATGACCCCGCCTTTGGTGTCATCAATGAACTCAAATCCGGTTCCTTTTTCAAGCGGTTCAACTTCAATCACAACATGTCCGAATTGACCTCTACCGCCAGATTGGCGTACAAACCTGCCTTCAGACTTGACCGATTTGAGAATCGTTTCGCGGTAGGCAACTTCTGGGTTACCAACATTCGCTGAGACGTTAAACTCACGTACAAGCCTATCAACAATGATTTCGAGGTGAAGTTCACCCATACCTGACAATAAGGTTTGTCCGGTGTCTGCATCTTGATGGACTTTGAAGGTTGGGTCTTCTTCGGCGAGTTTGGAGAGGGCGAGGTTTAGTTTATCAATATCGGACTGTGTTCGAGGCTCAACTGCGATGGACATTACCGGGAGTGGGAACACCATCGTTTCTAAGGTGATATGTGCCTTCGGATCACAAAGTGTGTCCCCTGTTGAGAGATCCTTTAAACCGATTGCTGCGGCAATGTCGCCAGCATAAACGGCTTGCAGTTCTTCGCGTTTGTTAGCATGCATCTGCATCAACCGTCCGATCCGCTCGTGTTGCCTTGTTTTACTGTTATAGACAGTATCGCCTTTCTTGAGAACGCCTGAGTAGACGCGCAAGTAAGTGAGTTTGCCAACGTGCGGATCCGTCGTAATTTTGAATGCCAATGCACAGAAGGGTTCATCATTTTTCGGGAGACGTGTCTCGTCTGCTTCCGTTTTCGGATCGAAGCCTACTATTGGCGGCACGTCGGTCGGTGCTGGTAAGTAGGAGACGATTGCATCTAAGAGCGGTTGTACGCCTTTATTCTTTAGGGCGGTCCCGCAAAGGACGGGCACAATTTTACCGGCGATTACAGCGTTACGGATGCCTATTTTAATTTCTTCAGGCGAGATTTCGACCCCGTCTAAGTATTTGAGGAGGAGTTCTTCATCGCAGTCGGCGATAGCTTCTAACATCCGATCGCGATATTCGTTTGCCATCTCTTCCATCTCTTTGGGGATGTCTGTCTCTTGAATAACAGTACCGTCGTTGCCAGCATCGGTGCCTACGTTCCAAATTTGACCCTTCATGGAGATGAGGTCTACAGTGCCTGTGAATTGTTCTGCTGAACCGATAGGAAGTTGCACGGGGATGACCGTAGCACCGAGGCGTTCTTCCATCATTTCAACGGTACGGAAGAAATCTGCACCGGTTCGATCCATTTTATTGACGAATGCGATTCGAGGTATATTATATTTGTCTGCTTGTCTCCACACAGTTTCGGATTGGGGTTCAACACCGCCGACTGCGCAGAAAACCGCGACTGCACCGTCGAGAACGCGAAGGGAACGTTCCACTTCGACAGTAAAGTCGATATGCCCCGGCGTATCAATAATATTGATGTGGTGTTTTTTCCAGTGACAGGTCGTTGCAGCAGCCGTAATTGTAATACCGCGTTCCTGTTCCTGCACCATCCAGTCCATAGCCGTAGTGCCATCGTCCACGTCACCGATTCGATAGACCCTACCGGTATAATATAAAATACGTTCGGTTACGGTTGTCTTACCGGCATCGATGTGCGCCATGATACCAATGTTCCGCATGTGGGGCAGTTCTAAGCGTTGAGGGGTGCTATTTTTTGTATCTGCCACGGTTGAACGACTCCTTTTATCTATTCACTTCTCTTTTTTATATTTCAGTTATAAGTTGGTCGTGTGTCTTTACCATCGATAATGTGCGAAAGCGCGGTTCGCTTCTGCCATTCGATGCTGATCCTGTTTTCTTCGGATTGCGCCACCTTCGTTACGTGAGGCTTCAATGATTTCGCCTGCGAGGCGTTCTGCCATGCGTCTTTCGCCACGGGCACGAGCGGATTGGATAATCCAACTGAAAGCCAAGCGTTGTTTCCGCTCCGCCTTTACATCAACCGGGACTTGGTAGGTTTGGCTACCTACGCGCCGAGGGCGGATTTCAAGGACGGGTTTAACATTGTTGATCGCTTGACGGAACACCGCGAAACCCTCTTCATTCGTGCGGGTTTCGATGATCTGAAAACTCTCATATAAGATGGATTGTGCGGTGCTTTTCTTTCCGTCTAACATGAGACTATTGATAAACTTTGATACGAGTTTGCTATTATAGGTCGCATCAGGATTGACATCCCGTTTGGTGATATTTCCACGTCTCGGCATCTGATATTCCTCCGTTGTTTAGTCGGGTTTCCGTGCGCCGTACTTTGAGCGACCCTGACGGCGATTGTCAACACCCGCGGTATCCAACTGTCCACGGACGATGTGGTAACGCACATTAGAGAGGTCTTTCACTCTCCCGCCCCGAACTAAAACGACTGAGTGTTCTTGCAGATTGTGGTCAATCCCCGGAATATAACAAGTCGCTTCGTAGCCTGTAGTGAAACGCACGCGAGCGACTTTACGGAGTGCCGAATTCGGCTTTTTCGGTGTAATCGTTTTCACTTGTAGACAGATACCACGGCGTTGCGGGCACTGCTCAAGCACCGGCGATTTTGTTTTCTTCCGAGACCTCTTACGCGGTTTTTTAATCAACTGGTTAATTGTCGGCATTTTATACCTCCAGGGTAAAATCTATAGGGACTTCTTGCACTAAAAAAGCCCCGCGCGGGGCATCACAACTTCAACAGAACAAATTAACGTGGAACTTACGGTACGACGTTAGAATGTTTCCGCATAACTGCCCCTTTCTCCAAAAAAGATTTAATAGGGTGTCCAAGATAAATATTATACACACTAAAAAGCGGTTTGTCAAATTTTTTTGGAAAAAAATGTGAAAAAGATTGGAATTCTACGAATTTCTTAGTTTTTTAGCGGTTTTCCACGTAAAATAACCGTCTGAACACTTAAAAAGTTTTGATAAGGAATCCTCTTTCAAACTTTTACACTTAACGCAAAAGTCGCTATAAACGAACCCGTCTCTATCCTAAATTCTTTTGCTGAAAAATCAAGGACCTCCAAATTTGCGCGTTCATATAAGTCTAACACCTCGCGCTGATTTTGAGGGACATACAGATGCATTGGAAAAGGATAAATTGCGTCAAGACTCTGGGGCCGAACCCCAAATCGCAAAATTGTATATCTCTTTCATCCAGTTTTTTCAGATGTTTTGAGATGAAACGCAGCCTTTCCAATACAGGCTCAAAGTTGCTGAGATGTCTTGATAATTCTCAGCAATTGTCCGGTTTACCTCCGTTGACAGATTGCTCAGGATGACGATAAAGTCGGCTTCCTTCTGTATTTCCGGCAAAAGACGATCCAGAACAGTGAGTTCTGTGTCTTGAGGCGACAACGATGAAAGCCCCAACACTGCCATTTTTTTATCACCCATAGTTCTCATCAGAACAGGTTGGATATTGCCCGCTAATTCCTCAGTATTGGTGGTAAGGAGCGGGAACGCTTGGTGAGCGAGTGTGTCCGTCACAAAGTCCTCACCAAAATTTATATCCGTTTTATGGGGGACGAGTGCCTCATATTTCAACATAAAAAGTGCCATATTGTGACATTAGATACTCCTTATTTAGTCGTGGGCAGCTTGCTTCAGCCTGCCCCAGAGTGTTGTTTGAGTCTCCGCAGTTGGCGAGACGGGAAAAAAGCCTTTTGGCACCCACGTCGGATGCTTATCATTTGCTGGATGGCGCGTCAATTGACCGGTACGTCGCCCAAGCCCACCTTCTATAAGATAAATGTCATATTTTTCATTCCACTTGGAATAGTAAACAATCGATCGTCCATCAGGACTCCAATCCGGAGAGTAATCCTCCGCCGGATGGCGTGTCCGCCGCCTGAGTTGACTCCCGTCAACGTTTAGCGTGTAGATATCCTGACCTCCTCCTAAAAGGGGATCCCGATGTCCTCCTAAAATCCTATCACTAAAAGCGATCTGTTTTCCATCCGGGGACCATGAGGGCATGTGTCCCCGTTGCGGTTGGTTTTCGAGACGTCTCTGATTTCCGCCATCCGCATCCATTATGTAGATGCCAGGAACCTCTCTGGAAGAACCAAAAGCGATTGATTGACTATCAGGGGACCAAGCCGCGTTGTAGTTTCTATCCACCACTCCGTGCGTCAGTTGTTGTAGATTCTCGCCATCCGGTTGGATTTTATAGATGTGATACGTCGTTTCTCTATTAGAGTCAAACGCGATCCATTGCCCGTCTGGGGACCATGCGGGATTATTGTCATGTTTCGGATGGTTCGTCAAGCGGTAGGATACCTTTGTATTGAGATTCATCACATAGATTTCGAGATAGCCATCATGCCGAGAGGAAACATAAGCCATCCGCTGTCCGTCCGGTGAAAACGCTGGTCTAAACTCATGCGTTGGGCTATTTGTTAGGTTCTGGAGATTCTCGCCTTTTATATCCATGATGTAGATGTCATAATTTCCACTCCGATTGGAACTAAAGGCAATGGACGGAGCATCGGATGCGTAGACATATCGGTTTCCCGAAAACACAAAGTGCCCCAAAATCAGGGTCGTTCCAAACATGATATAAGTTAGGTGCCGTTTCATTTTTATCTCCTCCTTCCATTCAGAAAGGGAGATGAGACGTTGACAGTGATAAAAAATAGATAAAAACCATAACCTCTGTCATCCCCAAATCTCCCATCTTAGATAAACACGGCAAATGTCCAGTTGTTTTCAAAGGGGTGATTAACTTCCTGAACATTTACCCTGTTGTAAACCCCAATATTACGGCTGTTGCCAGCAGGAAATACCTAAGGTTACCAATTATCTCTTTTTCCTCACAGTAATAATCACCTTGGACACAACCTCCTAATGCCGCATCCCAGCATCCGCAGCACCATTCTTGGTCACAGGGGATTCCGCACCATGCGTCATCCGCTGATGCATTGGGAGCACTGAGGAACACACCTGCCAAGGAAGTCGCCCCGATGAAGGCGGCGGCGGTAAACGCACTCTGGCTTCCGACTTTACCTTCTTCACCCATGATAAAGCGAGAAACTTTACGATTCACCTGTGTGTGTAAATGACTTCTCATATTGATCTCACCTCCTTTCTTTTTCAATTTTCCGTCTATCCATGAATGGATAGGCAGGAAGCCCTTACCAACTTCACAAAAGTTGGAAACTCCTAACCCCGTAATATGAGGCACTGTAGATTCTTGATATTCTAATTTCAACCCGCGACGCACTTATGCCGTTCTATGTAGATTCAATCTTCCCTTATCCGATGAACCTCATTTAGTCGTGGACAGACTGCTTCAGTCTGCCCCACAAAGTCGTGTATGTATTGGCCGTCGGAGAGACAGAAAAAAAACCTACTGGCACCCCCGTCGGATCCTGATCCTTCGTCACATGGCGGGTCAATCTGCGGCGCTTGTCTATAACGCGATTGGCTCCTTCCACATCCATGATATAGATGTCATCATTTGCTTCCAACTTGGAATGGAAAACAATCGATTGACCATCAGGTCCCCAGACTGGAGACCAATCCACTGCCGGATGATGCGTCAATCTGCGGACCTTTCCGCCGTCCGCATTCATGATATAGATGTCTCTATTTCCTATAAGTGCAGTACTAAAGGCGATCTGCTTTCCATTCGGAGACCATGCCGGGGCATTGTCCGCCTGCGGTTCGTTTGTCAGGCGTTTGAGGTTGCCACCATCGGCATTCATCACATAAATGTCAACGTTCTTTGCCCACTTGGCAGCAAAAACAATTGATTGACCATCGGGCGACCAATCCGCGTTGTAGTTGTTATCTCTTTCGTGCGTCAACCGTTGGAGATTCTCGCCACTGGGTTCGATTTTGTAGATATCAATCGGCCCTGCTCTATTAGAGTCAAACGCAATCCATCGCCCATCAGGCGACCATGCCGGATTATCGTCTCGTGCTGGATGGTTTGTTAATCGGTGGAATACTTTCGTCGGCAGATATATCACATATATTTCCAGATTGCCATCCCGATTGGAAACATAAGCCATCCTCTGTCCATCAGGCGAAAAAGTTGGATCAAACTCATCCGCTGGATCGTCTGTCAGCTGCTCAAGATTCTTGCCATTTATATCCATCATGTAAATGTCGTAATTTCCACTCCGCTTAGAACTAAAGGCAATATGCGGCACATCGGATGCGTAGACACATAGGTTTACCGAAAACGTAAAGTGTCCCAACAGCAGGGTCGTTCCAAATATGATATAAGTCAGGTGCCGTTTCATTTTTATATCCTCCACGTCTGCCATTCAGAATTGGTTTTACCACTTTGCCCGCTTAGATGCACTTCATTTAGTCCGCGACAGACTGCTTCAGTCTACCCCACAAGGTCGTTTGTGTCTCTTCAGTCGGAGAAATAGAGAGGGAAAAACCAGCAGGCACCCACGCCGGAGACTTGTCTACCGCCGGATCGTGTGTCAACCTACGACGATTGTCTCCACCTACATCTATAAGATAGATGTCAGAATTTCCCTCCCACTCAGCACTAAAGACAATAAACTGATCATTCGGAAACCAGGCGGAAATTCCATCCTTCGCCGGATGATGTGTCAATCTGCGGATATTCCCACCGTCTGCATTCATGACATATATGTCCCTATTTCCCAGAAGCCCGGTACTAAAGGCGATCTGTTTTCCATCAGGAGACCATGCGGGGACATTTTCCGCCTGTGCTTGCCTTGTCAGGCGTTTAAGTTTGCCACCATCAGCATTCATCACATAGATATCAACGTTGTTAGCCACATTAGTAGTAAAAACAATTGATTGACCATCAGGAGACCATGCGGGGTTGTAGTTGTCTCTCTCATGTGTCAACCGTTGGAGATTCTCACCACTGGGTTCGATTTTGTAGATGTCAAACGTCCCTGTTCTATTGGAAGCAAACGCAATCCATTGTCCATCTGGTGACCAATCGGGATTATCGTCAAATCCTGGATGGTGCGTCAATCGTTTGGATACCTTTGTTCTGGGGTTCATCACGTATATTTCAAAATTGCCCTCCCGATTGGAAACATAAGCCATCCGCTGTCCGTCGGGCGAAAACGCTGGAGAGTACTCATTCGCTGGGTGGTTCGTCAGTTGCTGAAGATTCTTTCCGTTGATATCCATCATATAGATGTCATAATTTCCACTCCGGTTGGAACTAAAGGCAACATACGCAACATCAGACGCTTGCGTGTAAAGGTCTACCATAAGTACTAAAGTTTGGACAATTTTAA
>JAAXHI010000431.1 GCA_012270875.1 Candidatus Poribacteria bacterium | reverse complement strand
GCACCTTCGGGTAATCCCAACGTTGTGAAGTCTTGTGCAAAGGTGTCTGTTCCAATAGTCAACACCGTCAAAAGCGTAACTAAAATCGAAAAGAGTATCGTTTTCACGCGTAATTTCTCCTTATAGATAGGACAACACATTCCCTCTTAAAGTCCCCCTGATAAGGGGGATTTAGGGGGTTAAAAATACGGTTTCACTGCTTCAGCCGTCCCCATATCGTGGCAAGTTTTCCTTCCGCTTCGACTGCAAGCGGGATGCCTGTCTTCGCGCCATTTTTACCCGCCAGATGATGCGCATTGCCCGATGCATCCAAAAATTTCTCTGCCCCGCCCAGCTCATCAAAATGCCACAAGGCAACCGTCTCTGCGTCATCTTTGAACTTGTCGTCTGGCGTAAAGCCTTTTTTCTCAACATCGTAACGAACCGCCTTTGAGATGCGGACTTCATCAATATACCCAGTGAAGGCATCCAAAAACGATTTGGCTGGCGGCTTGCCGGGTAGCACAATTATTTTTCCAAACCCACCCAGCACGAAGTCCTTTGGACGCAAACCCCGCGGATCACGATCGTGTCCGAGGGGTTGCCCGTGTTGATTTGTCGCTACGAAATCATTGACGATCATTGTTATCTGATTCCCATTTAACTGATAAGCGATGTGCTGCCATTGGTTCGGCACGAGCGCGATCGGGAAAGATATTGTCTGACCGAACTTTCCGTCAAGATAGGAACTCATTAGCAAGATGAGATCTCCCTTCGGAGGCTCAATATTTAGCGCATTCGCCCAATTCTCTCCATCCTTCACGATGACCATATCCACCTGTTGATAGAGTATCGTCAATACCGTGTTCTCAGTATCGGGTGGTGCGGTCGGATATATCCATGCTTCAAAGGTCAATGCGTCGGTGCCATCCGGTAAGAGATAACGAAAGGTTTCAAAATCCAAAACGGCGTAGTCATCGACGCCATCGAGGACTAAATAGTTTCCACCTGCGGGTGAAGCCGGTGGGAATGCTTTAGCACTCAGCGGAATGAATGTAAGCAGAAAGAGGCATGTAAGAATTTGACGGTGTCCCATTTTTTCTCCTGTTACTTGTGAGTATTGAAAACTTGATTTCTGAAAGCATGTTTGCCCTCATTCTTATTTTTTCACCTTTCCCCATGTTGTTGCTAACAGGTGCGGTTGTGGTGAAACTTTCAAGGCATACGTAGGATCGAACCAATCGCCACCAAAACTCCATAGATTATCTGTTAACTGGGTCCGAATGCCGCTGTGCACATTGATTTTTGAGATCTGATGTGGCCCATTAATTGCCTGTGTATAAAGGACTTCTCGTCCGTCCGGTGATAGTTCAGGAGACCATGCATAGGGACCTGCTTCATCAACAAGTTGTCGGAGACCGGTACCGTCGCGGTTGACAATGAAGATTGTGTTTTTGTCCAGCCATTCGTTGCGATGCTGCCTATCCCGGACAACCGGATGGTTGTTCCCAGAAAAGACGAGTTTATCACCTACTGCTGACCAAGAGGGGAGACGTTGCCATTGTATTGCTTTCTTAGGTGGGAATCGTTTTCGCGCTTGTGTGCGAAGATCGACAAATGTGAGGTGTTCCTCTATAATGCAAGCGATTTCTGTTCCATCTGGTGACCACGCTGGATCAGTGCCGTCTATGACGAGTTCTTCTTCTTTTTCTTTGCCGAAAGTTGCAATGTAGATGGTGGATCTGGAACGATTCCAGTCTATAGCACCATAAGCGATCTGTTTACCATCGGGTGACCATGTCGGACTGCTTTTACTCGCTTTTCCGTTGCCCTTGAAAACGCGTCGGACATTTGATCCATCAGCGTTCATCAGATACAGGTCGTCAATGGCACCGTCGCGGTCGGAGACGAAAAGAATCTGATCACCTGTTGGAGACCAGACGGCTTGTTGGTCGTTAGCGGGATGCTGTGTTAAGTTCACTTGCTCGGAACCGTCAGGATTCATGGCATAGACTTCGTAATTGCCGTTCTGTACGGAGGTAAACAAGATTTTGGGGGTTGCCGGTGCTTTTGCGGAGAGCACGGAAATGCTTACATTCAGTACCAATAGGTTAACTATGACAGACACTAACAAGTGCATTGTTTTCATACGTATCCACCTCATGAACACTTAAGAAGAATCTTTAACGAACAGATCCACATTTATAACTAACAAAACAGATAATCAAGATACCTAACGTCCAACGTATCTTCACGGTTTACTTGGATTTAAGGCTTGATAATTCAGTCCATAGGTCAGACTTTCGGTATGTATTACACCCTTTATAATTAAAGACACAATTTTCTGGAAAAAATTGTGCATATTATGAAAAAAATAAAAAATTTGAATTTTATAGTAAAGTTTAGAATTATAGTAAAATCCGAAAATAAGTTTACAGTTCATCAGGGAACAAACCCCCTACCACCGCTGGCGAGGATTGTATCCTCGCCCAATTACCGATTTATTTTCTTAAACTTCATGAAACCGCATCTACCGGCCTGGGGTATTTAGTCTATAACTTTTTTCTTAAATTGACCCCTATAGTGCAGTTAGAAACCGAACCATAGGTGTCAATTTAGCGACTTCTCCGTAGATGCCGCCCCTACGGGGCTTCGGTCTGTGGGGTAACGTTTTTCTACAGAAATACCATCCCTACGGGATTCAAGAGGTTTTTGAAGTTTTCAAGGTTTCTGTGTAAAACTCGGTTCGGTTAGGAATGCAGATCGCATTTGGGCGTGTACGCCGCAAAACCGAACCTACCGGGCCTGGGGCCGAGACGGTTTTTCTTCTTAAATTGACACTTATGGTGCAGTTAGAAACCGAACCTACTGGGCTTGGGGAAGATAGCTGCGAATGTGTCTATTGATCTTTAGGTTTCACTATAATCTGTACTTCTTGTAGGAGCGAGTTGAGCTCGCGATATTCTCGTAGGAGCGAGTATTGGGGATTTAGGGGGTTGGGGGTTTTAGGGGGTAAGTCCGAAGGAGATAAACCTTATAGCTGCGCTTCAAGCGAGATGTGAAACAGTCCACTTTTCTGGGTAGCAATGTAAAGTCTATCGTTACTGACGACGAGAGAGACAATTTTGTCTGGAACGCTTGGAAAAATCTGTTCCCACTTGCCGCGCGCGTCCAAGCGATAGACACTCGCAGCATCAGCACCATAAACGCGAGTATGATTGATAGCGAATCTGTCTATCACAGTACGCGCACCGATGCCATCGGTGAGTACACGCCAGTGTTCACCGTTCTGTGAAACCAAGACCCCTGCGTCAGTGGCGACATAAACCGTAGCACCGGTAAACATCATCTCCTTGAAATGGGTAAAACGGAGTGGAAGGTTGGGTGTAATGTCTTTCCAACTGTTACCGCCGTCAACCGATTGAAAGAGGCTGCCATCTCGCTTGCCAACGTAGACGGTATCGCCTGAAACTGCTAACTTGAAGCCGCTATCAAATCCCCCAGGAGGTTCGCTGTTATCTATTAAACCCGTATCTGTCCACTGTGGGTCGCCGTGTTTCCATTTGAAAAGTTGGTGCCACCATTCAACATAGAACGTCTGTCCGCTAACAGCAAACGCGCCAATACCGTGGTGTTTACCGATAATAAAGGGTGCGTTTTGTAAGGCATCGCTGTTATTAGGCAAACGCTCCCCTGTCCACACATTAATGGACGAAGATTCTTGTTCAAAAGCGGGTGCCCCCTGAACTGGAACGAATACGTCGTCCTCCATCGTTAACTGGAAAAAGTGCAGGGAATCTTTTTTAGGAGCGATGCCGTATTCAGGAGCGATGCCGTAGAGCGTGCCGTTAGCAACTGCTAACGACGAAACGAGGTTAAGGTGCGCAAATTCCGCTGCCATTATTTCCTGTATTTGGTTATTGGAGTCAATGCCTATAGTTTCCCACGTCTCACCACCGTCAACGGATTGCACAAGATTCCCATTGGCATACCCATAGATGCTACTGTTAACTGCGACCAGATTCTGGATCATTGTTTCCCTGATTCCGTTGGTAAATAAGTGCCATGATTGACCACCGTCGGTTGTGCGGTGAATGCCGGATGGATTGGCTCTATAAAAAGTATTTTTATCCATCGCTACAATCCCTTGTGATAAGCGTATTTTGCCGGTATTCGCCAGGATATTAATACCAATTTCTGGATTCATAAGGTCCGATTCATTTCCGTGCGTCAACTCAGTCCACGATGCCCCGAAGTCAGTCGATCGAAAAATCCTGCCCACTCTGCCTGTCCTGCTATCAAATGTTATATCTGTTGTGGGGTTTTGGCTGGGTTCGAGCCATCTCCAGTAAGAGAGGTCAGGCCCCGTTCCAACATAAAGACTGTTTTCAAATCCAGTCATCCAGTAGACAGGTTCCGATGGACCTGTCGGCAAATGTTCCCAACTATCTGAATCAAGACGGTAGATGCCACTGCTTGTGCCTGCAAACACCTTGTTTCTAATTGCAGCGACTGCGTCGATACGTTCACCTGCCAATCCATCTTCCAAGAGTGTCCACTGTGTGCCAGCATCTGTAGAACGGAAAACACCTTTATCCTCAAGCGCAAGATACATGACGATACGTGAACGCGAGGCGGTTCCGTCCGTTTCGTCTATGATAACGAATCCGAGAGGGTGTCCTTCGGGTCGGGAGCAGAATACCTGCCACGTATCGCCGTTATCACTTGAAGCGAATATTTTATCAGTAGAGACGATATAGAGGGTGTCGCCGTGTGCTGCCATCGGTACCCGCGACGCGTCAGTTGGTATTTCTGTGTTGATGAGTGTCCATGCGGTTGCGTCTGCTTCGCGTCTATAGATACCTGATGGTGCAGCAGCGTAGAGGGTGCTTTCAGGTGTAACAAAGATGTTGAATACATTACCGCCATAGGGACCATTTGTTTGGGTCCATTGCGAAGCGGCGGCTGTCGTCAAATTTTCCTGTGTACTGGATGTTAGCGTTGTCTCAGTGCTTTTCGGACTGGGACGAACGCTTTTACTGGGGGAAGCAGCACGTCCGACCTGATTTCGCACAGCCGGTTTTGCGTCGATATCAACCACAATGAATGCGTCAACGATTTCAATCGTGGGTTCAGATTGTGCCTCGAAACTATACGGTTGCTGGAACCGAGCGAGGTATTGATTGCTCGCACCCAGCAGCAGCATAATCAGAACCGTAGCTGCGCCAAAAGCCGCCCACGGGAGCAGCGGTTTCCCAACCAGAGGCGATGCCGGTTTCACATTCGCAACTTGTCTTGTGATGTTCTCTGTTAAGCTTTCGGGGAGTTGGACACCCCCAAGCACTTCGCTAATCAAGAGTTCATCTTTCTCTTCTAAACGCTTTCGTGCCCGATGGAGTCGGCTATGAACCGTCTTCACAGATACGCCTAAGAATTTACCAATTTCCTTTGATGTCATTTCACTGAGGTAGTAAAGCGTCACAACTGTCCGTTCACTCTCTGGGAGTCTTGCGAGCAGTCTTTTGACGGTTTCACCCCGACGTTCGGAGGCGTCTGTCTCGCGCTGCTCGGATACATAACGGGTATAAGAGGATTTTTCTACGTCGTCTACATGCGTGCTCTCCAGTGATTGCATGGAGGGTTTTTTCTTTCGCATCCAATTAATGCAAAGTCGATTCGCGATGACATAGAGCCACCCCGAAAACTGGTTGGGGTTCTTGAGTGTTGGGAGTTTTTTATAGGCTCGGAGGAAGGTATCCTGTGTAATCTCTTCGGCGTGGTGAAAATCGCCAATCTTCCGCCACGCGAGCGCGTGAACTCCCTTTTTGTATTTGTGAACTAAAGTGCTGAACGCCGTATCGTCGCCTGACAAAATGCTGCGAATCAGTTGGACATCATCTTTTTCCATTAGGATTCTCCATGATTAGTGAATCGGTTTATCATTCTTGAGCGTTCCCGTAGCGGAATGAAATCCCATTTCTATTATAACGCAAGTTGCCATCTTTGTAGCATAATCTTCCAGATTGTGCTTGCTTGGGTTATTATAGCAATACAAGTGCCATCTTTCCAGAACGTTTTCTCCTCAAATATCCATCCGGAAGAATTTCAGAAACGCCACGGTTGTTAGCACG
>JAAXHI010000242.1:1097-13398 GCA_012270875.1 Candidatus Poribacteria bacterium | reverse complement strand
GAGAGGGTGTCGGGTACGCACAACAATATCTATTTCACTACGTTCATGAATGTTCAAATTGGGCAGATGCCGAGCATTTGTCCCTTATTGAATTAAAGTGAGCCTTGTCGCTGTAGCCGGGTATTGCACAGAACCAAAAAAAGAACCTAAACTGTCATCTTCAGGAATTATAGACATTCGGAACTACAAAAGATTTAATTTGACTTCTAAAGTGGAAACAACATATAATCCAGTCGTGTTAACGCATTGATTAAAATAGTTAATCAATAGTTTGACTTAGGTAGTAACTTCGGTAAAAATTGTAAAATGCCCTTGGAGGAGACCCCAATATGTCTGAATCATTTGAACAAAGTATTGTATCACTTCTGGAAGAACATGTCGAACTCGCGATTTCGACTGTTCAGCAGTTGAGAGCAGAGAAACTGGAACTGGAGGCTGAAATTGCGCGCCTCAACAGCGATGTGCTACAACGCGACACAAAGATTCAAGCACTCGAAACGCGTAATAGCGAACTTGAAGAGGAGCTCGACTTAGAACGGTTAGCCACCACTCAAGAACGCTCCGAAGTCAAAGAGAGGCTTGAAGGTTTGATGTCTGTTCTTGCTGCATCAAATGAGACAGAGGGACCAGATATAGGTGATGAGATCGCTTTCACGGCAGAAGATGATGAGTCGGACGAAGCACCGTCATCTGCGGCTGACTCGGGACACTCTGAGTAAACCAATAGAATTAGCACCTTGCGTGTCTTAGTCCTTTCTCATTCTTATATTATGAAGCCGTACCGGCGCAAGTTTGCGCTCATTGCGGAACGTCCTGATGTCACACTGCGTGTGATCACACCAACGCGTTGGTATGAAAGTTTCCAGGATATTGTTTTTGAACCCGAATCAGACACGCCGTGTGAGGAATTTCCATGCCCGATCCGATTCTCCGGTTACGGTAGCCGTTTCTACTATCGCCGTGGCGTGAGACCCCATTTCCGGGATTTCCAACCGGATATTATCCACTTAGAGGAAGAGGCGTGGAGTCTCAATGCCCTACAAACGGTTCGTTTGAAACGGAAGTATTGTCCGGACAGTCGTTTCATTTTCCGTACATCACTGAGCATCCCAACCAAGCAGCGGTTCGGTGTATTGCCGGTATGGATTGAACGTAGCGTTTTTCGAGAGACAGATATGGCTTTTCCACTTAGCGCGAACGCTGGCAAAATTCTAACCGAACGAGGCTACACAGGAAACCTGACACCATTCCCGAACGGTGTTGATATGCGTCATTTCTATAACATGGATGTCAGTGAACTGCGAGACTCACTTGGACTTAACGACTGTTTTGTGGTTGGTTATGTCGGCAGGCTGCTTCAGATGAAGGGGATAGATACACTTCTTGAAGCCGTAGCACATCTCGCAAGCCGTGATACGACGCGCACTTATAAACTTTTAATCGTCGGGCAAGGTGAAGATAAACCGGATTTCCAAAGAAGTGCTGAAACCCTCGGTATCCCTGAACACATTGTCTGGATTGATGCAGTGCCGCCGGAAGAGGTAGCTGCTTATATTAATTGTATGGACACACTCGTTCTGCCTTCACTCACAACAGCGGGATGGGTAGAATTCTTTGGCAGGGTGCTTATAGAGGGGATGGCGTGTGAAGTGCCAGTCATCGGTTCAGATTCCGGCGAAATCCCACACGTAATTAACGATGCTGGACTCGTCTTTCCTGAAGCCGATTCGGAGGCTTTGACGGAACGGATCCACCAGATCGCACACGATGCACACCTCCGAAACGATCTGGTTGCGCGCGGACTTGAGCGTATCAAGAATTTTACGTGGGAGACAATCGCGGAGCGGACGTATCAGGTATATCAGGAATTGCTTGGGGAGGATTTGTAACAAAAAGATGCCCCCGACTGGACTCGAACCAGCATGCCAATTAAGGCACAGGCCCTCAACCTGCTATGTATACCAAATTCCATCACAGGGGCATTGTGTGGTTAATTATACTTCATTTAGGTAGCAATGTCAAATTTTTTAGATTTTTTTTAGAAATTTCCAGCAGCCGTTTACACGACCATTTTGGACAACACTATGAACACCCCCACATCGGAAAATCTTGAACAACAGCTATCGGATGCATTAGCAGGTGAGGTGCGCTTTGATCTGTATTCTAAGGCACTCTACAGTACGGATGCAAGTCTCTATCAGATACAACCGATAGGTGTTGTAATTCCGAAAGATAGCCAAGACGTTATCAAGTCGGTACAAATTGCGTCAGAACACAACGTCCCAATTCTTCCACGCGGTGGTGGCACAAGCCTCGCAGGTCAGAGCGTCGGTGAGGCAATCGTGTTGGATATGTCCAAATACATGAATGAACTCCTTGAGGTAAACGTCGCTGAACGCTGGGCACGCGTGCAGCCCGGTATCGTTTTGGACGAGTTGAACCACAAGTTAAAACCCCACGGTTTAATGTATGCCCCCGATGTTGCCACAAGCAGTCGAGCGAATGTCGGTGGTACCATCGGAAATAATTCTGCAGGTTCGCATTCGCTCATTTACGGTAAAACCATTGATCATGTCATGTCGCTTGACTTAGTGCTTTCCAATGCCGACGAAATCACCGTATCCCCCATTTCACTCAAAGAATTAGAAACAAAAAAGCAGGGAGACACGTTAGAGGCAAATATCTATCGCGAACTGTGCCGTATCTGTGAGGACAACGAAGCAGAAATTCGTAAACGTTACCCGCGTATCTTGCGGCGTGTTGCGGGGTACAATCTCGACGAGTTTGTTACAGATGCTGGTTCAAAAGAAGTTACACCTTACCGTCGCGATGGATGCGACGAAAACCGTCCGTTTAGCCTGACGAAAATTCTCATCGGTTCTGAAGGGACACTCGCAACGACTGTTGAAGCGACAGTGAACCTCGTCCCGATTCCCAAACTGACAGCACTATGTGTCGTTCACTTTGAATCCCTCGTCGCCTCAATGGAGGCGATGCAACCGGTCTTAGCATGTAATCCGACAGCTGTAGAACTTATAGATAAAACGATTCTTGATATGGCGCGAGGTTCATTAGAATTTTCACGGCTTACGACTTTTATACAAGGCGAACCTGCTGCGCTCCTTGCTGTTGAATTCTATGGTGAAACACACGCGGAATTAGAATCACAGTTGGATAGACTCGAAAAGACATTGAAAAGTACAGGGTTCGGTTATGCGTTCGTACGCTGTTTCACCGCTGAAGAGAAATCGCGCGTCTGGGAAACCCGAAAAGCCGGGCTCGGTCTGTTGATGGGTATGAAAGGCGATGCCAAACCGGTCGGTTTTGTCGAAGATGCCGCAGTGCCGATAGAGAACCTACCAGAATATGTCCGTCGATTTGATGAAATCGTCACGGCACACGACACCACCGCTGCCTACTATGCACACGCGAGCGTCGGACTACTCCACAACCGTCCTATCGTCAACCTTAAATCGGAAACCGATATTCAAAAAATGCACGACATCGCTCGCGAAGTCCGGGATCTGCTCATGGAATTAGACGGCGCAATGAGTGGCGAACACGGCGACGGACTTGTTCGGAGTGAGTGGATAGAGAGCATGTTCGGTCCGCAGATATATCAGGCACTGACTGAGGTAAAACAAGCGTTCGACCCAGAAGGTATTATGAATCCGGGTAAAATTGTTGACGCGCCGCCGATGACAGAAAATCTCCGTTTCGGTGCAGACTACAATACCATTAAAATTGACACGTATTTCGACTTCTCGAACCAAGATGGATTCGGTAGAGCGATTGAGATGTGCAACGGTGTCGGGGCATGCAGAAAGACTCTGACTGGCACCATGTGTCCCTCTTTTATCGGGACACGCGAAGAAGAGCACTCAACCCGCGGGCGTGCAAATGCCCTTCGATCCATTATTTCAGGGGCGTTACCACATACGGAACTTACGAGTGAACGACTCCAAGAGGTGCTGGATTTATGTCTCGGATGTAAAGCCTGCAAAGCGGAGTGTCCTTCTAATGTGGACATGGCGAAGATTAAGTACGAAGTCCTCGCACACTATCACAAAGCAAATGGCTTACCCTTACATCGAAGGTTGTTCGGCGAAATCGGTGCACTCGCGCCCCTCGGTTCGATGTTTTCACCGCTCTCTAACTGGGCAGTTAACAACGGACTCTCAAAATGGATCGCTGAGAAACTCATCGGTGTTGACAGACGACGCGATATGCCTACCTTTGTGCGCCCTACTTATGAACAGTGGCTCCGAAAGCGGCGTTCGCGACGCACCTCCGATAAAAAGGTCGTCCTCTTTTCCGATACCTTCATGAACTATAGCGAACCTTCTATCGGTAAGGCTGCGGTAGAATTGCTGGAAGCGTGTGGATTTGAAGTGCTACTACCTAAGAAGCGGTGTTGCGGTCGTCCGCTCATCTCAGAAGGAATGCTTGACCGGGCGGTTGAGAATGCGCTCTACAATATTAACGCACTTCGGGATTATGCTGACGAAGGGATTCCAATTATCGGATGCGAACCGAGTTGTACCTCTGCAATCACCGATGATTACGTTGAACTGATCGGCACACAAGACGCGAAACGTGTTGCCGAGGTAACTTGCTCGTTTGAAGAATTCTTTATACAACTGATGGAAGACGGTGAATTGCCATTAGAATTCTCAGGGGAACCGCGGGATATATTGCTGCACGGACACTGTCATCAGCGGGCACTTGTCGGTATCCAGCCGACTGTGAAGATGTTAAGTCTACCCGCAGGACACAACGTCACCGTAATTGATTCGAGTTGCTGTGGTATGGCTGGCGCGTTCGGGTATGAGAAGATACACTACGATCTCTCTATGAAGATCGGCGAGTTACGACTTTTTGATGCTGTCCGTGAAAAACCACCGGACAGTTTCACGCTTAGTGCCGCAGGTTTTTCTTGCAGGCACCAACTCGAACACGGGACGGGTGTGCAACCGAAGCATCCGATTGAAGTGTTACGTGAGGCACTGATGCAAGCGTAGGGGGTTACGTACTGGAGGAAGAGATATGCCTAAAATTTTTCAACCGCTCGACGATTTTAAGGTCGTCGAATTGCCAGAAAAACAGTTACCTTTTTGGAAAATTGCGGGTCCCGGGGCTATCTTGGTCGGTTTATCCATCGGTGCGGGTGAGAGTGTGATTTGGCCCTTCATCACCGCCAAGTATGGCGGGAATATGATATGGGCGGCGGCTCTCGGCGTATTCCTTCAACTTTGGATTAACTTTGAAGTCGGACGCTGGACGATCGCAACAGGTGAAACAGTCTATACAGGCTACAACCGTATCTGGCGCGGGTTCGCGCCGTTGTTCATTCTGCTGACTGTAGTGGGATGGATAGCACCCGGGTGGGCACGGACATCGGGGCTCGCGCTAAAGGCACTTGTGCTTGGACCCGGTGGTTGGGGATCCGATACCTTTTGGACCATAGTGACGTTCGCCGGGGTCGTGCTGATCCTCTTCGGACCGAAGATGATTTATAATTCCGTCGAACGGACAGTCGAAGCACTCGTTGCTATCGTAACAATTGGATTGATTCTGGTCGCTATCGCCGTCGGTTCAATGGATACGTGGAAAGCACTCGGAACCGGTTTGATAAACGTTGGACATATAGATCCAGAGATACCAGTGAAAGATTTTTTTAGTGCTTTAGTCTTCGCTGGTGCTGGTGGGACGGCAAATCTTTTTTATACCTTTTACCTACGCGATAAAAACATTGGTATGGGCGCACAGTTACCGGGGTTACAGAACCCACTTCGTAGTAGAGCCGAGAAAGTACCTGCGACAGGTTTCCTCTTTGAAGCAACGGAGGAAAACCATAAACGCTTCACTGCGTGGTGGCAATATGTGAAAAAAGACCAGGTGCTTTTTTTCTGGGCACTTAATACGTTCACGATTCTGCTCTTCATTTTCGGGGCACTTGCGGTCCTACGTCCAGAGGTAGTTAAACACGGACTTGCAGCTGTTCCACAAAAAGGGCAGCTTATCTACGACGAAGCACAGATATTAGGTAAAATTTGGGGCACGGCGGGACAGAAGATTTTCTTATTGGTCGGTGTTGCCACGCTTTTCGGGACGCAACTTGCATTGGTTGACGGCGTATCACGCTCCATTTCTGACATTATCTATACCAACTTCCGAGGCGCGCAAAATCGGGATTTGAGTTGGTGGTATCTCCTCATTGCGGGTATCTGGATCGTCGGTGGATGTGTCATCACTTTCGTAATGGAGCAATTAAACGTCAGTGAATTAGGGTTTCTTTTTAACGCGGCGTACATGGGCGGTTTCGCTATGGCGATTTATGTCCCGCTGACACTTTACATGAACTACCGCTTTTTACCTGACTTCGCAAAACCGAAACGGCTCTCTACTGTCATGATGCTGATTGCTTCATGTGTCTATATCGGGTTTGCAATTTCGAGTATTGTCTGGGAAATCAAACAATTGATTGGAGGCTAACGTGGATTTAAAAGCGCGAAAATCCTTTTTTGAAAAGGAAGGTTATCTTATCGTTGAAGATCTGTTGTCGGCGGAAGAGATTGAGGCATGCCAAACAGAGATTCACAGTCTGCATCAGTTCGCTGGGGGGCAGGAGCCCGATGGAGAAAAAGAGCGAGCAGAGGTTGCACGTCGCCATGTACAACGCGAACCGTTTGCAAAAGACGAAACGCAAGGACACGACCTGCCAGTGTTACGGAAAGCAGAAAATACTCGGCAGTACTCCGACGTATTTCGGGACCTTGCACAACATCCGAAACTCATCTCAGTCGTCCAAGAACTTACCGAATCCGAGGATCTATTGCTTTTTAGAAGCACGTTGATGTTCAAACCTGCGTTCCACGGTTCCTCACATGGATTACATCAGGATTCGGCATACTGGCCGATGGAGCCACCGAACCTCGTTACTGTGAGTATCGCGCTCAACGACGCTACACCGGAAAATGGCTGTTTCAAGGTCATCCCGAAGAGCCATCTGTGGGGCATGCAGTCTTGGGGACACATTGCGCGGCAGCAGGGTTCAGAACTCACTGATCGAAAGGAAGTCGCGGAGCAACAGATGGATGTGCCGCTTTCCGCGGGGAGTGCATTGTTTTTCCATAGTTTAATGGTACACGGTTCTGGCCCGAATACCACCCCGAACCCTCGGAATACGGCACTATATGCCTACTTCTCGCCGCAAGTCAGGTATGTTCCGAGAGATGGGAAGCCAGGTGAAAAGACGTTTCCTGTCGTTGCTGGTCTCGGCGGTCAAACGGAACTAACACTCGTTGCGCAAATATAGCTTCCAACGAAAGTGGTTGACAAAACTTTGGTTTTATAGCACTAATCTTTCTTTGCGGCATCCATTTTTATGACATAGAAGATAAAATAACTTTGGAGTTCAGGGACCGAGTGGAGATTTTTCATCTTACGAAGGGTTATACATTATGGACGAGACAACCAAAGACGCTCCAGAAGAAAAAGGGCGCCACATGCCTGTTGTTAGAAAGCAGGATAGTAGGGAAATGGAACTGACGAAACCTAACGCACTCGTTGCTTACGAAGAACAGGAAGTTAAGACCCGAAAAAAGGGGTTAATCAAAAATTTGAAACGGCGGACGACTCCATCTCGCGAACAACTTGGGAAATTACTTCTGGAGAATATTGAGGTATTTCCTGAAGATGAAGCCCGACTCTTACGCGCGGTCTTCGATCTGAAAGCATTGACAGCACAAGAAGTGATGGTGCCTTTGTCAGAACTTACGCCACTGACAATAAGATCACTACCATCCTAAGTTCCCTCGTTCTGTCGCACTTTTAATTATCGCTACATCCCTATTTATAATGAACGAGTGGACCAATTGCTCGGTGTCGTTGACGCTATGGAAGTGCTTATAACCCAAGCGCACGATGGCGATTTATCGTCATTTGTGAGGGACCTACTTTACGTGCCATCACTGAAATCGGCAATGGATTTATTGGGTGAATTGCGCCAGGCTGAAATACCGGTTGCGGTTGTGGTGAACGAGCACGGAAGTTGTATCGGCATCGTAGAATTAATAGATATTTTAGAGAAGATTGTAGGTCAGACAACAGCAAATCGTAGACGGGATACGCCCCATATCGAAAAACTCGGGAAAAGCGAGTGGCGCATTGATGCGCGCGCTTTAATCGTTGAGGTCAATATTGCGTTAAATATCGAGATTCCCACAGACCGATGTGATACGCTCGGAGGCTTTCTTCTCATGTTGCTCGGGCGATTTCCACAAACAGGTGAAAAAGTTGAATATGAAGATTATGAATTTAATATAGAGAAGATCTTTAAGTACGGCATTTCTCGGATCCATGCCCTGAAAAACATACACAGAACAAGGTAATGAGGATGCCGAATTCAACGCTTATATCACGAAAAGCAGCCAGAGGTAACGCATGAACTTGAAACGTCCTCGCCGCCACATTTTTAAAGGAACGCGCATTCGAGCAATGATCGTGTGGTATCTCATTCTACTTGGTGCCATCATCATTCTTGTCTGAAAAATGCCAGCGATTGTCTTACACTTGTGATAGCACCCAACGCCTAAAGGCGTGGGAAACCTCGGTTTCGTAGACAGTGCGGTTTTCTCAAAGAGGCAACCGTCTTATTCCGTCTCCACCAGCGGGTGTTTCCCCTACATCGCGTGGATATAGGGCATATCGTACTTAGGTAACGGCTATCCCTGCCCGCAAAATATTTATAGCAGCGTTGATGTCTCTATCGTGGTGTGAATCACATTCAGGACATGTCCACTGCCTATCAGAAAGAGTCAATGACTTGTTATGGTATCCGCAATCGCTACAGGGTTTTGTTGTAGCAGTCCATTGCCCGATCTCAATGAGTTGACGCTTATGTTTTTGACACTTATATTTCAATATCTCAACAAACTCGTAGAAGGCGAGGTCGGAGACTTTTCGCCCCCAAAGCCGTTTCATACCCTCAAGGTTCAAGGTTTCAATGGCGATTGTATCAAACTTCTTACAGAGTTCAGAGGCAAGTTGCCAATGAAAGTCTTCGCGCTGGTTCGTGATTTTCCGATACAGGCGTGCGAGTTGTCTGACACACCGCCACCAACCGTTAGAACCCTTAATCTTTCGAGAAAGACTTTTGTTGAGAGACCGAAGTTTCTTCAAGGCGTGTTTCAAAGGTTGGGGGTGTTGGATCTTCTCACCCGTGCTGAGTGTCAAGTATGCGTCTTTCATGCCGAAGTCTGCCCCAACGCTTTTACCTGTTGTTGGCAGAGGCTTTGTTTCTACAAAGTCCGTGAGTATATAGAGCCAATAAGCCCCGCACGCGTCACGCTTTATCGTGATACGGCGGATATTTCCTTCAAACTCACGGTGCTTATGGAACGTATAAGCAACTTTATCATGTCGCCATTTACCGTTATTCCATTTTCTGAAATTGAGGGTGAGGCGATTGTCTTTCAGAGACCACCCCGCTTGTTTGAGTGTGAAGGATCTAAACTTATACCGTTTCTTGATTTTCGGTCTACCGCTGAGTTTTTTAAAAAAGCGGATATACGCCTTATCAATACGCCGCAACTCCTCTTGTATTGCTTGACTCGGCAAGGCGTTCCAATGCGGGTGTGTCGTGCGTTTCAAATCGGTTACATGCGCGCACATCGCAGCATGGTTCGCATAGGGCAAACCGTCTTTATATCGTTGACGCTGCCACTTATGGAAGTATTCATGCACTTGCCACATATCATCAAGCAAGTTGCCAAGCCGAATACAATTGGATTGATCATAAAACGGATATTTGTAGACTTTCATGGTATATCACACATCACACCTTTAACCCCTATCCAGTGGGTTGGCAAACACGCCACCAAGCGGTGGCGCTGGATATGTTTGCCAGTGTGATAGTATTATTATACCACAATTTTAGACCATAGTCAAATGTTTTTAAGGAACGTTTTGGCCTAATTCACAAGGGCGGATTTTCATCCCAAGCCTAAAGGCATGGGCTTTCAATCCGTCAATTCTCGTAAGGTAGCCGCATAATCTTGAATCTCAATTAATCCATTAACCTCTTTAATATGTCTTAACTTGTAAATTGACTACAACTTCAACATACGAAACGATAAACTGTGTAAGCTTTCAGAAAACAATACCACTCCGAATTAATTTTCGTACTATGAGTCTATCGGTCCATTTTAAAAAGCCCAAAAAATGGCAAAGGAGGGTTGCCTGAATGTATACGCTTATCTTCATGTCATCACGTGGAGATTCAGTTCGCCAGCACACAATAAGTCGAGGACACGTCTTACTGTTCTCCATTTTCATTTTCGTGCTATTTTTCGCAGCGATCGGTGGATTAGGTTATGGATTTTTCCAAAATCAGCAAAAAGCCGCTGTCGAAAGGAGTCTGCAGACGAGCACGGAAAAAATTGAAGGATTGGTACGTGAAAAACTCCAAGTTGAATCGGAACTCGTTGCCATCAATGAAGAGATGAGTAGTATCCGGCACATGGCACAACAGATTCAGAAGACTTTGGGAATCCTTGGACAAGGCGGTGGCGATAGTAATATTGTTTGGTCTTCCGGAGAGATAGAAGGTCAAACTGATGATCAACAGGAAGATACTGTCACAATCTCTGATACCGAGATATACGTACACGCAGCGGAGAAACCACTAACTCCGATCATCCTGAAACAAGAGGTTCAGCCTCTTTATGAGCATGTCAACGCACATCAAAAACGGCTTGATGGATATCCGTCAATCCTACCGGTGAAACTCCAGCAGGCGAACGGGGAAAAATACGCTTTCTGGTATTCCTCACACTTTGGATACAGAACCCATCCATTAACGAAGAGACGCGAATTTCACCAAGGGTTGGATATCAAAACCCGCGTTGGCGTTCCCGTTATCGCTGCTGCTGACGGAACAGTCGTACAAGTCGGCAGAAGTGGCTATTTTGGACATACTGTTGAGATTACCCATGAAGCATCCCGATTTAAAACAGTGTACGCCCATTTGAAAGGTTATGCGGATGACCTTAAAGTTGGACAAAAAGTGGTCCGGGGTCAGATTATTGGCTACGTTGGAAATACGGGACGCAGCACAGGTGCGCATCTCCACTACGGCATTTATGACATCGAAAAAGAGCGATGGGTGAACCCGATCGCGTATATCTTCGATCAGCAACCGACGTTTTCACCCTAACTGCAAGCCTTACGAACCATGATTAATTAGGTATTACTGAATAAGAAAAAAGGAGTATAAAAAAATGCCCTGCTTTAAGTCTGTGTTCTTCGGAATAATGCTATGTCTGCTAACATTACCGATTCTCGCGTCTGCCCAAGATGAACTCATCATTATCTCCCCACACCCAGAGAGTATTGAAGCGGAGTTTGGCAAAAATTTCGAGATGTGGTACGAAGAACAGACAGGCAGAACAGTTGAAACTGATTGGCGGGATGTGGGCGGAACCTCTTCAAATTATCGGTTCATCGAATCGGAATTTAAGCGCGTGCCGGATGGCATCGGTATTGATATTTTTTTTGGTGGCGGCACAGACAACTACCTCCGACTCTCAAATATGGGATGGCTCCACGCTTACAAGCTGCCCGGGACGCAACTCGAGCAAATGACGCAATCATTTCAAGGGATTCCGCTTTATGATGCCGCACACCAGTGGTATGGTGCCGCGTTATCCAGTTTCGGTATCATGTACAATGAAGAACTGCGTAACCTACTACAACTGCCGAAAACCACAGCATGGCAAGATTTAGGGAACCCAGAATTGATCGGTAGAATTGGTGCAGCGGATCCGAGAGAAAGCGGTTCTGCACACATGGTATATGAGATCATCCTTCAAACCATCGGATGGGATGAAGGGTTTGCGCTCTTAACAAAACTCGGGGGCAATGTTCGAGGGTTCTCCGCGGGAGCAAATGCTATTCCGACAGATGTTGTCGCCGGACAAGTCATTTACGGACTCGCAATTGATTTCTACGCGTATGGACAAATTGCTATCGTCGGTGCAGACAAGATCAAATACATTGTGCCAGCCGACGGTGCGGTCGTCACGGCTGATCCAATCGCGATCCTCAAGGGTGCTCCGAACTTAACTGTTGCAGAGAAATTTCTTGAATTCGTTTTATCGGAAGACGCGCAGAAACTTTGGATGCTTCGCAACAAACCCACCAAAGCCCAACTTGAGGAAACAGAGGACGATCCAGAGAAACGCGCAATGCTTAATAAAATCACCGACCCAGAAGGACCCGAGTGGAAAGGCGGTTTAAA
>JAAXHI010000242.1:0-1028 GCA_012270875.1 Candidatus Poribacteria bacterium | reverse complement strand
CGGGAAGCAGCGATTGCGGCTTTAACGAAGATGCCGATAACTGAAGCAGAGGCGATGGCACTCGCAAAGGATGCTTGGAAGGACCCAACAGTCCGCAACGAAAAAATCAAGGAATGGGGCCAGTTCGCGAAAGAGAAGTTTAAAGAAGCACGGAATCTCGCTAAATAGTCTCGTCTATAATACTGAACTTGATAGAGTAGGATAAGTTTAATTCTTGAGCATCTTGAGAATGTGCTTTGCCAAAGGATCTTTCAGTTCTCTATGGCGGGGAACCGGTTGAGAAACGCGCGTGTTTGGATTCTGATACCAATCATGTTTCGCACCATGGCGTATGAGTACACACCCCATTTTCTTTAATTTACGAATCACGTCTCGTCTTTTCATGCGATTTGTAGTTCGGCAATTTTTCGGACACACGGAATAGCACCGCTCGTGAGCTCGGTATAAACGTCAAGAAGATTTTCCTCTAATACTTCTATTGTTTCGCCTTGCGTCCAATAATCAGGATATTCTTCAAGGTATCCAAGAAACATGTCCTCATCTTGCCAGTAAATGTATTTTTGTGTCTTCATAGATAGTAATAATCCTAAATTGTGCGAACGTCTATTGTTCGTTCAAATTCAAACTATAGAGAGTGAGCCAAGTCGAGTTAATAGAATTATGTGCAAGTTCTAACAATTATACTGATCAACTTGGCATAAGTCAAGACTAATTCGTGGAAGTTACAATCGCCATGAGGATTCAAAGCCTCATATAAAAACATCTACCAAATATCATTTTGGCTAAACATCCGAAACAGTCTCAAATGCTCCACTCTTGACAAGGCTTGTAACAGCTTGTTCATCCACTCTATTCACCCGCGTACGGAAATCTTGTAAGGATACAAATAAGCCATCAGACTCTCTCGCCTCTAAAATCTGGTCTACTGCTTCATCCGTAATCCCTTTAACAGCGATAAACCCAGAACGGATGGCATTGCCTTCCACCGTGTAGCCTTTCTCACTACTGTTCACATCCAGCGGAAGCAG
>JAAXHI010000455.1 GCA_012270875.1 Candidatus Poribacteria bacterium | reverse complement strand
ACGACCGGCGTGTCCGATGCGCGCCTCTCCTTTTGGTGCATACGTGCTTGGGTCCCATAGCCGTATAGCACCATCAGCACTCCCGTTTGCGACCATCTTTCCGTCTGCGGAGAACGCTAAAGCGGTGACATTACCAGCATCTCCCGTGAAAGTTGAGAGATGCACACCAGTTGTAGCATCCCACAAATTGATGGCACCATCTCTATGTCCGCTGACAACTGTTTTTCCATCGGATGAGAAAGCCAACGCTCCAATTATAGTCATGCTTTCCGCCAGTAGCGCGGTTTTACGTCCAATGTCTATAGTATCCCATAGAACAATAATTGTTTCACTCTTCGCTGCGGTTGCAACGGTTCCTCCATCGGGTGAGAAAGCCAACACCCGAATCTCATCCGTATGTCCTCTAAGTGTCGTAATACGCTGCTGGTTCTGTACATCCCATAATTCAACTGTTCCACCGCGGCTCCCACTGGCAAGCATTTTATCATCTGACGAAAATGTAACCGCATTGATATTGCCTTTATGTGCTGTTTTGAAAGTGGCGGTAACCTCTCCCGTATCTACATTCCACAATCGCACACTCTTACCAACGCTGCCAATTGCTACCGTTTTGCCATCTTGAGAGAACGCAAAATCCAAAGCAGACCACGGGTGTTTAATTCGGATAAGTTGCTGCGCTTGCGTCTCAGTATCCCACAACCGCAGTGTGCAGTCAGAACTCCCATTCGCAAGCGTTTTACCATCTTCAAGAAAACCGAGTGCTTTGATCGATTCCGTGTGTCCTTTTATCATTAAGTGCGGGTTTCGGGTGTCAACATCCCATAACCGGATCGTGGTGTCGCGACTCGCACTGACCAAAGTCGTACCGTCTGCCTTGAAGGCTAAAGCCTCAATAGGACGTTTGTGTTCGGTAAGCGCAGGGGTCTCAACCATCGGTTTACTTTTACCTGTAATGCCGCCGAGTAGCCGTGGTAAATTGAGCTGATCGCCGCCAGCACCGATGCGCCACAACCGAATCTCCCCACTCGCATCACCGCTTGCCAAGGTCTTGCCATCTGGTGCGAAAGCGAGGACATTCACTTTACGGGTGTGTCCATCGAGTCTGGACATTTGGTTGCCGGTTTCTACATCCCACAACCGGATCGTTGTGAATCCGCCGACAAGCGTTTTGCTATCCGGTGAGAACGCTAAAGCCGAAGCGGAATTTCCATCACCTGCTATGGTATGCTTTAACGTTTGGGTTTTCGTATCCCATAAAAACACCTTCTTACCGCCAGCACCCGCAAAAAAGCGGTGGTCAGGTGATATTGCTAATACGTCGAAGTTGAAGTTGTTTTGTTGTCCTTTAAAGTGTGAGACCTCAAGACCTGTGTCCACATCCCATACATGGAACCGGAGTCCTCGGCTTGAACCCACACTCGCGAGGGTTTTGCCATCTTCCGAAAATGCTAACACGCCAACAGCACCTATACTTTCCCCTATGATAGATATTTGTGTAGCGGTATCAATATTCCATAATTGAATCGCGCCTTCCCGGGACCAACCACCAGTCGCAAGTGTTTTGCCATCCGATGAGAAGGCTATCGTTCTGATGTTTCTCGGTTTGTCGTTGAGTAGCGCGATTTCCGCGCCGCCGTTCGCGTCATACAGCCAAACACCGATATTGGTGGCTACCGCTAACAGGTCACCAGCGAGTGAGAACTTCACATCATTGATCTTTCCTTTTCCGACTCGCATTTTCGCGCCTTCGGGTAACCGCCACTGTGTATAGTCTTGCGCGAATCCGTCTGACAGAAATAAGATTGGAATTAACAACAGGACACTGCAGTGAAGTATCGTCTTTTTCATCAATTGCATCTCCTTTTTCATTTTTTCAGCGAATCACACATTAACTTACCGTTCCGTGTTCCAAAGAAGGATTGTGCCGTCCGATCCTCCGCTGGCGAGTGTCTTTCCATCAGGAGAGAACATCAGCACATAAGCGGAGCCTCGATGTCCAGTAAAAGTAGACTGCAGTTGAGGTGTTTCGGCTAAATTCCAGACCTGAATCTGTCCGTCCTCGGTTCCGCTTGCGAGCGTTTTGCCATCGGGTGAAAGCGCCAACGATGCAACGTTCTTAACGGCATCAAGGCTACTGACCGCATTACCTGTGTTGACATCCCATAAGCGAATCTCATTTCCACTGCCGCTGACAAGCGTTTTGCCATCTGCGGAGAAGGCTAACGCACTTATAGGCTTTGTCGATCCTGTGAAACGCTTGTGTCGGTCGCCTGTCTCAACATCCCATAAGATAATAGTTCCGTCTCTGTCCCCACTAACGAGGCTCCTACTGTCTGGAGAGAACGTATATTCGTTCACAGCACCCGTATGCGCTTTAAGTGTAAACAGATGCGCACCCTGCTCTACTTGCCAGAGTTCTATATGGTCCGTGTCAAGTCTTTCTCTACCGGCGATAATTTTCCCATCCGGTGAAAACACCAGAGGCCAGTAGTGCTGCAGTCGGTCCGTCACGACAGTAGACATCTGTTCTGCAGTTTCTGCGTCCCAAATCCGGATTGTACCTTCAAAATCACGTCCTGCGACCTTTTTGATGCCTTGAGAAACTGTTATTTCGCGAACAGGGTTAAAGAAATCCCCTTGTCCAGGGGTAAGCATAGCGTGTTGGGTGCCGTTTTCTACGTCCCAGACGCGTATTCGCTCTTCAAACCCGTCGTTACTGGCGAGATATTTACCATCTTTAGAAAAAGCGAGGACATTGACTAAAGCACTATACGCGCCAAGAGAGAAAGACGACTGGTAGAGACCCGTTTCGACGTCCCAGATATGAAAACTACCGTCCTTACTGGCACTGACGAGGTGTTTTGCATCGTCAGAGAATATCACTGAATGCACATCGTCCCGACGCTTCGGTAGATATGCTTTGTTAAGTTCCTCGCGCTTTAGGATAGGTGGTACGCGCTGTGCCATTCTATCTTCAGGCGTGAGTAGACTCCCCTGTTCAACACCGGTGTGAACCTCCCACAACCGCACCGCCTCGGAACTCACACTGACGAGTAGCCTCCCATCCGGGGAAAATGCAATACCACGGATTTTACTCTTGTGTCCTTTGAGCCGTTTTTGGATGGTGCTGGTCCCCACATCCCACAGATGTACTGAATGCCCCCAACCGTCACTACTCGCAAGGATTTTGCCATCGGGTGAGAAAACGAGATGGTCGATAGAACCCAAGTCTTCGTTATCGGCGTTCAATAACGCACCGGTTTCGACATCCCACAATCGGAGCGTGGTCCCAGCAGTCGCAAGGATTTTGCCATCGGGTGAAAATGAGATTGCGTTAACTGCACCTGTATGTCCTCGAAGGCTATTGATATACTTGCCGGTGCGAACTTCCCATAAACGTACCACCCAGTCTCCGCCAGCGGTGGCAAGTTTTGTGCTATCCGGTGAAAGTGCGATTGCTTTAATTGCGTCAGGGTGTTCGTCGAGCATCGCAAACGCGGTGCCTGTTGCGGTATCCCAGACGTAAATCCTGTCCCCGTGGGCACTGGCGATAATTAAGGCATCAGCGGAGAACGTCAGTGCTTCCGGTGGTTCCGTCGGCAAGTATTCTTCGATACCACCGGTCTGTATCTCACTGAACAGTGACACGGCTTTGGTAGTGTGCGTATCATAGACCCAAATGCCGATGGCAGTTGACACCGCGACTCGGGTGCCATCGGGTGAAAATATGATATGATTGAGTTCACCTCTTCCAAGACGTGCTTTCGCGCCTTCAGGTAAGTGCCATTGTGCTGTGTATTCTTGTGCGAAACTGTTTGATAGTAGTAGACCCAGAATTAAGAGACACACGATATAGACAAGTTTTTTCTTTTTCATCAATTGAAGCTCCCTTTTAAGAAGAGATGTTATCTCTGGAATATCTATATCATATTTTTCAGCAAATTCCGTGCCTATCTGAACAATATCGCGCAAGGAACTATTAGCCAAATACACAGCAAAACTGCACAAAACAGGGCATACCTTAATCCCCGATTGCACGAAATGGGGCAGTTACAGATCCGCGGATGCCTTCAAGTTTATCATAAAAATACATCTGAATTCAAAATATCAGATCCATCTAACTATTAGTGACACAATCTTCAAATAGAAAAGGTGCAAGAACTTCGGAAAGCATCAAACTTAAAAAACTTGATATGAGTTTTTGTTTGGCATATAATATATGGAAAGGCAAGCGAAGATTTTACTATTTTAGGACTTACGCAGCCCCCATTGCAGGCGGGGTTTCAAACCCCGCCTGCAGTGCGTTATACGTTCATTATCATGGAAAAATGCGTAAGTTCTGTATTTTCTATTTTTTGAAGGAAACAATTATGCAAAGAAGACGCGCCAGAACGCAATATTGTAAAGGTGAACTCATTGAACGTGAAGACTTTTCCGAAGATTTAGCCGCGTTCAAATTCCGTGTTGATAAAGAACTACCATTTATACCCGGACAATACGCCACTATCGGTTTTGATATTGATGGGAAAATTGTCCAACGTCCGTATTCGATCGTCTCCTCCCCACACGAACCGTTTATGGAGGTTTTCGTGGAACTGGTACCGGAAGGTGCAACGACACCTCGGTTCTGGGCACTGGAATTAGGGGACATCGTGTTTATTCGGGACCGTCTCGTCGGAAAGTTCGTGATGGACCTCGAGAGCGGCATGACACGCCACGTCATGGCGGGAACTGTGACCGGAGCTGCACCTTATATTAGCATCGCGCGGACACAGAAAATTGAACAAGAACAGGGTAAAGCGAGTCCTCATCAGATTTTGGCGATCGTCGGAGCAAGCCGTTCTTGGGAACTTGGGTATTACATGGATGAACTTAACGAACTCGCGGCGCAGGAAGAATGGTTCACATTTGTGCCGACAGTGAGTCGTCCGTGGGAAGATCCAGAATGGCAAGGCGAGAGCGGACGTGCCGAAGATGTGGTCCGGAAGTACGGCGATCAACTCGGCTTTGACCATACCAACGCTGTCGTCTATGCATGTGGACATCCGCAGATGATTGAGAATGCGAAAGCAATCTGGGCGCGCGCACGTTACCCTGAAGAACGGATTAAAGAGGAAAAATTCTTTGTGATTAAGGAATAATATAGACAGGTGTGAGCATCTACACTTGCAGGAGCGTTTCGCCGATAACGATGCCAAACGCTGAGGTCATTTGATACGGGCGTGCTTTCTAAGCGCGCCCTATTCTTGTTTTTATTCGTTATCTGCTCTCTGCCGCATTTGGTAGATAAACATGTTCGTCATGAACCGATAGACATCCGAAGAACGTCTTGAAGCCAGGGGTGCGCGGCTATCAACCTCTGCAGTCTCCATACTGCATAAATAATCCAGCGGGCAGAACACGACTGCCAAACGCTGTTTACCCAATCGTCCCGGCACTAACATCCCTTTAATATGCCGCCACTTTGTGTTCCCGCCTTTGTAACCCGTTCCCCAGAATGCCGAACCGCCGACGGGTGTTTTCTTCAGTTCGTAATAGGATTGAAAAATCTCATGCCGTATATCATCCAAAGTTTTCATCGGATACTCAGGAAACACGGTGCGCAACTCCGTCTCTACAAACGTCGCAAACGATTTCTCATTACCGCCATCGCCACAATAGTCGAAGAACAGCATACCGTTATGCTCAAGAATATATTTCCGAAGGGCAGCACGTTCTGCATCGGTGAACCCCGAAGCCTGTGAGTTACGGTCCTTCAAGCGTTGGTAGGACACCGACATCGCTTGGTCGTGTCCTGTCATTATCACGAGTGGTGCGTCCATGATGCGGTTATCTGTTAGTGGCAAGGCACCACCGGCGTACTGCATATCAGCCGTAATCGATCGCGCATTCTCACGCAACCATTTTATTAGTGATGGGATCGCTGTTGGATCCTGCCACCAGTCGCTCATTTGATGCTGTAGACGTATCAACCGAATATGCCCGCGCACGATGCCGTCCTCTTCATCAATAATGCTGCCGAGTTTATCACCAATCTCACTTTTGTAACCGCCGAGCGTTTCGGGGATCCCTTCACCGAATGCATCTTGTCCGCCGCCACCGGATTGCGTCAAGTTACCGAAACTTTCGCCAGAACCGCCACTTCGCTGTCCCACAATTTTACCGTTATTTCCTGAACCGAGTACCGCATCGCCACCTTCAACTTCTCCACTACCCCTTTCTATTGTGGGTGAACTAACATCGGTAGGTGTAAGAATAGACTCTGGCGAGGGTGCAAGATCTGCCACTGTGGCGAGCGGTGGCGCTTCTAACGTCGGTTTCTCAGTAATTTGTGGGACTGCTGATCTTGATGCGGTCGGATGCCTTGCGGCTGCGCTGCTAATGGATGGTGCTGCTGTGGGCTGCCTCCGTTTCACCACCCGGACGATCTTCTTTGGAACTTGTGTCCGTTGTTGATGCGATTCGATAAACTCCACAGCAATACTATTTTCCATCATCAGTTCTATTTTCGGTTTCAGGACCAATACCGCAGTGAGGATAATAGCGATCGCGTGCGCTGTCAAGGAGAGTAAGAGTGCCTTGTTTCTTCGTCGTTTAGCATAGTATTTCTCAACCGTGCGCATGTTCATGACAATTCCTCTATTTGCCTTTAAGTTGCAATATTAGATAGGTCTATCAAACAGATATGGCGGATCCCTTTTATAGTGAAGCCCATAAATAAGTGGACATCTTTGTAGCATAAACTTCCAGTTTGTGCCAGTCTGAATGCCTGTCATAGGTATTCAGACTGTTGGAGAGTTGCCTCGCAGTGAGAGATTAATTATAGGTTTTACTATAATATACTATAGTTTGGACAGTTTCTGTTGAGTTCATAACCTGTTTTCAAAGGATCTCTGGTTTTTCTGAAAGTTTCTCACACAAACGCAACTCAACGAAAATAAACTCGGCTGCACCAATAGGCCAGTCCCGTAGGGACGAAATGTCTATAGAAACGGCATATCCACCAAGTCCTAAGCCCCGTAAGGGCGGCATGTGTATTGTCTTAAAATTGTCCAAACTATAGTATAATATAGACTTTAGGCGTTAGGCACTATCTCACTTTGCGGAGCAGTGCTTTGAGGTAATTTGATGGAACGGCGAAATTGATATTTTGTGAACGATTAACCCTCAAATTCGGTTCAATGGAAAAGTAAGCTAAAGTGGCAATTCCTATAACTTCTCCTTTCGTGTTTAGTACAGCACCCCCGCTGCTCCCTGGAGAAACTGCGGCAGTTATTTGGATCCATTTATTGTTGCCTTCACCTCGTATGCTACTGATAATACCATTCGAGACTGTCCCTTCCCAACCTTTCGGGTTACTTACGGCATAAACAGTCTCACCAATTTCAACTTTGTCACTATTAGCAAGCGGTAGGACCACTGGATTAGGACTGTTGACTTTCAGGATAGCGAGATCGTGTTTTGGATCTGTCGCTGCAATATTTTCAACACGGTACGTCGTCTGTTTTCCAACCAGTTTTACATAAGCCGCCTTAGCATCTTTAACAACGTGATAATTGGTGGCGATATAATTTGGTTGGACGAAAAAACCACTCCCTTGTGAACCTGTTCCGTCAGGTTTTAGTATTTCCAAGTACACTGTAGCTTTTAAAGCATTTTGGGCAATCTGCTGTACAGTTTGCTCAGTTATGTTGTGCCTTTGTCGCGCATCAGTTTGTACGCCTATCTTATCTTCTTCTGATGTGTTATCGTCTAACTCTGTATTTAGAATTTCTGCGTTGATATCCCAAAGGATAATGATCCCGTTTTCACTGCCGCTGACAAGAGTTTTACCATCATCGGAGAAAATAAGAGTGGCTATGCTGGAGTGAGGGATGAAGAATTCCTTTGCTTTTCTACGTTTTGTGGCGAGATCAAAAAACTGAATTGTACCGGTTACATCTCCGGCGGAAAGACACCCATTAGGAAGTGAATATGATAGAGCAGTAATAGCACCTAACGGAGTCCTGTAACCTGTTCCGACTTCTTCACCTGTAAGGGCATTCCATTGACGAATAGTTCCATTTTCTTCACCACTGAAAAGATGGGTGCCGTCAATGGCGAACGTCAAAGCCGTAATTGTACCCTGAGCACCTTTTAGTATTTTCAATTCGCGACCAGTGGCAACATCCAACAGATGGATCCTACCGTCTGCACCACCAGTTGCCAGTGTCGTTTGTGCTGGTGAAAGCGCGACCGCCGTAATACCGTGTGCATTCCCTGTCAATACGCTCTGTAAACTTTCGGTGTTAATTCCTTCACCGTTCTCAAGAACCTTAAGGACATTTGATAGGAAAACTGTACCATCCTCGCTTCCACCGCTAACAATAGTTTTACCATCTTTTGAAAATGTAACAGCCCGTGTTAATCCTGCATGTTCGCTGAGTATAGATAGTTCGCTACTGGTCCCAGCATCCCACAATCGGAGTTTCCCATCTAATCCGGTCCCACATGCTCGGATGCGATTATCCGCTGTATATGCCAAGGCTTTTATGCCTCCAGTATGTTCTGGTATCTCAATTCGCGTCCGAGCACCGATTTTGTCCCATAGCAATATTCTACCGTCAGGACTGGCACTTACAAGTGTAGTACCATCAGGAGAGAAATCAATATCCAGTACAGAGTCTTTGTGTCCTATAAAGGTCTGGTTGTGCTTCGCCGTGTTTGTGTCCCATAGCCGAATCAACTTGTCTGCGCTGCCGGTAGCAAAAGTGTTTCCATCTGGAGAAAATTTCGCCGTATATACTGAGGCGTCATGTTGTATTGGTGCATGAAGCTTTCCGCCTACGCCAACGAGACTCCATAAAAGGACACTACCATCCAAACTTGCACTCACGAGTTCGGTCCTATTCTGTGAAAAGTGCACTGCCTGAACAGAATCCGTATGTTCTTTAAACTCATATATTCGATCACCTGTCCCAGGATCCCAGACTTGGATAATCCCATCGGCACTGCCACCCGCCAGCATCCGATTGTCAAACGAGAAGGCGACGGTCCGAACAGCATCCTTATACGGTAGGATCGCAATAAGCCTCTCGTTGTCAGTTTCGGTGTGCGGATCCCAAAGTCGAATTGTTTTGTCAGCACTGGCACTTGCCAACATGCGGCTTCTGTCATCGGGTGAAAACGTAACCGCATAGATTTTACTTTTATGTCCTCTAAGGGCAGGTACCGGTTTTTTTTGAGTCTTACTGTTGGGTTCCCATAACCTAACAGTCAAATCTTGATGTGCCGCCGCGAGGAGTTTGCCATCCTGAGAATATGAAATCGCATTGGCACCCCCCATGTGTCCTTCAAACCGATTAATTTGCCTACCGGTGTAACTATCATAAATCCAGATACCAGTGGTGGTTGCAACAGCGAGTTGATTTCCGTCGGGGGAGAATTCTATGTCCTGAACCCATCCTTTACCGAAACGGGCTTTTGCGCCATCTGGTAAATCCAATTCGGAGCGATTTTGAGCATATACATTTGATAAAAACAGAGCTGATATGAGTAGGCAGATAACAACTGATAAATAGATTTTGTTCATGTTCTTCAGTTCCTTTCAAGGTTTTGGTGCGTTGGATAGAGAGTCCACCCCGTGATTTTAACACATCATCAATCGACGGACAAGTCTCTACGGATATTCCTAAATTGTGCTTACCGGTTTCAGCCAGATCAGTTCGCTATGTAATCTATGAGCCTGTTCGCTGGTTCATAATTTGGATCAATCCTTAAAGCAGTATTGGCAGCGTTTTTAGCCGCTTCAAATCTACCGAGTCTCAGGTAGGCGAGACTAAGGTTGAAGTGCGCCTCTTTAAAACGCTTATCAATTTTTATGGCTTCTTTAAGAATTTTTATCGCCTCAGCATACGCTTTCTTTTTAATATATATCACGCCTAAGTGGCAGTATGCCTCTTTAAACTGCCCTTCAATGTCAATAGCGTTTTTAAATGCATCGATTGCTTTATCGTACTGTTCTTCGTCAAAGAACGTCCAACCCCGGCCATAGTATGTATCTTTTATCTCTGATAAGAGGTCGTGAGCACGCTGATAATTCGGATCAACCTTTAAGGCTTGTCTCGCTTCCTTTGTCGCATCTTTGAGTTCACCTCGTCCAAAATATGTGTACCCTTGGTCAACATGACGCTCTTTGATCAATGGTGACTCAGGTACTAAAACAGGGTCTGGAACAGGAACAGGTTCGATGGGTGGATTCGGATTTGGTGGTTTTAACTTTTGAATGGCGATTTCTTTCACTTCTTGCATACGACTAAGCCATCCCCGACTCCTTACATCATGGCTATTAATATATCTTGCGACGGCCTCGTCAACGGTGCTAATTACCGATTCCCATTTGGACTCGTACCCGGGCACTTGTGCCCAATCGGCGTACACCAAAACCAAGCCGTAATATGCTTCAATTGTATATGAACTTTCGTCATAATCACTAATAAGTTTTTTGAAAGTATTGACTGATTTATGGAATAAAGTTGGGGTGGTGAGTCCTTCTTTGTAGTAACAGTAGCCAGTCCAATAGATCGCTTTAGCGGTATTTTCAGTGGAAAGATCACTGTT
>JAAXHI010000197.1:304-3022 GCA_012270875.1 Candidatus Poribacteria bacterium | reverse complement strand
GTACACCGGTAGAGGGACGCTCCATCGATTAACCACGTTTAATTTGCAATTAACCTACATTATAATATGCACGTGCGCATACTAAAACACGTGACACAAATGGCATCGGAAGGGGAAGTCTTTTTGTGAAGACACCGTTTGCTGCAGGAACATCGTGTTATGAACATCTCAGTGTCAAGGATTTTAAGTTGAGGTAAGCACAGTTTGTTCGTGTTAGATATATTGTAGTAGCTACTATCAGCGTTGAGTTATTGTGGCACAACATTTTTAAGAGAAAGAAAGAAAGAAAGAAGAAGAAAGAATAGGAACAAATTGCGATTTTGCTACCTGCCAATTTCATACTTTAGCAGTGCCTTTCACGCACGCAAAGGGCCCAGTTACAGTTGCCATCGTGAAAAAATGACAGGTAAGCCTTCATAAAGCCTGAACTGTACGTTTTTGCACAGAAATAAACGGGTAACACATAATACATTCAATGGGGCAGCCATTTGGTTTTCGAGCCATCCCTAATTATCTTTATGTACAAGTTCATCACAAGTTGTTACACACAACAGCCTAAAATATTCTTACATGCACATAACTGTATGGACTCTAAAGCATTGACCTGACATGTACTACTATTCCATACCTCCTGGCTGTATTCCAAACTAGGTTGCAAGACGGACATGAAAACATGCCAACAAGTCCTTAAATATAATGCCAAATTGTGTAAAACTGGCTTATTTCTGCTATTACGCGTTAGTAATGATTTAATACATACATACCATGACCCAGTACTACTAAATTCTACTCCAAGATGACAGATAGGAATTCAGTATGGAAAGGCTTTCATGACTCCAAATCCACTCACCAGACACATTTACTAATTTTGAAAACTTCACAACTGTATATATTTTAAAGGTGGCTTCGAAACGTCAATGTTTGCTACAGTTATATACAATACGTACCAGACACATGCATCTAGCAGTATTGCTCACACTTTTCCTATTCTGCATCTCATAGCCATATTCCAAACCATATCGTAACATAAGCGACTAAGATTGTTCCCAACGTTCCTTACATATCATGCACAATTACTATGGAGAACTTCAAACAAAGCGACTTACTTCCACCTGTTACATTACTGTCCATGTAACTAATAGGATTGCCAACTTCTTCTGGAGAAAGATTACACGCCACCAACCACTTGACAACCTACTGCAGTCATTGCAATCCAATCGACCATTGTTAGCACATACCCACAATGGAGAAACGCTGCCCACAAACATATACAACTTCAACGAGCGAACAATATCATTGAAAACATACCACTAACAATCAATCAGGCCGACGTCAAATCTCAATTATTGCACAAATGCTTTGTATCAGTTTAACATACAACCTGGTTCCTGCAAACTCCATGTCAAACGCCACCCAGTATAGTGGACTAGATTCAATATGCAAATCGACTAAAACACGGTTGCAATAAGGACAACGCCAACGAAATGGTGGAAACTCATTCTTGCTACAGCACACGCAAACCAATCTGCTACACTTGTGTATCACATACAGCAAGGCACATGCACAAGAAAAAGGGCACGATCCTTAACGATAGGTATGGCTGGACTACGTACAACAAACCAGGGTACAATGAGGAGAACGATGGAACTCACGGAAACTTACTCTTGTTACAGTACACACGCACACACACGATCGACTAGGACACGCCTACTCCCACACAACACACCTGCACACACGCTCACACACTTCTACATGTTTGGGTAGGCAAAGAGGCACGCACAAGATGTACACACACACACACACACACACACTCACGCTCTACACGCACGCGCTCACACTGTACACACACACACTGTAAACACACACACAAGCACTTGTAAACAAAGCATACCTTATTAATATGGCCATCTCCACCTGACACTACAACGACGTTTGCTGTAGCTATGCATTCTCTATGGTCAAAATGAGTGGGCGTGGCGTGAAAAACGTGACCACACGGATGAATGGAAACTTTGCGGTCAGCAATCCTAAGCTTTGCAATGGCGACGCACAAAGAAGGCCAAGTCCTGGCGAACTGTTTGGCGTGTAGTAGTCACTACAGACATCCGGCTTAGTCGTGGCGAGTGGCTGTGACGGAACGACACGGTGAACGGAGAAACATTTCTCCAGAAAGTGAGCGACAGGAGCCCTGCCGTGATCCCGGGGAGGTCGTGTGGAAAACTGCACAGATCGTCCCGGCTCTCCCGGCGAGCCCCTACACAGGTCCTCCCTTGCCGATGGTCAGGGTAGCGCATCCGTTGAAGTCGACTTTGCTCCGGCTGGGCAGGCCGCACGGATGCGACATCTCCGGCCGGAGGGAGCGACCGACCGAAGAAACGGGTTGGTTGCCGGTGAGAACGATGAGAAATGGCCTTGGTCCGTTGAATGCGAGCAGTGCTCGCAGAGAATGGAAGGCATTCGCCGCAGTTAGTCTGCGTGCGTGCCTTTCCTGTGTGTTGCGTTCGAGGGAGAAGTCGTCGGCAGTGCCCTGCCGTCTGTGGGGAATTGACGTTTGGAGACCTGTCAGGGAGTCGCCTCCAGGGGTAAAGCCTGACGGTCGTCAGCGGCTCCACAGCCGGCTCCGGCGGGTGCGGTGGAGAGTTCCTAGCCGGGCGAGCGCCAAGGCGCGAACCCCGGCGAAAGGAACGTCGGTCGATTACCTGGTTGATCCTGCCAGTA
>JAAXHI010000197.1:0-284 GCA_012270875.1 Candidatus Poribacteria bacterium | reverse complement strand
GAATGGCTCATTAAATCAGTTAGAGTTTATTTGATGGTGGCTGCTACTTGGATAACCGTGGTAATTCTAGAGCTAATACATGCAGAAGGTCCCGACTGTTCGGAATGGGACGTATTTATTAGATCCAAAACCAGCGCGGGTTTCCCTCCGGGGTGCCCGGACCTCTGGTGATTCATGGTAACTGCTCGAATCGCATGGCCTAGTGCCGGCGATGATTCATTCAAGTTTCTGCCCTATCAACTTTCGATGGTTGGGTATTGGCCTACCATGGTTGCAACGGGTGA
>JAAXHI010000528.1 GCA_012270875.1 Candidatus Poribacteria bacterium | reverse complement strand
AGCGTTGAATATTTGTGCGTAAACTGTGCCTAAACCGTGCCAAAACTGTGCCTAAAATGTGCCTTACTAGCTGTAGTAACATTTCGCTCTTGGGTTAATCAAAAGGAAAATGGATTCCATGTCAGTCAAGTGACCTTAATTCAATTCTTAAATGAATCCATTCAGTCGTCACCCTGTTTTTCTGCTTCAAGATCCTCCGCCTTGTCTTCGAGAATCATCTTTAACTCATCAATCTTTAAAAGGAACTTCTGAGCATCCACTGCTAATCTCCTTAGTTCATCTACTGTCAGGTTACAGCGATAGGAGTTATACGCTTGGACTAGCAACGAATAGACGCCGCTGCCACTCATGATAACAGAGGCCACCAAATTTGCGTACCCAGGAAAACGAAAAGGAACAAGTATGCCACCAATTGCGAAGACCCCTTTTCCACATGTAAAGTAAACTGATGTGGATTTATCGTTGGCCGCTTTCGTGGCGACGTTATAGATCTCTTTCACCAAGGTTTCTAGTGTACCACATAATTCCTTCACTCGCGTGAGCAAGCTCGTATTGTACGTAACTCGCTGCTTTAAATTGGCGTTACTTCGATCCACGTTGAGGCGTTTTAGAAGATGTTCTGCCTGGTTTTTAACTCGCATAAAATTGGCTTTAAGCTTGTCTGCCTCGATGTTCAAGTTAAGAGCACGTCCATGCAGGGTTCCCACTCCAGCCACCAGTTCTTGCAACACCGCCCTTCTTTCTCTTGACACATTGAAGATGGCATTCGCCAGGGCATTCGCAGTCTCAGTCCAAGTGCTAACTTCGTCTTCTATGGACGCCATTTGTTTCTCCAGAAGCAACAAGATCTACCCGGTTTCTGCACTTTGGTTCACAAAGGAGACTTTTGTCTGTTTTGTCAGCCTCCTCCTCAGGCGCTTCGTTTTTCGCGTGGCAGAGGCGAACCCGAAACGAGTGACAGGTGATGAACCGCAAGGGACCATGGGAAGGGTACAGACAGCAGGCGAAGCCTGCGCCTGGCAGATCTTGTGTCCTTTTTACGCGGGATGACGTAGT
>JAAXHI010000203.1:7682-9079 GCA_012270875.1 Candidatus Poribacteria bacterium | reverse complement strand
ACAACGTTGGGATTACCCGAAGGTGCTAAAGCACGCCTCGGTAAAGGTAAGATAAATGAAATAAAGTATTCCCCAGACGGCAGACGGCTGGCAGTCGTAAGTATTATAGGTATTTGGATCTACGACGCACAGACAGGCGAAGAACTTGAACTCATTACAGGGCATACGGATGCGGTCAATGGCGTAGCGTTTAGTCCCGATGGTAACACCTTCGCAAGCGCGAGTGAGGACACCACCATCCGTCTCTGGGACGCAAACACGAGTAGCCATCTCCGAACGCTCACCGGACACACGGCTGGTGTCAATAGCGTCGCGTTTAGTCCGGATAACACAACCCTCGTAAGCGGGAGTGAGGATGCCACCGTCCGTCTCTGGGATGTCAACACGGGTAGCGAACTCCGAACGCTCACCGGGCATACAAAACAGGTCAGAAGGGTCAGGAACGGGGTCACCAGTGTCGCATTCAGCCCGGATGGGACGACGCTCGCAAGTGGGGCTGCGGACAACACGATTCGGCTCTGGGATGCAAACACGGGGAATCATCTCCACACGCTCACCGGGCATAGGTCTGGAGTCAACAGTGTGGCGTTTAGTCCCGATGGCAACACCCTCGCAACCGGAAGTTGGGACAGCACCGCCCGGCTCTGGGATGCAAACACGGGTAGCGAGCTTCATACACTCACCGGACATTGGGCCGCGATCCTCAGCGTAGCGTTGAGTCCCGATGGCAACACCCTCGCAACCGCGAGTTATAACAACACCGTCCGGCTCTGGGATGCCGACACAGGTTCGTATCTCCGCACAATCACCGAGCATACCGATTGGGTCATCGCCGTCGCGTTTAGTCCCGATGGCAACACCCTCGCAACTGGGAGTCATGACGGCACCGCCCGGCTCTGGGATGCCGACACACTTTCACATCTCCGCACGTTCACTGGGTATACGTCTGGGGTCATCGGTGTAGCGTTTAGTCCTGATGGCAACACGGTCGCAACTGGAAATGAGGACCGCACCATCCGTCTCTGGGATGCAAACACGGGAAACCTTCTACACACGCTCACTGGACATACGAACTGGGTCAACAGCATAACGTTTAGTCCAGACGGTAATACCCTCGCAACCGGGAGTTATGACGACACCGCTCGCCTCTGGGATGCAAACACGGGTAGTCTGCTACACACGCTCACCGAGCATACCGATTGGATCAGGGATGTAGCGTTTAGTCCCGATGGCAACATCCTCGCAACCGCGAGTGGTGAGCGTACCGCCCGGCTCTGGGATGTCAACACAGGTAACCCGCTCCGTACATTCACCGGACATACGCATTGGCTCAGAACCGTCGCGTTTAGTCCCGATGGCAACACCCTCGCAACGGGGAGTTATGACAACACCGCCCG
>JAAXHI010000203.1:0-7646 GCA_012270875.1 Candidatus Poribacteria bacterium | reverse complement strand
TCTACACAGGCTCACCGGGCATACGGATGCGATCGTCAGCATCGCGTTGAGTCCCGATGGCAACACCCTCGCAACCGCGAGTTGGGACAGCACCGTCGGTCTCTGGGATGTCAACACGGGTTCACATCTCCGTATGCTCACTGGGCATACGGATGCAGTAGACGGCGTGGCGTTTAGTCCCGATGGCAACACCCTCGCAAGTGGGAGTGCCGATGGCACCATACTCTTATGGGAACTCAAGCCTCCCACGCCACCAGAGCCTCCTGAACCTATAAGACGTAAAGAGGATGTCAATGGTGATGATATTGTTAACATCCAAGACCTTGTATTGGTCGCATCAAATCTTGGGCAATCGGGAGACACTGCTGCGGATGTCAACGGTGATGGGCTGGTCAATATACAGGACCTTGTTCTCGTTGCGGGTGCCTTAGGTGCAAGTGATTCCGCACCTCCTTTGAAGCCGCAAGTCCTTCAAATGTTCGTTGCTGCGGATGTAGAAAAATGGCTTCAGGAAGCCCGGCAATTGTCCTTAACAGACCCGGCTTTTCAACGCGGCGTTCTCATTTTAGAACAACTCCTTGCGGCCTTAACACCGAAACAGACGGCTTTATTGCCGAACTATCCGAATCCGTTTAACCCAGAAACATGGATCCCGTATCAGTTGGCAACACCTGCGCATGTCAAAATCACTATCTATGCCGCGGATGGGAAGTTCGTTCGGAGCCTTGCGTTAGGCACCCAAGGGGCGGGTATCTATGCATCGCCGCGCCGTGCGGCGTATTGGGATGGCAGGAATACAGTCGGCGAACCTGTCACCAGTGGTCTCTATTTTTATACGTTCACCGCCGGGGATTTCTCAGCAACGCGGCGGATGGTGATTTTGAAATAGCAGATTATCTGATTTCTTGTAAGCAAAATACCCCATGCAAAGACACTTCAAGCAAACACTACCAGTAGGTGCCAATGATTTTATGCAACTTTTTGCTTAAAAAATTACGTCTTTAATATCACTTCGTAATCACACCTAAGCAGAAATTAGCGTGCTATTGTTCAAACTGGAAAGGGGCTTTGTAGTACTCCGTTCCAAAGGAATCTCTAACGTACAACTCGCTCAATATCCGTTTACGCACTATGGGAGATTGTAACGGTGGAAAATGACGCGCAACTGATTCGCAGAATTCTGTCAGGCGACGATGACGCTTTCGATACCTTGGTCCGAAGGCACCAAAGAGGTGTTCACGCGCTCGCGTGGCGGAAGGTTCGCGATTTTCACTATGCCGAAGAAATTACGCAGGATACCTTCCTTCAAGCCTATAAGAAACTCTCAACACTCAAAAACCCGAATCAATTTGCGGGGTGGCTCTATGTCATCGCAAACCGACGCTGTATTAATTGGCTCCAGAGACACAAACCGGCGATGCAATCGCTGGAGGACACGCCTATGGAAGAAATCGCGGAATCTTCTTATACCCATTACGCAACAGAACAGCGCGAAGCAGAAGGCACCGAGCGTCGGTATGCAATCGCTGAAAAACTTTTGTCTAAACTGCCGGAGAGTGAGCGCACGGTGATGGTGCTTCACTATCTCGGTGAAATGACGGCGAAGGAGATTAGCAAATTCTTGGGGGTCTCGGTCAATACGATTACAAATCGACTCTGGCGGGCGCGGAAGCGGTTGCGAGAGGACCAAGAACTCCTGGTTCAAGAGGTACTCGGCGGTGTGCAGTTCCCTCCCAACCTCACCGAGAACATCATGCGACAGATCGCTGACCTGAAACCGACACCGCCGCCGGTTGCAAAGCCGCTGCTCCCGTGGGGTGCTTTTGGTGTAGCGACCCTTCTGGTTGTCATGTTATTAGGCGCGACTCAGCAATACCTCGTCCGCTTTCAGAAACCGTATAGTTTCGAGGCGGTTGCCGAACCGACGGTCGAAATTGTTGATACTTTTATTGTTCACGATGTCGATTCAAAACCAGATGTCCGGAACCAGATCGGACGCGCGGCTGCCACCGATAAAAATAGGAGCACAGGCCTGCAGGCTGCTGAGGCGGCTCTGGTATCCGATGCACAAGCGGATTCTCTGAGATTTTCTACACTACAATGGACGCGGAAAGCAGATATGCCGACAGCCCGGTCCTGCTTTGCTACCGGTATTGTAGATGGCAAGGTATTCGCAGTAGGGGGCAGGCTACAACCCGAACCTGACGAATTTGGGGAACTGGCTATTTCAACGGTAGAAATGTACGACCCTGAAACCGATGCATGGGAACGGAAGGCAGATATGCCGACAAAGCGGTCTGGCGTAGCCGTTTCAGTTGTCGATGGAAAAATCTACGCTATCGGTGGCGAAGAAACGAAGAAAGTTCCACGGTATAAGGGTTGGATACACGAGGCAAAAGGTCTCCCAACCGTAGAGATGTACGATCCCGTTACGGATACATGGACACAGAAAGCCGACATGCCGACACCCAGAAAGACCCGTACCTGTGTTGTGGATGGCAAAATCTATGCGATTGGTGGGTTAGCAGTCGATCCCACGGTGGAACGAGGGCAGTTGGATACTGTGGAGGTGTATGATCCAGCAACGGACATCTGGACAAGTGCCAGAAGTATGAACCACGCGCGTTATTGGGCTGCGCTCAGTGTCGTCAATGGCGAAATCTATGCCACGGGTGGAACGGGACCGTCTCCGATCCGAAGCGAGCCGGATCCGTACCTTTCGAGCGTTGAAGTATTTAATCCGAAAACGAATCAATGGCGTGAAAGGCGAGAGATGGCGACCCCGAAAGCGGGACACTCGGCAAATTTCATCAATGGAAAAATCTATGTCATCGGCGGTTCGTTTTGGGAAGTCAAGGCGCGGGAATATAAGTACCATTCAACGATTGAAATCTACGATCCTGTAACGGATCGTTGGACGCAAGAGCCGGATATGTTGGTTGGTAAATCAGGGCATACGACTGAGATTGTTGATGGGCATCTCTATATTTTTGGGGGAGATAGTAAACTTGCTAAGGGACCGCTTACGAGTGTGGAAGTTTATGATACACGCGCAGTGCTTCAGCGTCTCAACGCAACAGAAAATTTTGTGAAAACGGTGCGAAGGGATTAACCCCCTAAATCCCCCTTATCAGGGGGACTTGAAGAGAAACCGTCAACGGATTAAAACTTGTTTCAGGATTTAACCCCCTAAATCCCCCTTATCAGGGGGACTTGAAGCCCCAGACCCGGTAGGTTCGGTTTTGCGGTGTACTCACCCAAATGCGATCTGCATTCCTAACCGAACCGGATACGACGCGGAAACATTGAAGAAACCGAACCTACCAGACTTTAATGCGATGGCATATATTTTGTACCACGATCTGTTAGATTGTGGTCTTTGTAAGATTCGATTGCGTCTAATGCTGTGCAAAAACTTTACACACCCATCCCTATCTCATAAAACAAAAAAGGCGTGGTCGCAATCACGAACCACACCAACCGCTATTCCCTCTTAACTTATAACTTATAACTTATAACCAACGACCCTTAAAATGTGCAAGGCGGTGGACAGGGAATCCACCGCCTTTGCGTTAGATTAGTTCGGTTATAGACTTCTCCCTGAATAACCGAGTTGTTGCTTATTGCAACGCTTTTAGTTCACCCCATGTCGTTGTCAGCTTACCAGCAGGTGAAATATCACCTTTCAGACGCGTCTGACGCAAGGTTGTAACCTTACCGTCGAGGGAAACATCTTGAATCTGGTAGTAGTAGACGACATTAGGCTTCGCAGATGTATCTTTCCACTCGTAAACTGTACGCTCACTCGTGGTGCCATTACCTGCGATCAATGAAGTGTTAATCTTGGCGAATTGACCGTTCCGGGTATCGCTACGGAGGATGTTAAATCCAGCGTTGTTCAACTCAGATTCGGTGACCCAACGGACAACGATCGTGCCATCGTCAAGCCGTTCCGGACGGAACTTCGACAAGGAGACGGGCAGCGGTCCACCACCACGATAACCGGGTGTACCGATATCGTCAGGATTTCCGTAGTAGGTCTCATTGACCCGGACCTCGGAAAGCGGTGACATAGAAGCGAGGACCCATGGACCCATTCCGTCACCCGAAGGTTCCATTGTGCCATCACGAGGCACGCCTTCGTCATAGCGACGGATGATAGAACTTCTGCCTTCATCTTCTTCAGACATCGGGAGTTCCCACATCGCCATGCCATCAGCACCCAAGTTACCAACCGTGTCAATCGCTGTACCGCTCTTATCCATTAAAGTAACTTTGAAAGCGGTTTGGCTGAGCAATCTATAGTTGAGACGGTTCTTGGTGGAGTCAACTTCCAATTTATCCTTTTGTGCCCAGAGGTTAATGACCCGTGAAGCTGGGAAGTCAATACCGCCTTGCGCACCACGTGAAACACGACCTGTGGTGTTACTCACAAGCAGCACCGTCTGGTTCGGCTGAATGATCTTGCTACCAAGATTGTTCGTGGTCACTGCCGGGATACGGATATCAACATCATCAGCATCGCGACTATGTTCAATCTTGAGTTTCCATTCATTGAGATCGATTGCCTGCGTCATGGAACTGTTGTAGAGTTCAATCCACTGCGGCACGTTCCCGTCTTTGGCATACATAATCTCGCTGATGCTCACCATCGCGGAATCTGACAAATCAGACTGATTGACTTTGACAGCACCGTTAGCGTAGCCGGGTGTACCCCCGTGCTGCCCAGTGCTTGATGCCGAACGCTTATAGCCGACGCCGGTATAACCCTTTCTTTCCCAAACTTCTTTACCGGTACCTCTACCATCGTTGATACGTTGATAGACATGACCAGATCGGAAATCTTCATCAGCACCTTTTACGACATCACCATGATCGTGATTATCGTTACCAGCCGTTTGACCTTTCAGGGGCCAGACCTCGGTACCGAAATCCTTGCTCTGATCTTCGATGAAATGTGTACCCGTCAGATCAACAATGCCTTCATGGATACCACCATCATTACGGCTCCGAAGCAGAAGTAGGGTTTTGCCACTATTCGCTAACTTGAACCCAGTGCCAGCCACATAATAACTGGACGTTACACCGGTCTTTTCAAGTCTACCGTTATCCTTGGTAATGTTAAGACCGGCGGCGAGTGGGTGATTCGGATCGCGATACGGGTCCGTCGCAACGATCAATAAAATCTCTGGGACAGCTTCGTATGCACCGTCATCGGGGATGTTCACGATCGTTGACTCAGCTTTATCACCTGTGATTTCCCGGATCTGCCACTTTTTGAAGTTCCAAGTGCCACCAGCCTTTTTCCGCAACTCAATCCAGTCGTATTTATCTTCTGAATAGTTGCCGATCTCGTTGATGACAACGTCATACGTCGGATCAGTTTTACCGACAGCGACGATTCCTGAACGTTCTTCGGCGCCAGGTGTCCCCTTATGATTGGCAAAATAGGTATCCGTTGATGTAGTCCAACGGCTTTGCTGCCAACCGGGTTCCCCGCGGTTATTCCGATAGAACGAGGCAAACGGTTGCAACGTCGGAGCTGTGTCTCCTTCAACAATACCCGTGTTATCAAAACCGTCAGTACCGAGATCTGCGAAATTCCAACCCGCACTAACTACGTTGCTGACCAAATCTAATTCGACTTCAGTGTCAGCAGGAGTAGGCGCAGGACGCCCCGATTTCGCGCTCAAGGTAACGGACACTGCAACGGGAAGCTTGTTGTAAATTTCGATCCACTGATGCGAGAGATACCCATCTTGACCAACCAAGGCAGTATTACGTGCTGCCATAATCTCAGTGATGACGAGATCACGCGCTTTCGCCTCTTCTTTATCGGTCGGGGTCTCAACATCCGCATCAGATTCATCACCATCGCGATCCAACTTCGTCGCTTTAAGGGTTGTTAACAACAGCGATCCGCCTCGGAAGAACAGGTCTTCCAAATTCGGCATATCTTCCCAAGCTTCTATGTCTGTCGCTGAACTCCCTATAGCAGTATTCGCTGGAATCGCAGACATCGGAAGTCCGTCAGGACTATCGGTTTTTGCGATGATCACATAACTCTTCGCTGGAACTGTAACCTGTGCAGGTGCAGCTTCGACAATCATGTAGGTGAGCGATTGGGTTTTATCCGTTCCCCACATAAGCATGATAGTTATCGAACCTGTTGCTGTAGTAGGAATCATAACTGTCCGGGTTGTCCCACTACCTCCAACGTCTGCCGCGACACCATCTATAGTACCGGTTACAGTACCGGGATTCTTATCAAAGGCAACAGTAATCGTATTACCGGCTGCAACATCAGACCCGTCTGCTGGTTTCGTATCGTCAGCGTCATATACCGCCTCTGCTGGTGCACTGGCGGTTTTCCCTGCCAACGTAACAGAACCTACGGCAAATGTGTTTTCATTGCCAGCCTTATCAGTAACTGTGGCAAAGATTGTAGTGACAGTTCCCGCCGTTATATCAACATCCTTGGTTGAAACTGTGGCGGCGTACTCTATACCATTAGTAAGCGTGTCTGCGATAGCTACACCCGTCGGATTTACATTGGAAAACTCCAAAAGACCCCGATTATCCTCAAGCTCAACGCTCTGAATTCCATTAGGAGTTGCTTCTACGATAGAGAAAATAAAATCAAAATCTACGGCACCCCACTGATCAGGTGCTGGCGGTTTCCTGCGATCTACTGAAATTGTAGTTGCACCATCGTTAGGCCCGGTACCTCCGGTTGGTGCCGTGGCATCATACCTAACTGTGGACAGCGGAGTCTGTGCCTGAACGATACGAGTTGAGAGTGTAACAGTCGCTGTTCCACCGTCGGTACCAGCTGATCGAACCTTTACCGTATTATTTCCACTAACACTCGCAGTTGTCACGGTGGCACCACCGGTATTGTCTATAACAACATCACTTTCATGAAGAGCCCCGGGAGCACCAATCTTGTTCGTTGTATCCGCTGGCTCAAAGGTGAAGACAATATCCTCAATCGCATTCGCCATGATGTAAATGTTAGGGACCGACATCAACTTCGCGAGATGGACGAGGTCGGTTAACGCTACCTCAGCACCGTTCGCAGCTGCTGGAAAAATTACACGCTGATATCCTGCCAATTGGACAAGAATAGTGGTACCAGATGCAACGTCAACGTCAAAAGTCCACTGTTTTGTACCGTCAGGAACACCAGCGGTTTTTTCCGCTATGTTATTTTCGGCAATATCAGCAAGACCAACTACGTTTAATGTGGTGATACCAGTAGCATCAGTGTTAGTGGCAGTAGGCGCAGTAGGCGCAGGAGTCGCTGGAAATGTAAGTGTAACACGCCACCCCGCATCGTCAGCAGTTCCATCAGCACTCCGGTCTGTGCTCCACGTAGCCTCAATCTTCCCTGCCATTGCCGGCATCGCCGCAAGGGCGAAAATTAAAATTAAACTTGCTAAGGAAAATGTCATTTTCAAACTTGACATGTGTGATTTTCCTCCAAATGTAAAATAAAAAATAGTGTTAAGTCTCGCTTTTCAGCAAAACTTCCATTCTAACCATCGAATGGATTCAGGGAAATAAACCCATTCATATACAAGAGTTTGAAGTGCCACCGTTTATTTAGACCAAAAATTAGCAAAGTTAAGATAAGGTTTTTCGTT
>JAAXHI010000461.1 GCA_012270875.1 Candidatus Poribacteria bacterium | reverse complement strand
CATGGGCATCATTGTCGTTGGTCCCCCCTGGGTGAGGTGCGAATCAGTTCTTCGCAGAACTGCCACTCGTGCTCCTTTTGTAGTCATAAACAAAGGTGCTGGACAGTTCAATCGGAGCTGAAAGCAAAGAACAGCAGTTAAAAGTCGTTGAAAATGCATTGCAATACAGCAAAATGTATGCAGCAGGAGTTTGAGCCAAAACTGCCAAGGGCAGTAAAATAACCCAGAGATAAAAGCACTGAACAAGCAATAAAGAAGGCCATCTCTGCTAAGATGAACCCCGGGAGAGGTAAATGGCGAGAGCCTCGCTGGTGATGGAGCTGGCCACAGTGTCTATCATCTATATACTGCGATCATGGAACGCCATGCGAAGGAATGAAACTAGTGGCTGCCAAGCCAATGTTATGGTAAACATACGCGCTGGCCTTCCAGCCGAAAGGTAACGTGGCGTACACAAAATACCAGCCAGCCCTCTAAAGACCGAAAAACGTAGAGCTAAAAGGATGTATGCGCACATGATCATACCCAAAGTAGCTTGAAAGTGTCCCTGGAAGACGTAACGGGGCAGGTCCTTGATCCATAAATTTAACAACCGTTCATCGTGGCACATGCACGGTTTCGAGGGTTCAACGGTGATTGGCATGACCAGATGAGGGGGTCCACTTCGCCAACCTTACCACAAATAAGCAAAGAACCGTTGGTGACCCTCTCGAGAATAGTACGCGAGATGAAATCACTGTGCCACTGGCAGGATGGCGAGTTAGGGAAAACCATACCAGAAGGGTGATCACAACGGAATGGGCGACCTTGAAAACTGCCATGGAAAGGCACGAAAAAATCGTGAACCTTTACACCCTCGGATACAAAACTATAAATCTCTTCTTCCTTTGAATAACCTCAGAGCACGACCTCCCAGTAGGAAAGGTAACTTCAAAGATTTCCAGCGACGAAATTGTCTGGGTCACGAAACCGCAAGAAACGAGGGGAGGCATAGACAGACCCCATGGAGACCGTATCGATGGACGGAAGTGGTCCGACCCAACTAACGGGCTTGCCCCTCCAATCGCAATAGGCTTTCACTCTTGTACAGGTTGGGTTGAGCGTCAAAAGACGACTGAATGTCTCAAGGGTAGGAGAGAATCCTACGTAGGGCGGGTAGGAGAGAATCCTGGGAGCGAGGCTGGGGAAACCCACCGGCCAGACCGGTCGAGGAACCGTCCGAAGACGAGTTATAGGGTTAGAGATACAAGAACCCTTCTGGTCGCGGCGAGGAAAGTGAGTAAATGAAGGAAAAGCAAAAAATGAAACAAATAGAAGAATTAGATAACTTCGATTTAATGAGAGTGGTTTCCAACAAATAAGCTCTGAGTTAAGGAAACTACCAAGCTTACAAAAGTACAACAATGAACGATTTGAAAGGGAATGTTACGAGCGCTTTCGCTTAAGACCGCGGTCTCCAGGAGACCAACAATTTTTTGCAAGATGTCCACGTCTACCATAGGCAAAGCACGTCGGCGTGCGCGTCTCTGGTAGGGGGGTCGAGTAGTGGCCTGGAATGCAAGTGGCGGAGCTTGTTTAAGGGCTTTCTGGATCTCCTTGGCGACCTCGACTTCCTCCTTTTCCCCCACCAGCTTAAGGAGGAGATGCTGAAAGGAAGGGTTGTAGAGGAGGGGTCCGGTTTGTCTCAAAAAGACAGCAAATCGGTTGGCTCTAGCGTCGCGTTTATCCCTGGCAACGTCGACCAACTACTCAAGAGCGGCCAAAGAGGCATGCGGGTCAAAGATTCCCGTAGGGTGCGCTAGATGCTGCTGAAGGAGTTGCCAACGCCGAGTTGACATTGCCAGAATCATGGATCTGGCGCAAATGACTGAACTTCTTTTTGAACCGCGGCCACCGTGTCTAACTGAGCAACTGGCTAGAAAAGGACAACAAAGGACTATAAGAATTACACGCGCACAAAAATGTGCACGAGTCACTCAAACACAAAAATAGTAATAATAAAGGCGAACACTCAGCCGAAAGCACCGGCGACTGAACGCACAAAAGCCGCTGAAACACTTTATCACTTCTTGCGCTTAAACCCGAGGAACTGCCGAGGTACTGAAAAATAAAAATAATAACCCCGAATACTTAAGGAGCGAGCAAGTCCAAATCCACGCAAAAGACTCATGCACGTACGAGAGCGCGACCAACAGGCCTCGCTGACAGAGAATGCTATCCTTTTGTTTGTTTGTTTTCCCTTAAAACTGACACACTAGCAACTCCAACGCGCACCCTAGGGGCAACTCTCGCGCACGACACACGAGAAGCCCGTACGTCGAACACACGAGAAATTCCAGCGCTTGGAACACGAGTGAAATCGCGCATGTGCCACGAAACCGCGTATGTGCCACGATGAACACATGTGAAATCGCGCATGTGCCTCGAAACCGCTCATGTGCCACGATGAACGGTTCTTAAATTTATGGATCAAGGACTGCCCTTTTAGTTTAGATTACGTTACGGATCTGCCCCATTACATCTTCAAGGGACGCTTTCAAGCTACTTTTGACGAGACAAGTGGATATGATCATGTGCGCTTACATCCTTTTAGGTCTACGTTTTTTGGTCTTCAGTGGGCTGGCTGGTATTTTGTGTACGCCACGTTACCTTTTGGCTGGAAGGCCAGCGCCTATGTTTACCATAACACCGGCTTGGCATGCAGTCACTAGTTTCATTCGGTCGCATGGCGTTCCATCGCAGTATATTGATGATAGACACTGTGGCCAGCTCCGTCTCCAGCGAGGCTCCCGCCATTTACCTCGACACGTGAGGATCTCTCACACTCGACACACGAGAAACCCACTCGGTTGACCCACGTGCAACCATTACGCATAAGACACGAACAAAATCTTCTGCTCGAGACACAAGAAACACCAACACTCGGCACACGAGCGACGCTTACGCTCGACACGATAGCAACTTTCACATTCGACACACGAGCAACTTCTGCACTCGACATACGAGCAAACCCTTCCCCTCGACCCACGAGTAACACTTACGCTCGACACACGATCAACTTTCACACTCGACACACGAGCAAACCCTTTCGCTCGACTCGCGAGCAACTATTACGTTCGACACACGAACAACACTTACGCTCGGCACACGAGCAAACTAACCCGCTCCACACATGATAAACACTTATACTCGACGCACAAGGAACTAACTAGCTTGACAAAAGAGCACACGCACAAACTCTTCCGTAGAAACGCGAGAAACCCTAACACTAGGTGCACGAGACACTATAAAGCCAGAAACCGGAGCAACTATAGAGAAAGCCTTTTAAAAACCTAGGTCGACACCGGCAACGCAGGGAAAAAGGAGCGAACCAGCAATACGCGGGAACGAGGAAAGTAAACTAACCAATCGTCAGTTGGCTTTTGAACTTCAGAATTCGCACGTTTGTGAAAAGCGCACTAATCCACCGCCAATCTGAATCGAATTATGTTTGAACGTCGAACCGCAAACGGGTAAGCGCAAACCGCGGTTAGAGGTTCACGGTAAACTCCGATCTAAAACTCTCTAATAAGAGACCACGACGAAACGTGAAAAACTAAACTGGAACAGGCTAGTGGCTGCGACTAAAAAAACGCCCGGGCCAAATAAAGCAAAAAGACAAAATAAGCGACGAAAACAAATACTCAAGAAAAGACTAACTGAAACAAGACACATAATAGAAAATACCTCGGCTTGCTGAGCTTCAACGACAGCCGGTTGGGCGTCATTGGCTTCGGCTTGCGGAGCAGGCCCAGGAATTGGCGCTGGACTTGCTTCAGCAGCAAGATTTGCAAGAGCGATGCGGTCGGGTTCTGGCGGTAAAACCGGGGCGGCTATAACTGGGGAGTAAAGGCTTCGGCGACGAACTTCGAGAGGAGAAAAAATTCTAAAGCAGTTGCCATTAGCGAAACTTCGCGAAAAGAGGAAAAAAATCCCGAAAACATGACTTAAATAAGAAAACTACATTCCCCAAGGGCCAGCAACGAGCTGTGACAATAGAATAATTATATGACAAGAACGCATATCAAGAGCGCGGCAAAATTTCGTGGCTATATATTCTCGCAGTGAAGCTAAAAAAAACTTGAAACCAAAACAAGCGAATAAGCACATATTAATGAAATTCAGTTCTTTTGAAAGAGTCCTTAGGCTTAAAGGGTGACTCTATACCCAAAACGGCAATTTTACAAAAAGATAGCTTATGGCGTTATTACAAGATTTTGGAAAAATAAAATGTCCAGTTCTTCTGCATTTGCCTGAAAACGAGGAAAGTTGTTCGTCACGCAATTAAAATTTTGCGCTACAGCTAGAAACCAGAAATGACGTAGTAAGAAGATCCTGTCTCAAGGCAATACAACGTGGCTTCTAGGTTTCCAGTCTATTTTGAACAGTCAATAAAGGATTTTATGGCTGACATTTCAGGGAGGATTTTATAATGCCACACTGCTGCATCGCTGTTGAATGGTTTAACACTCGCAAAGACGGAGTTAGTCTATCACTGGCCCGATGATCCCCGATATGCCAGGCTTTGGACGAACGCCGTGAAAAACACTCGCTGATTCCTACGAATTCAACTAGATCTTGCAGCGCTTATTTTACTGAAGACTACTTTAAAGCGCAAACAGTGATAGTTTAGTCCTTAGGCTTAAAGATGAAACCAATAATAAAAGCTGATGATGTTCCAACAATTTTTAAACGTGAGTTACCAGCAACTAAAAATCTACGGCGTGAAAGAAATACCGCCGCAAATTCTCAGGATACTCAAGATAAAGGCAAATCACCAAAAAATTTTAATTGCTTATGCTTTATATCGCGAATACATGTTAAAATTCTGTGTAGTCTGTATTTTCATTACTCGTCTGCAGGGCGAAATCCCTTGAACACAAAGTCATGTTCATTGCAAAATTTAACTTTAAGGTATCATCCAGGGTAAAA
>JAAXHI010000032.1 GCA_012270875.1 Candidatus Poribacteria bacterium | reverse complement strand
ACTTGGCTGTGTAGCTGCGTGATGCGGTTCCAGTCGAGACCCACAAATTGGCCCTTGCTCACCATAGAGTCTCCAGTAGCTCAAGTGGTTAGAGCATCCGACTAGATCACGGAGGGTCGTGGGTTCAAATCCCATCTGGGACTCGGATTTTTTTTTCAGAGTCCTCCTCAAATTAATATCATGTTGTTGTTGTTTCATCTTTAGTATACTCTATTATAATAATAAAAATTATAACGATAATAATAGTTCTACTGCTATTCTATACGTGTCAAGGTAGAAAGGAGGTAGAGGTATGCGTTCGATCAAGGAGGAGTGTAAAGTGACGAAGATAAAGGCGGCAGTGAAGTTAGATGGAAATGGTGACCTAGCGATGGCTATGGCTCGTGAGTTTAAAGAGAGAGCGGAAGTGTTAGGTCATAGCTCTTTAGTTAAAGAGGCAGCAAGATATGCAGAGGAGATGGGCCTCCAGTTGCAGCTAGAGTACCCAAATCCAACCTACATAAAGTGTGATATTAGAGAGGTGATAACAGCAGAGAAACTGAAGGCAGGGCTGAAAAGGTGTTTGGAACACAAGACATGGGAAGCGGCGCATGAACCGAACTGGCAGGAGAAACTAATCTCCGCGAGAAGCGAAGACGAGAGCCTTAACTTCGAGGGCTGTTTCAGGTGGCTAAGCGGTCTGAAACAATGCCCAACACGTACAGTGGCCGAGATTTTTGATCTCTACCAATAGTTATTACCGACGAGGCTGTATGCCTGCCAGAAAACGCAAACAGGTACGACGGGTGAGGTGGTGTGTAGGCTATGTGGTAAGGCCACTGAAAGTGTCGCCCATTTCCTGGCTGGTTGTACTACCCTTGCACAGAACAAGTACTTTTCTTCGAGGTTCTGCAAGACCTAGGCCTTGCAGACTCAGTGCCACCTTGGTACTCGCCACTAAAACCGAAGACAGTGTACGGGGCGAACAATGCGCAAGCATTCTGGTATAGACATCTCTCTATTTGCGGAGCACCAAGAAGTTAGAGCCAATGGAGCAGATGCTCGGATTATCAACCACGAGTTAAAGCGAGTCCTCACGCTGAAGATGAGCTGCCCATGGGTTACAAACCGGGAGAAAAAGTAGGAGGAGAAAAGCACGAAATACGGACCCCTCCGTTGGGAATTGAAGCAGAATTCGAAGTACCAAGGATATGAAGTAAAACAACATAATATCATAATGGACGTACTAGGGGGATTGAGCCGAGGAGGATGAATTGGTCGGAAGTAAGAGTAACGGAGTTCTTCATAACATGCAAAAGGCTGTACTTTCGGGAACGCTAAGCATCGCTCGGACGTTTAAAGTTGCTACAAGAACAATGAATACCGCATTCGAATTTATCAACTCTCTTCCTTCAACATCTTTTGGACTTTTAAAGTTATGAAGTAATCGTCCAAGAGTGAAAATCAAAGACCTACTACTTGTCTGAAAAACCTGTGTAAGTGGTTTACATCTTGCCCCCCTGCATCCATGGACCAACACCTTGAAGATTATGGCCGGATGGAAGACCAGAAAACAGGAGCGAAATAAGGGTGTCTCGGTACGATGGATAACGTTCTAATCGATACAGCAGTAATGCTGGATTGCCGGAGAGGCAAACGGAATTTAAGCATGGCATGGAGTGACATGAGCAAAGCCTACGACTCCGGCGACCCTGATTGGCTATGTGCGACAACTGACGTACACAGGCTTCCCGTCTGGTTGGGTAATGTGCGAGCCGGAGCACTGGGGTAGTAGCAACAACAAGGCAAGGTCGAGAGACTTCAAGAAAATAAGGTTCATGAAGGGACTACCCCAGGGGGACGCT
>JAAXHI010000006.1:38665-45048 GCA_012270875.1 Candidatus Poribacteria bacterium | reverse complement strand
AAAATTGTCCAAACTTTAGTATATTATTAACTTTGCTGTGTTATATTAACAGAAAATCCTAAGTCTTACAGGAACCGAGGTTTTCATATCTTCATTTTTTCTTATGAACTCTTTGAATAATCTTATTGAACGTTGCCACGAACGGCACGAGAAGCCACTTCGGCAGCGGAAGACGGTAGTAATGCCTGCCCTGTACAATAATAAGGGCTATTCTTATCAGATAACAGTCTATTGCGCGCAGAGGTATCGTGTGCTGCTCGCTGATGTGGAGCAGGCGAACATCTCCTTTATGCCGATAGGACACGCACCCGATAATGATCACGGTCCAGGAAATTTTGGCGGTAAACGGTTCTTGAACCCCCAAAAAGCACAGGATTGGGGAATAAGACGATGGCACGCGTCTTGGGGGATTCAGGTGTATACTGGAATCCCATCTGCACACGATGGCGCACAATGGCACGACATTGAATTTAAATATGAAGTGATTTCTGCCGCACCTGATGCCGTTTCGGTTTGTATTGATGCGCTCGTCAACGCCATAGAGAACCCACTCTTGACGCTGACAAAATCTGGCGGGCTGCGCTTTTCTTGCAGAGTCCCAGATTACATCCACCCAAATACTGAGAACGCGAAGCAATATATTTATAAACACACCTCGACTGCGGAAAATCCAGACCAACGAGATGTCTACCTCACAGTTTCAGGCGAAGACGGATACGCTCCCTGGGATGCGCGCTACGAGATCCTGTTTGGGAGTCTCTTAGAGCCACCTGTCGTTGCAAAGGAAGTCCTTTTTGCCCCTATTGATGCACTTCGTGCTCAACTTCACGAACCTATTCCTCGTGAAGTCGAGCAGAATCGGACTGTTGACAATGTACCGCTATCTCTCGGTTCGGATAATCTTGATCTCGCAAAAAAGGCGTTTGTGAGGCGCGGTTTTTCTTATGTTGGACAAGAAAACGATTTCCACCACTGGAGGCAACCTGCGAGTACTATCCCCAACGAACACGTATTGCTTTGGGAGGCTGATGGAACTGTGTGGGTACGCGCAACCGCATCTGATACTGGACTTCCCATAGAAGCCACACCAATTACTGAGATCTGGAACAATACTGGCATTCTACCACCCACCTTTAAACCTGAACCGCTTGTGTCCGATAGGATAGCCGCCGTGCGAGCAGGCGAACTTAGCCCGTTGGCAATAAGACGTCCACCTCCGGTGCTGCACAAACTCGAAAATGCGGAAGAGCATTATGAAACACCTGAAAAGATACAGGACATTTTCGATGGAACAACTCGTATTCTTGGACTTGCTACCGAGGAACGTTTGGGAAAAAATCCTAAAATAGAATCTTATGTCTCTGACGGCGGCACAACCTGTTTAAGCGTGCCAATCACCAGATTGGCAGAGAAAGTAGAAGGACGCCATCGCAGGCGAAACATGCCACCGCTCGTTTCTTGGAAGCCTCGGATGCACCGCTGGGAACAGGTGAAAGAAATACCTATTGATGTGCGTATGCAAAACCCTTTTCAACGCGGAAATGTCTGTGAGGATGCCGAACGGTGCGACGCACTCGAAAAAAAGGGGGGAAATCCGAGTGAGAGTATTTGTCCACAGTGTCCCGTCTATACCGAGTGCCAGCAACGCGGATATTTATCACAACCCGCCGCGTTGCAACGCGCCAAGGCACAGATATTAACGATTCCTCAACTCTTTTTTAATCCACATTACGCGGAATTGGTGGAAACAATTCTTGAGCAGGTAAATCAGACAGAGCGGCTTTGCCTTGTCGGTAAACCGAAGGAATATAAATTGTTTCCCAGATGTGAAATGCCAAAAAACTTGTTCGAGGAATGGAGTGTAAACTGGAGTGGTTCTGCCTTGGGGAACTTTGCAAAAGCCTTACTGCATGCAGTGGAAATTAAAGATATACCACATGCCGCTGCTGTTAAACGGATTCGGATGGTGATACAATCGTTTGAATGGCAAGAGGAATCACTCATCAGACAGATGTGTGAAGTGAATGTCCGAGGCAAGGTAATAGAGCGCAGTGTTGTTGATCCAGAAACCGGTGAACTATTGGCACGCTTTGCTATTGAGTTTGAGGCAGGTGTTTCTGTTTATATTCCTTTGGATGATGGTGCTGCGGATAGACTCACAGTAAACGGGCTGCCATTTTTTCGCCTCTCTTCCTTTGCAATCAATGAAGACATGAAAATTCTAATGCCGATGGCGCAAGCTGCCCGTTTGGGCATCTTGGATACGGAAACTGTGGAGAGTATTCAGACATTTCCAACAGTCTGTCCTAACCCTAACTGGACATATTGGCATCAGCTCAAGCGTTTTTTCACACATTACACGCGCGATGCCGATGCTCCGATACGCTGGAATGGAAAAATCCTGACGTTCTGGGTGCCGCCTGTGCTTCACCCAAGTGTCAAACGCCTTATGTTAACGTCGCCAATTCTCCCTGAGCGATACCTCCACAGAGCGTTTCCGGATGAGGAAATTGTGATAAGTCGTACCGAACCGACGGCTTGGGGTCAGGGAAACCAAGTCTTCCAGATTCGCACAGGGATCTATCCGAGGCAAACAATCGTAGGATACAACGTCAGTGGTGATGTTGTCGGTATCTCTAAAATAGGACAACGCTTTTTTGCAGGTATCCAGTCGGAAGTAGAACGAGATTCGAGTGTTAAGCATGCGATTATCACCTATAAGTCAGTTGCTGCAAGGTTGGAGGATATCGCAGAAAAGGAAAACGTCTCTTTTGTGACCAGTTTCAAGGGTGAGAAAGGACTGAGAGACGCTTTTAAAGAGTCTCAGGTCATTTGGATAGTCGGTTCACCGGCATTGCAACCCACCCACATTTGGCAGCGCGCGCAGATTTTGTTTGGAAATGATGAGAAACCCCTCTCTTATGAGGAAGAAATAGAGACCGGTCGCTATAAAGATGAGCGGGTCCAAGGTATTTATGAACAAGAAATTATTCGCCAACTCACACAAGCTGTTCTCCGCACAGGATTGAGTCGATGGACTGACAAGAAGGTTATATTAATCTCAAGTTTGACACTACCTGGAATCACAGACAGACCCGAAACATCTCTTTTTGACTGGGAAGATTTTGAGGTTGCTGATGGATTGCACAAACTTCCCGAGGTGATCGCCACGCGCGAGCGCTTTGAAGCAGAGCGGGACAACCTAACTGCCGAATCCAGCAGGGAAGAAGTCGAGCGAGTCCTGGGGTGTTCCTCAAGGCAGGCGAATCGAGTGTTGAGAGGGTTTAGAGGTGGCGCGCCCCTACGTGTACCCTTCCGAATACAAATCCTCACACTACTTGCTGATGGTGAGAAGAGAACCGCAGAACTGATTACTGCTATTGATGGCCATCCAAAAGCTGTAAAAAATGAACTTAAACGTCTTGTAGATGCGGGTGAAATTGTGAGAGTCCGATGGGGGCTGTATGCACTGCCACAGGTATAAGCCTTTTTGTGTGTGCCGCTAATAGGCGGAAGTCTACCTAATCCGCGAAAACTTGCTTATAACCTTTCGGTAAAGGGTTTCCCGAAACGAGAGCAGATTTCAACGGACGGACGTGTCGGCAGCTGCCACGATGCGTGAAACCCGGGCAATCGCACGTTATATCAACACCGACGACTTCCAGTCTATAAAACTTGCCCTTTTTTGATGAACTCTCGGCATGATAGATACCGCGTTCAGGCCCCGTAAGGACTTGCGCCAAAGTGCGGATGGCTTCTTCAGAGTAGGGGCGCAGCTGCGCACGTGTCGCCTCCTGGAGGTGTGAGGCATTTTCCTTAAGGTAGACATCGCTCGCTTTTTGGAGGACATCCAGCAGCTCCGTTTCCTCTACTTCGGCAGCATGCACGGAAAGCGCGTTCATCATCCGCTTGAGTTCGCTGAGAACGTCGGGTTGCAGCGCACCATCTTCACTCGGTATCAAAAGTTTACCTTCAACCAGCGCGTCCATCAGCGCAGCTTTCGTTTCTAACACAGTCTTGACAAATTCGTCTACCGTGCCACGCGCGATCATATAAGTAACGTTAACAGTCCCTGTTTGCCCAATACGGTAAGCGCGGTCTTCTGCTTGCCAGTGATTCGCTGGCACCCAATCTAAGTCGTTGAAAACGACCTGCCGTCCAGCAGTTAGGTTGATTCCCACCCCCGCCACGTGCATATTGGCAACAAAGAGCCTGACGCTTTCATCGTTCTGGAACTGATCAACCCGATTTTGCCGTTCTTCTGCAGGAACCTCTCCAAAGACGTAAACCGCTCGATCCCCAAAATGCTTGTGAAAACGCTCCAACGTGTTGAGGAAGGTTGTAAAAAGGATAACCTTTTCACCCTGTTCCAAGGCATTCTCAACAAATTTGATGGTATGTCGGCACTTAGCGAAGGCGAGTTTGCGACGCGCTGTCGTTAGCCGACCAACAGCACGCCGCCGCTCCGAATGCTCTGGTTCAGCTTCAGTTGTATCAATAGGTTCAGGCGCGTCAAATTTTGTTAGGAATTCTCGGACAGCGTTATTGAAGTGCTGAATCGCATACGGATGGAGTTCAACGTCCAACCATGTTCGCACTTTCGGTGGCAGGTCTAATACCTCATTTTTCGTGCGGCGCAGCATTACCCCGTGCAACTGCACGGTTAGTTCTTCAATGTTACTGGCACCATCTGCTACCAATCCAAAATCTCCTTGATACGCATCACAATAACGTTTGGCGAAACTAAGAAAACTCTTACCGAGTGGATGTGCCATCAGTCGTAACAGTGGGAAAAGGTCGCGCGGACGATTTGTCATCGGCGTACCGGTTAACGCGTGGACTATCGGTTCATGCTGAATCGCCTTCACCAGTTTCGCGGCGTTTCGACTACGCTGGCTTTGGTGGTTTTTCAAGTAATGCGCCTCATCAAAGACAACGCCTTTCCATTCAAAAGTGAGCAGTCCTTCCATGTGTTTACCGAGGATCTCATAGTTGATGATAACCCAATCTTGGAAATCGGTTGACGGGAGCGGCGCAGGTCCCACGATAGCAGGGTCAGCTGTCGGAAGAACAAGTTGGATTTCGCGGACCCAATTCCGTTTAACAGAGGCGGGGCAAATCACGAGATACGGACCTTCCGCTTCTGCCTCAACCATCGCAAGAACCGACTGACGGGTCTTGCCGAGTCCCATATCATCTGCAAGTAGCGCACGACGGCGACCGAGCAGAAAGGCGATCCCGTCTATTTGGTGTGGATATAACCCTTTGGCGATTTCTTCAGCACGCGTGAGGTTGGATTCATGCATGCGATTTCCTTTTATTTTTTTCTGTTCTGTAGAAGAGGTTTGGGATGCCGAACCAAATGTTTCTATCTATCGACGAGCCAAAGATCACCTTCACTGACAGTGGCAAGTCGTTTCAACATAACCGCGCCGGGAAAATTGGGGGACATCCCGATACCCATGGCGAAAATGCGTCCGTTGCCTGTGGCGTATTGACCGACAAGCGTCAGATCCGGTCCCTCAATAGTGGTGGGAATACCATCGCTAAAAAGAACAACGAGGGTGGGACCCGTCTTAGCGATTTCTGTCAATGCTGTTAGCATATCGTGGTCGGTCCCTTTGGTGTGGATTTTGGATTGGATGTCGGCGAGATACGCAGCCGATGCACTTACCGTCTCTTCTGTAACAGGGGCAAAGTTTTCTTTATAAACAACCAATTCTGTGCTAAACGCTATAATATTAAAACTATCATGCGGTTCCAAGAAGGTGAGCGAGTCGCGCATGAGATCTATAATCTTCTTGAGTTTGTGTGGCGGTAGGTTCTGCATACTGGTAGACAAATCCACGCAGTAGACAATCCGCTGTGGTCCTTCTTGTGCTTCAATGAACTTCACTAATCTGTTTTTGAAACGGGTTTCGACCTTTTCTTCTTTCACAAAAGGACGTTCAATGACCTTTTGCACGCGAGGCACCTCGCCAAAGTCGACAGATGTTGCGGCGGGTCCAATGGGTTCACTCAAATCGTTGTCGGTATCGAACGGTTGGAAGGGCGCGGGGTCTGCTGCAGAGACCACCCCACGACTGCTGACGGGTTGATTGCTCGTAAGAATTTTCAGGCGTGGCTGACTGACATCTCGCGTCTTGTTCTGGACAATTTGTGCACGCTTCGGCGGTGTTACACGTCTGACTTTCGGCTTCTCTTCGGTGACGAGTAAGGCATTAATGCTGGAGATTTCTCGCATCGGTGCTGTACTGAACCAAAAGAAGAACCCAAGCACCCCAACGCCGAAGTGCAATAGGACTGAAATGAGTAGCGATTTGCTGGATTTTGATTTCATTTTTTTACGTTTCTTGCGATTCGTTTAGATTATATGCGAGAAA
>JAAXHI010000006.1:35196-38632 GCA_012270875.1 Candidatus Poribacteria bacterium | reverse complement strand
AATTTTATTCTACCGTTTCACTGCAACCGAGACTCCATCACGGAGCGGAATAATCGTCGTGAAAACATCAGGTGAACTATAGAGAAGCCGCGTCAACTCCCTAACACCGATTGTGGCAGCATGGAACCACTGCTCTCGTTCATCAAGTCCTTCCGGGCTGCTCCCGGGTTCCTGTGTGACGACGCGGCCGCCCCAGATCATGTTATCTGTAATAAACAACCCGCCACTCCTGAGTCGTGGAATCGCTTTGTGAAACGCTTCTGGATACCCGTCTTTGTCAATGTCGTTATAGATGATGTCAAACTCGCCTTCGGTTTCGTCAATGATTTCAAGCGCGTTGCCGACGCGATAGTCGATGCGATCAACGATACCACCGCGCGCAAGGTAACCCGCTGCGCGATCGGCGTTCTCCTGTGAACCGTCGGTACAGATGATAGAGGCTTCCGGTTTTTGCAATGCCTTCGCCATCCAATACGCTGAATACCCAAAACCTGAATCCATCTCAAAAATTCGTGTCGGATTTGTTAACAACACCAATTGATGTAGGACACGTCCAACAAGAGGTCCCACAATCGGAAAACGATTTGCCCGTGCGTGTGCCTCCATCTCTGTGAGTACTTCATCGCGTTCAGGGATGATGTCAAGTAAGTAATCGTCAATTGACGGGTGAAGGATATCCAAACGTTGCATAGATCACTCCTATTTTTTCTGATAGTGAATCATCGCGCTTACCGAGTATCCGAAGCACCTTCTTCTCTTCTCCACCGTTCAAGCGGGTGTTCACGTGGCATGAGTGGCATAGGTACCCGAGTCTTCTGACGGTGCGATTCCCATGTTGTATGAATCATCTCAAGGCAATCCCGACCGTCTCTGCCACTCGCGAATGGATCTCGGTTCTCTTCAATGGCTTCGATCAAGTCCCGTAGCATAAGGCGTTGCAATAGCAACCTTATGGATGCCTTGTCTCGCGGGTTTCCCTGCTCATCAAGGTCCTCGGAGGCAAGATGCACCGGTTCCCACGCTTCTCCAGGTGTCTTATGTTGTCTTTTGTGGATGAACATCGTTGTACCGACACTCTCTCGGATCGCGATTCTGCCTTCAGTCCCGACAATATCAATGCCGTAGGCGTTATCGTTAGTTTGGGGTTGCGCGAGGAACTGCACATCTGCATGGATACCGTTCTTAAATCGGAAAGCGGCGTGTCCGCGCTCACCCAATACAAGCCCGGCATCTCGATCGTGCGGATGTACCTCTTGGGTATGTTTGATGTCATCAACGGTTGATTCGCGTCCATCCATCTGCACGAGGTGCGCATGCGTCCACTCGACATCGCCAGCGAAGAGGCGCAACCAATAGTAGAGATGGGTACCCATCTCCATCAGTGAGTTGCCTACTTTGCGTCCGCCTTTGTCTGTGGCTTTCAACAACACCACTTCGCCGATCTCGCCTTTTTCGATCAGCGAAAGCACATGACGGTTATAAGGACTGGCGCGTTTGATGTGGTTAATAGCAAACTTAACACCATGGCGGTCACAAGTTTCGACCATTTCATCGGCTTCAATCAGGTTAAGGGCAGTCGGCTTTTCGCAGAAAACGTGGACACCACGCTGTGCCGCCGCGATCGTGGGGGCGTGGTGCATCGGTGCCTGCGTTGGAACGATCACAATATCGGGCTGCTGTTCATCAAGCATCTTTTCGTAGTCGTCATAGATGGCTTTGACGCTGAATCGTTCACTCCACGCTTTTGCCCGTTCTGGGTCGATTTCCGCGCCAGCGACGAGTTCGCAGTTTTCTTCTAATTGTACCGCCTCGGCATGCGCTCTACCCATGCCACCTAAACCGATAATTGCTACACGATAGTTGTTCATGTGTGTCTCCGAAGTTTGCCAAGAAAAAGTATGCCTCGTTTACAACTATCATAGCAACTTCAGCGTTGGAGTGCAAGAAAAAAGTTGAAGAAAATGCCTTAGTTATGTAAGTTGGGTGCATACCAAGTCAGCGTATCGCCGAAAGGGATTCGCGCGGTGAGCATTCGATGTATCAAGGGCGCATGAACTCGTCCGTCAGTATTCTTGTATCTCCCTTCATACCGGCACAGGCAACGATGCCCACGGGATGTACAGGGATTTTGGGTTCATTGACGGGCTATTGGCACGGAATTTCACCAAAGCGTTACGGCGCGAACAGGCAAAAGTCGTTGAAGGCTTAGTCGTCCGTCCCTCTTTCCCCGCTGCTTTCCAAGCGACTGAATGAGAGTGACACTTACAAAGGTTGGCAGGGGACAATCGGCATCAAAGGTTTAGAACATCACGCAACCCTTACCATCAAAGACGGTGAAATTCGTGTGTCGATGGAGGTCTCAAAGGGGACGGGAATTTGCCTCTCTACAGATGATGACACGACACTCGGTTCATTCTGGGGTAATCACACCCTACGGAGTATATCTACAGAATCAACTGCACATTGCACCGACAGTCAACAGTTCAGTAGCAGGGCTGTTAGGAACGCTTTTCCCAAAGCATTAGAAACCCATCATCGCTCGAACAAACGTTGTATTGCTGGTCGTCCGTTCAAGCAGATGCGTGGTTCTACGGTGACCCGCAAGAATGATGATATAGAAACCGAGCCACTCGCCTCTGTTGACGGCTTGGATTTCAAAAATGCGAGTGCGTAGGTCAGGACGGTACAGATTTGGAACATCAGTGTCAACTGGGAAAGTTTGTAGATAATTCTTGAAGTTTTTATCCCGGTTGGAAAACTTTCGATATTGGAAGCCACCAAGGACACTTAATCTCTGTGTAAACTGATAATCGAGACGGACACCGAGAATATCCTCGCGACTCCGACGATTGAATCGCAAATATTCAACCGGTTCACCGTCGGTCGGGAGAAACAGATCAGGGTTGAGTATCTCTGGAATTTCTGCGGCGGTTCGGTCAAAAGCACGGTCCCAGACGTACTTAACCATAGGTGTCAACACTAAACCTTCAACAATTTTGTTGACATAAGGGAGTTTCTCAAGTGGAATCTCGTATCTTGCCTTCAAAATGGTGAGTTGATTACGGATGTTCCGTTCGGGGTAACGGCGTTTTCTCCAATTCGCAGCGTCATAGATTAAACCGGTGTCAGTCGAGTCGAGTGCGTTAATTCCGTGATCAGGATAGAATGGATAGTCGCGGGTCTCTCCACTGAACCGAACTTGATCAATTGGCACCATAAAGTCAACACGTTCATCGGGTTCAAAGTTCTCTGATATTGGGTCGTATTCAACATCCGTGAAAAGTGCCTTTTCTTCATCTTGTTCGAGTTGTTTTTGCATGAGAACCAGAAGTTTGGCTTCAAGCGTCAAGTTTCGCACTGCGGTATAGAGGCATTGGAGTGTTGTTGTATTCACCCGGGCATTGTAGAAATCAAGTTCGTCATTAATGTGAATCGG
>JAAXHI010000006.1:33657-35048 GCA_012270875.1 Candidatus Poribacteria bacterium | reverse complement strand
TGGCGGTCTATACCGTATTCGTATTCTGGTTCGAGGTCATCCTCAATCGGGTCAATAGTACCGTTATGATTCAAATCAATAATGTTGGTAAATACAGGGGGGTCAGCATAAAAAATAAGAAAATCTTCTTGGAAGTCTAATATCCCGTTCTGGTCTCGGTCATCAGCGCGCGGAATTACGCCATCGCCGTCACCGGCATCAGGCCAGTCATCGCCGTCATCGTCATCTTCAATCAGTGTATAATTAGTCGCATCCCATGGAATTAGTTCCTCCGCAAGTCGTTCTTCCAGAGGTATATCTACTCGACCGCGTTCAAGCGTGTAAATTTGGTCTCGATTCGGATATGCGCCAAAATTCAGGTAGGTGGTTGTGTAGCCTGGGTCAATACGATACAAGACCCCTTCTAAGTGGAGTTTACCAAAGCGAGACTTAAGTTGAACGAACCACGCCGTTTCTCTACCGAGTTTTCCGTCGCCATCTTTATCTGTGCCGTCACCCCCTAAAAAGGCTTCAAAACGTTCGCCTTCGGTTTCGGAGTAGGTGGGGATACCATTTGTATCTACTGGGAGTCGGCTGCTGAAATCGATAGTGACACCTGTCTCTTCCTCACCATCTGGACCTTGAATGGTCGTTCTGGTTCGACTAAAACCTACTTTATCTTTAGGGATAGTCGGGTACTGTTTGTATTTACCATTAATAGAGTAATGTGTCCTGATGAAAACATTGCCGATAGTTCCTTCAAGGTCAACTCCATAGAGAGCTGCAGCGCGCGCGGCACCATAACGGTATCGGATTTTTCGCGGTCTCCCTTCACCTCTCCATTGCGTCGGATTGTCTACAAGTTTTTTCCTGTTTTTGATGTAATCTGGAGATTGTCCGTAATTCCCAGGTGCCGCAATTATGTCGCGATACGGCATCTGAATGCGACCATCTGTCGTTTTAATCCACTCTTGTAGTTCCGGGTCTGACGCTGCTTTATTCGCTTCACTAAAGCCGATAACCGCTATATTGTAATCGCCTGCAACAACCATTTCAAGGACGACGGATTTGACTGTTCGCGGATCAATGTTAATCTTCGCATCCGTCAGTATAAGATCATATTTCATTTTATTGAAACCGCTAACAATCCTCCACTTCCCATCAACGGAATCACGTATTTCGGAACGACCGCCAGCGTGATCAACCGGCACAAGCTCGTCAGCGTAGACATAGAAATGATAAGTCTGTTCAGGTAGAAGATCCGGTTCAATACCTTCTGCTATAGCTGCATAGGGTAATTTTTCAAGTGCCTGTGTAACAATCGTAATCTTCATGCTTTTGAAAGCTGCACCGACACCCTCTTGGAGATTATCGCTATGTAGGTCAGGATCGTAATGACGAAAATCAGTGAA
>JAAXHI010000006.1:26485-33524 GCA_012270875.1 Candidatus Poribacteria bacterium | reverse complement strand
TAATAGGATTAGAAATACGTGAGTGGATCAGGCTAAAGAGATGGTGTTCCTGCGCAAAAGAAATATCCCACCGAAGTCCATCAAACTCAGTTTTGTATATAATATATCGGTTTGGAAACAGGGAAGCGGGTTTGAGGCGTAAGTGGTCGCCAATAATAAACTCCGTATGTCTACCGAGAAAGGTTTCTTCAGCTATGATTGTCCGATCCAGTTGTGCCGTGAAGCGAAGACTATCCAGTTGACCGCCCCACCCAACAACTAATTTACCGTTCTGATCAAATTCTTTCTGATCCGTGTATTTAGTGAGTTCGCTGCCTTCCACGATTGCTTTACCATAAAGATCATAGAAGACTTGCGGTTCTTCTTCCAATTGGAACCTATTTGAGAATTTAGCCTCCCCCTCAACTGCAGGCAAAAGCGGTTGATACGGTCCGAGACTGTCCGCACCACAACCACAGAACACAGACGCACTCAGAATGCACACGACAAGCATAAAATTAATCGCTCGTTTTAAAGTGTTCATGAGTTGTATTCCTCCTTACGGACGAATTAACTGAAAGTGTGCAAGTTTGCGCCTCCATCAAACCGTCTCATTTCCGAATAAACATTTTACGGGTTGCGGAGAAATTGCCTGCGTGAATCGTGTAGAGGTAGACACCGCTACTTACAGGTTCCCCCGCGTCATTGCGTCCGTTCCAATAGACGGCTTGCGTTTGTGAAGAATAGTCACCAGCAGGCAGCATCCCCGGTGATAGTTGACGCACCAACTGACCCGTGGAATTATAAATGTGGATCGTGACACGGTTTTTCTCTGTGAGTCGGAACGGAATCCATGTCTCCGGATTGAACGGATTTGGAAAGTTTTGTAGGAGCTGATCCCGTTTCACCGCTCCCAATATAACAATCTGTTTACCACCAGGCTCAACAGCAACAGGCTGCGAAGGTCGCAGGACGCTTCCATCCCAGATGTGGATTTGACCGCTAACTGCCTCCGAAAGCAGAATGGATCCATCTCGACTGATGTCAAAATACACTGGAATAGATGGATGCTCAAGCAGTGTCCCTGTCTGCCAGTCCCAGACTTGGGAGTAACCGTCTCGACTGGCAAACAGATAGCGACCATCTGGACTAAAGTGCACTGGGTGATATCCTCCATCCAAGGTTGTTAGAAGTTGAGGACCGTCTGCCAAGAGTTTCCAGATGTGGAGTTCCAAGTCTCCAGATGCTGCTAACACCGTTGAACCATCTGTGTTAGAAGTAAAGGCGAGCGTTGGAATTGGGCTGTTAAGAAGTTCTGGGACCTGCCATGCATATTGAAAGACGAAAGTATCCCCCTCGCGTTTCCATAATTGAATCCAATCTTGACTGTCTCTCGTTCTGCCGGAAGCAGCGAAATACTCGTCATTTTTGCTGAAGGCGAACTGGTAATAAATATGTATTGATGCAAGTTCATTTTCTGACTTAAGCCGTTGTAGTTTCTCTGGACTTTTGGTGTCCAAAATGGAAAGACCTTTCTGGTAATTCATCGTCGCAATCCACCTTCCGGAGGCACTGAAGACAATTTCTTCAAGGTTGCCAATAGGATGCAGAAATTGGATTTCAATATTACCGGTCTGAAGATTGTGGACCTCAACCCAAGGGTCCCTGCCAACAGCGAGTTTCTGACCGTCTGGAGAGATTGCAAGCCCCTCGAACGTCATGCCTTCTGCAGAAACGATGCGTTTCATCTGCTGGGACGCGACATCCCATATCTTAATGAAGTACCGCGAGGCGGAGCCTACGGTTTTTCCATCAAGGCTTAACTTCACCGCATCGTGAAACCGATCTCTATGGAAATCAGTCCACACGTTCAGCGGTCGCTTTTTCTCTATATCCCATATCACGACAGCGTCCCAGTAGTGCAGAAGCACGATTTTTCCGTCTGGTGATAACGTTAGTTCTTCTAATGCGCGGAACTCACTGCCAAACGTATTGATCTGCTGTCCCGATTTGACATTCCAAACGCGGACTTGATCATCCCATCCCTCCCAGGGCCCGGGACCAGACCGTCTCAACCCAGCGGTCTCGGTGGCAACATATAAGTGCTGACTGTCTGAACTGAATACCACATCTGAAATCCTTCCAATGCCGCTTTGTGCTTTCCAGAGTAACTGCCTTGATTCCACATCCCACACGTGAACGGAAGCGGGTCCCCTCTCGAATGACGCGATGTATCTGCCATCGGGACTGATAGCGACATCTTCAACCCAGTTTCCTGTGTGTCCCTCAAAGTGCGTTTCTAACCGGCGGGTCTCAATATTCCAGAGTTCAATGTCAGGGCGCATTGAGGCGATGATAAGATAGCGACCATCCGGACTAAAAATCACTGTTCGGTCACGGGGATGGGATGTACACGAGCTGCCGTTGTCGAAGTAATAACACGATTTCAATGGACGCCGCGCGCCTATCATTTTTCCCAAATACTCACCAGTCTGCCAATTCCAGAGATGAATTCCATCGTTAGAGGGGATTGCAAACAGCGGTTCTGTTGGGCTAAATGCTGCGACATCGTAGATGCGAAATTCGACTCTCCATTCGCTAACTTGCTCGCGGGCATTAACATCCCAGATACTTACAGTAGCACTTTTCCCATCATCAGCATGTGTAAAAATCGCTAAATGTGTGGCATCTGGACTCAACACGACATCGCTGAAATACCTACGTTCGGCGAATTCATCTATAACCGCACCGGTATTCATATTAATAATTTGAATATATGTTGGGAGAACACGGACGACAATTTCATTGGAAAGAAAAGCGTGCTGTTCTGGAAAGGGTTGCCCAATTGTGCCAATCGGTTCAATCGCAAACGCAAGACCAGAAAAATAGGCAAGGCTCATTAGGACAATAGCCGTTTGAAAACTTCGTCTTATAAAAGTGTTGGATGCTTTCATGGGAGACCTCCATGTCCTTGAGTAGTAGAGTGAGGATGTATTCAGAGACAAGTCAGGTCCGTAGTGGACGCTTTATCGCTTCAGTTGTGCCCATGTGGTCGCGAGTTTATTTTCTGCTTCGACTGCTAAAACGCCGCTTCTCCAGAGATCATAGCCGTTTCCAGACGCATCTTTGAACTGGATTAACCCCGGTGCTTCATCGAAATGCCAGAGCGAAATCGTCCGTTTATCGACTCTGAATTTCCCCTCTGGAACTTCCCACTTTGGTCCGACATATCGCACGACATTAGAAATCCGAACTTCATCAATATACCCACGCAATTTCACATTGTCACCAACGAAACGGCTCCGTTCTGGATCTTGTGGAACGATACCACCAATACGAAGCGGCTTGTCTGATTTAATGAGATGTCCGCCCGGGCAGCACCAGTTCCCGCCTTTTCCATTAAACCCCATTCCTGCGCCAGCATCGTAAATCGCTGTGACGTGTATCCATTCCTTTTCAGGTAAGGGGGTGCCTCCAGAAGTCAGCGATCCCGCTGCACCTTCGGCATATACCCATGCCCCTAACGTGTTTCTATTGCCGTGAATAACCAAATTAAATCGCCCCTCTTGCCCAATAATTGACCAGAAAGTGCTGGGTTCTGGTGCTTCTTCAAAATAGATCCACGCTTCAGCGGTCAATCCCTCAAACGCTTCATCGGGAAACCACGCTTTGGCGGTGGCAACAAAATCGTGCGTTTCATCCAGTCGTAACATACCGCCACCTGCTGGTGAACGGGGTGGTAACGCTTTGGAACTCAATGAAATCAGTGTTATTAAAAAGATGCATATAAACGTTTGTCGGTATATCATTTTTAATCTCCTTTATCCGCAACCGTATAAAATTGAACCGTATCAATGCGACTGTCAGTTATTCTTGAGCGTTTTATGATTTTAACAGCATCTGTCTCCGCAGTAAGTGGCACCTCAAACGGAAGCCGTCCGCCTGGGATTTTCTTGACAAATTCCCACTTTCTTTTTTTATCGCGAACATGAATTTCGAGGTTTTGCAATTGTCCAGAGCCGAGAAGCGCAATTTTCCGAATGGCAGCACTCTCTGGAAGCCAATAAATTTCGCCGTGAAAAGTCACCATTCCGTCCACTGGACGATCAATCAAAACATACTCCTGTTCCGTTAAGAACGCTGCGCAGCTGACCTGTGATAGACATACAAGTATAAAAAGCAGGCATTTCCATTTCTTCACGGTTTTTTCTCCTTAAACATAGTGTTTTGGTTGATAAACGGAGCGATGTAGCCATTGAGATTCTGGGAAAACCGTTACATCGCTCCGTATTTCTCCAAGGAGGAAAACCCTCCCAAGGTTTACTCAGCGTTTTATAGTAGATTCCGTAATTACTTATACACTCGTATGGTAGTGCAAACTGTGAACCTATAAGAGCGCAATAATGCACCTCGCATTTGGGCGGGTACGCCGCAAAATTGCGCAACTACGAGCCGGGTTTTCTTAAAGTTGATATGGCAAGTGTAAACTTATTTTCGGATTTTACTATAATATGCCAAGCAATTTTCATGCCAACACCAACTATGTTAAATATGCCCATAATCCTCGTATTACAGTTGTTAAATTGCACAAAAAGGGGCGAAACCGTCTAAAAATGCCCAAAGAAGTGCAGCTTCGCAGTCCAACACTGGACGCTCAATCAAAACATACGCTTGCTCCGTTACAAGCGCAGCCAATCTGTGATAGGGAAAACAGTATGAGAATTAGGTGTTTCCATTTGTTCGCGATTCTTTTTCCTTGATCGTAATATTCAGATTGATAAACGGAGCGATGCAAGTAATTGAAATATAGGAAAGCCTATCGCACCGCTCCGTGTTTTCCCAAGGAGGAAGGCTTTCCTTGTTGGTTTGTAGTGTTTGATACACGCAATTTTCATGCCAAGACAATTCAGGCGTGAAATCGTGTTTAAAGGCGGTTTTCTCGTAAGTCTACCTAACAAAGTGTTTTTCAGTGTTCAATTTTTGAACAGTTTTGTTTAAAATTGAAGGTAATGCCGCAGTTGAAAACCACACTTACTCTCACTGCGAGGCAAACTGGTAACGAATCCCTTGACATTCGTCAATTTTTCAAATATACTTAGCTGCAGTATTCAATCTTCTTTTATTTACGGTGAAGCTTGACATTTTCATATTTTGCGACAATATTGATGCTTTTTACTATGACGATGACACCATCCAATTTGCACGCACAAGATACCGAGGAAACGCTCCCCAAAAAGGTGATATTTGAGACGGATATGTCTACCGACGTAGATGATGTCGGCGCACTCGCTGTGCTGCACGCCTTAGCGGATAGCGGAGAGGCAGAAATCCTCGCGATTAGTTTCAATGAAGTGCATCCAAGTGCTGCCGATGCCATCTGCGCGATAAATACCTGGTACAACCGGGGCAACATTCCCATCGGTATCTATAAGGGTGATCTCGCTGACCCTGACGAATCCAGCTACCTCGATACCATCGCTAAGTTCCCACACAATCTCCCGACTATTCCAACACCCAGTTCTCTGGAACTTTATCTGCAAGTCCTTCGTGAACAACCCGATAACTCAGTGACAATTGTTAGCGTTGGATTCCTCAACAATCTCTACGATCTCCTGAAAACCGATCCTGACCTCATTTCGCAAAAGGTCGCCGAATTGGTAGTGATGGCACTGCTTGTTGACGACCCTTACAACACGGTTCGCCACAATCTGATTGATAAGTCGGAATATGTGATCCATAATTGGCCCACATCTCTCGTTATCAGCCATTATGGAGAGTCGGTACACACTGGGGCGAGACTTGCGGAAACGCCTGCTGGAAATCCTGTGCGGGAGGCGTATTATCGGCGATTCAACGAGCAGTACAAGGGGCGGTCTAGTTGGGACCAACTTGCGGTCTTATACGGTGTACGCGGTCTCGGTGACTATTTTACTGAAATTACAGATGGCAGCGGTAGGCTATCAAATGGATATGAATGGGAGATGAAACCCGGTTTCCGGTCTTATCTGAATCCGAAGTTGTCGGATAGTGAATTTGTCGATATTATTGAAAATTTAATGATCAAACCGCCGCGGTGATGATCTAATAGGACTTCGCATGCCGCCTTAAAGTCCCCCTGATAAGGGGCGGGGACTCTCACTGCGAGGCAGTGCGGAGAACCTTCATACCGTTGATTCTTTAGGGGTTTCAGGACGGGAGTTAAAGTCCCCTGATAAGCGGGATTTAGGGGGCAGGACCGGAATTTCAACTTTTTGCGTAAATCCTAATAAATTACAAACCTGCTGGTGAGGTTCCACCTCGCTTAATGGAAGGTTGCAATGGCAAGATATATCTTACCAATAATAATCTTCACGGCTGCTTTTTTCCTAAGTATAGCAGCTACCGTGAATGCAGAAAAAAATTCAGAGGGGAATATGATTGAACGTTGGGGAATATATGAATTGACTTTGAATGGACCCGATGCAGGTAATCCGTTCACTGAAGTCGAATTAACAGCAGAATTTAAACAAAACAATCGGACTTTTGAGCCGAATGGGTTCTACGACGGAAACGGAATATACAAAATCCGATTCATGCCCGATGCGGTCGGTGAATGGACGTACGCAACGAAAAGTAACCGCGCCGAGCTCAACGGCAAGACCGGGCAATTTACGTGCATTGAATCCTCTGAAGGAAACCACGGCCCCGTGCAGGTCCATAAAGACTTCTACTTACAATACGCTGACGGCACACCCTATCACCAGTTCGGAACGACCTGTTATGCCTGGGCGCATCAAGGCGAGGCGATGGAAGAACAGACGCTCAAAACACTCGCCGAAGCACCCTTTAACAAGATGCGGATGTGCATCTTTCCAAAAGATTACGTCTATAACAAAAATGAACCCGTCTACTACCCGTTTGAAGGAGAGCCCCTAACAGATTGGGATTTCACAAGATTCAACCCCGAATTCTGGCAGCACTTTGAGCAACGCGTTCAAGACCTGTTGGACCTCGGTATAGAAGCGGACATCATCTTATTTCATACTTATGACCGGTGGGATTTTGAGAATATGGATGCCGA
>JAAXHI010000006.1:23124-26444 GCA_012270875.1 Candidatus Poribacteria bacterium | reverse complement strand
CGTTTACGCGGCATTCACAACTGCAGACGTTGGTATGACCACAGCAAACCGTGGGTGACACATACCAGTATCCAAACCTCCAACATGGCGCAAGGCATCCGCTATCGCACGCAGTATGGCAAACCCGTTATCTATGATGAATGCCGTTACGAGGGTAACGTTCCACAGGGATGGGGGAATATCACCGCAGAACAGATGGTGCAAAACTTCTGGGCAGGCACCGTTTCTGGGTGCTATGTCGGACACGGAGAGACATACAACCACCCCGAAGACCTCCTCTGGTGGGCAAAAGGCGGTGTGCTACGCGGTGAGAGTCCGCCGCGGATTGCCTTCCTCAAGGACTTCATGACGGATGCACCACCCTTTGATACGCTTGAACCGATCGGTGATGATAAGGGACGGTATATCCTCGCGAAACACGGAGAGTACTACCTTACTTACACAACCGAACCGCAGACGATAACGCTGGATTTGCCCGGAGAGCAACCCTATAAAGTTGACCGCGTGGATACGTGGAACATGAAAATCGTCCCTGTTGGCACGGCACACCCTGGAGAATATACGTTCGCTGCGCCTCACAGCGGTTCTGCCTATCGCTTTACGCCATACGCACCGGGCGAAAAACTCCGTCCGGAAGCGAAAGCATCCGCCGATGTGTTGCAGGGCAGCGCACCGCTCACAGTGAATTTCTCAGCAGCAGGGGATCTGGCACACCACTGGACTTTCGGAGATGGTGGAACGTCCACCGAATCAAACCCGACACACGTCTACGAAAGTCTTGGACAATACGTTGCAACGCTTACGGTAATGGACCCGGAGGGTGATACCGCAACGACATCCCTTGCAATCCATGTATCCCCTGAAGCACCCGCTGATATTGGAACGCACACGGAATTCCCCGGTTCCCGCGATGGACTCATTTTTCTCTGGCACGGCGCACTTGAGGACAGCGGAAACATTGAATCCCGCGGCGATGCGAGAATCGGTGACAGTGGACAGATGGATCTGACCGGCGGTTCGTTCCTCGCGGAGGCGGTCAATGACACACTCCTCGCAGCGTGTCAGCAAAGCAATCAGTTAACACTTGAGTGTCTCGTTACAACGGATAACCTGGACCAGAGCGGTCCCGCACGGATTATCTCGTTCTCAAACGACATTACGCATCGTAACTTCACCTTCGGACAGGATGGAAACCGTTTTGCTATGAGAATCCGGACACCCCAGACTGGAGCGAATGGGTTAGGTGGCGAGTTTTCTTTCGGTAGGATTGAAGCAGGTAAACCGACACACGTCATCGTCAGTTATTTTGAGGGAAATATCTACTGTTACATTGATGGCGAACTCGTCTATGTTAGCAACAGCACGCAAGGAGATTTCAGCAATTGGGAACTCTATCCGTTGCTTTTCGGTGATGAAGCGAGTGGCGGTCGGAATTGGGAAGGCAGACTCAGCAACATAGCAATCTACAGCCGTTTCGTCGGTGTAGAAGAGGCAACACATAAGTTTAAGTTGGTTCAGGGTGAATAGAGGTTCACTGAGATACCATTGCTGGCGAGGTTCATAATCTCGCCAGTGATAGACTTAGGTGGTAGATTCGGATATCTCAGTACTTTTCAAATATATTTTGCAATTTCCGCTGCACCATTGGTTGGGTCGAAACTATAGCCGCCTAACGCAATCAAATCAGCATTGCCTTTTGGGGGATTGTCAAAGCAGCTTGGGTTAACAACAAAAACGGGTAGATTTAGATCCAGTGCCGCTTTCGCAGTAATAAAGGTCCCGCTTATTTTGTCTTGTGTATCCCGTTCAGGTCCAGACTCAATAACAACAACCGCTTTAGAGAGCGCACACACAAGTTGATTTCGCTCCAACGAATTCCACGCACTCCACTCGGTATCAGGGTCAAATTGTGATACCGTGAGTATATCTCGGTCCCAATTGAATTTCTTAAAGGCACTTTTTTGACGCAACTGCTTGATGCCATCAGATAAAACGAGTGTCGTTGTTCCGCCTGCTTCTAACGCACCTAAATGCGCCTCTACGTCAACACCTGCGACATATCCAGAGACGATATTTATCCCCTTACCTACAAGTTCACCAGCAAGTTTTCTCGTAATGCGAACTCCTTTGTCCGATACGTCCCGCGCCCCAACAATCGTGATGCTATCGGATCTAAGGTGTTTTTGCTGCCCTTTAACAAACAGTACCGGCGAAATTTCAAGGAGATGTGGCGGAAAATCTGGGTGGCCGGGGTAAATAATATTAATTCCCTGATCTTTAAGTTGTTTGTACGCTGCGGATATCTTCTCTCTATCCTCTGTACGAATTTTCTCATTTAGAATTTTCGCCAATTCTGGAAACTGCGCTGAGAGATCGTTGTGGTCGAGTGGCAACGTTTCTGGATTTAGGTTTTCTGCTTCCAATATTTTGGCGATAGAGACCAAAAGCTTGGCATCTATGCCTCGTGTCTTAAAGAGCCGAAACCAGAAATAATCTTTGTCAACTCTCATCTTTTCGTCCTTCCAACAGAACCATGGAGTTTTCGGTTTTCCATCGTTTTTGTAGTAGGAGTCGCGGTTCGGAGAGTGCTTCTACCACGGTGTGTCGGGATTCAGAAATCCCTCCTACAGGTGAAATCAGACATCTATCCGATACACGCGGACAGCAGTATCATGGAATAGCGCGGCGCGTTCATCGTCCGAGTAGCCTGATGACAACCGTTTGAAGGCGTTATACATCACATGATAGGAAAACGAAACTTTATCAACCGGGAAGTTGCTTTCAAACATACACCGTTCCGGACCGAACTGCTCAATGCAATAGTTCATAAAGGGTGCGATAGATTCCGCTAACTCCTCAGAACCGATCGGCTTTTCCCGTTCATGCCAATCAAAGCCGGTGCGCGGCATCCCGATACCACCGAGTTTGATGTTAACGTTCGGACATTCTGCCACAGCAGCGATCCCTTCTCGCCAAGTCGCTAACACTTCATCATCTCTACCACCATAAGGACCGACCCGCAGCAAACCGCCGATATGGTTCAAAATGATCGTCAAATCGGGTACGGCTTTCGCAAAATCCGCAAGTTCAGGAAGTTGTGGGAAATACATCCACGCCTCGAAGGACATTCCCTGACCTGCCAACACCCGCGCCCCAGCGCGGAAATCATCGCGCCCCAGTTGTCCGGCTGTCCTGTATGCGGAAGTACCGCCTATCTCTGGATGTGGATCCGAGGTGACAGAGTGTCGGATACCGCGAAACCGGTTCGGACTCGCTGCTTGCAAGGCTTCCAATACAGGCTTGACGCGTGCACCCAAGTT
>JAAXHI010000006.1:18632-23065 GCA_012270875.1 Candidatus Poribacteria bacterium | reverse complement strand
GTCCGTCAGCGCGATACATCGCTCGCGCCTCAACAAATACGGTAGAACGGACATTGTGTCCGCTGTCAATATCTGCAATCAGTTCGTGGAGCAGATACCGTTGATAAGGGATACGCTCAGTTCGGAAATCCCAGAAATGGTGATGTGGATCGCAAATTGGCAGTTCCGGTTCCAATGTCGGTTCTTCAGTTAAAACGAGCCAGTCATTGCCTCCAAATGGCATAGAAGTCCCTCCAATCTCTACACTCAATTCAGTAAGTTGTTCGTTCCTTCTCTTGCCTACACTGTAGGACATCAACGGATTTTTGTCAAACACTTTTAGTCTCCTAAAGTACAACTTTTTTAAGGGATGCACCGCTGATATACGTCATATAAAAGAAAGTTCGCAAGTGCATCTAAAGTTGCGAAGTAACTAAAGTCATTGCAGCGCAAGAACGCTTTTACGACTTTACGGACTTTAAACTTTCCAATATGCTTCTCTTGCGCATGAAACCTTTTTATGGCATAATAGTTGCTAAACGGTAAATATAATCCGCATATTGCAAGACACAAACTTTGGCGAAAAGGACGGCAATAGAAATGATGCATCTATCAGAGAAAAATAACCTTCCGATTGTAAGACGCAAAGGCAAATATGTGTATACTGCTTTTGTTACGTGTGCTTTGTTGTTGCTGTGCCACTTCGCTATTATAGGGTGCGGCCCATTAACAACCGATCCGCAGTCGAGTATTTCACCTGAGGATTCCAGTGCAAATTCACGTCCCAAAGAAGTATGGCCCGTGGAACGGACGCTCGTTAGCAACGAAGTTAACTGTATTGCTGCCGATTTAGACAATGTATGGATTGCGACAACACGCGGGGTTTCGCGCTGGAAACGTCAGCAGGATAGGTGGCTCCACTATACAATGGAAGACGGATTGGCGAACGATATGGTGAACGCCGTTGCGGTTGATGGGCAGTGGGTCTGGTTTGCCACAGATGAAGGCGTAAGCCGATACGATACCCAAACAGATACCTTTTCGACCTTCCGAACGATTGATGGCTTAGCGAGCGACCAAGTCTCCTCTGTTGCTATTGACGGGAACTACGTATGGTTCGGCACATCTAATGGGTTAAACCGTTATGACAAAACGATTGATAGTTGGGCGGTACGCACTCGAAAAGACGGTTTGGTCAGCAAAATAATTACAACGATCGCTGTCGAGCCAGAGTACGTCTGGGTCGGCACTGATAGAGAAATAAACCCAGATCCACACGGTTGGGATGAGGATCCGAGATTCAGCAGAGGTGGCGTAAGTCGCTACCATCGGGATACCGATTCTTGGAACAATTATACGAAATCAGATGGCTTGATAGACAGCGAGATCGCTACAATCGCAGTAGACGACAACAGCGTCTGGTTTGGCACGCAAGACGAAGGAGTCAGTCAATACAATAAGGTTGACCAGACGTTCATCAAAACTTATACGAAAACCGATCTGCTGAAAAGCAATATGATTACCTCTATCCGTTCAGATGGATTCCAAGTCTGGTTCGGGACTGCTAATGCAGGTGTGCATCGGTTCATTAAACCCGTCAATACATGGGTACATTACACCAAAGCAGATGGGTTATCAAGCAATCATGTCAGTTGGATTACCACGCAAGGAGATGATGTCTGGTTTGCGAGTAAAGAGGATGGGGTCAGCCGCTTTGATAAAGTGACTGGCAAATGGACGGTTTACAAACAAGCCGATTTTCTCGCCGATAACGATGTCCGTGATATAATACGTGATGCTGATGGCAACCTTTGGATGGCAACAGTCGCGGGGATTTCGGTTTACGCGCCGCAAACGCGGACTTGGAAGATCGTCTCTAAAGAAGATGGACTGCCGACACCTTATGTCACGTCAATACTCATTAGCAGTCAGCAATCACGCATGCTTCGCAGTGAGAACAATCAGCCAGAGCAGTCTACGGCAGAAGGTAGTAAGCAACCCCTACACGCTGATAGCCGAGAGCCGAAAGCCGAAAGTTATTCTCGCGTCTGGATTGGGACCGATCGAGGGCTTGGCACACGAACGCCCGGGGGCGATGAATGGACATTTCATACCCCGCAAAATAGCAATCAGCAGTCACGCATGCTTCACAGTGAGAACAGTCAGCAAGGGAGTACAGATGCATCAGAAACCTCTTTACCGAAAGCCGAAAGCCGAAAGCCGAAAGCCATTCACGGTGAAGCCTTTGTAACAGCAGTTCATACTGATACGGCACAGTCCAATGCTGTTATCTGGGTCGGCAGCAGTTTGGGGCCCGCCATGTACGACCCAACATCTCAAAAATGGACGCAGCTTGTACTACCGGATGCGCCCAAAAATCCGCTTATATTATCTGTACTTGCTCATGATGAAAGCGTCTGGTTTGGTGGCGCGGCAGGTGTTTGGCGATATTCGATTGCTGATAAAAAGATGCATTCTACCGCCGACGGACTTCCCAATCCGCATGTGAATGTCCTATTCGCGACAGGTGAAAAAGGAAAAGAAAAAACGCTTTGGGCAGGGACACGCCAAGGACTTGCGAGATACAATAACACCCAGCAGCGTTGGGCACCGGTGTCCTTTAACGCGCAATTACCCTCCCCCAATGTCACAGCACTCGCCTTTCGAGAGGGTATCCTATGGGTCGGCACACCGCAGGGGTTGGGAAATTATACGCTCGCTTCCGATACTTGGAGTTCTCTCTCAAATGTACCCTATAACATCCGCGATATCTTGTGTAGTGAGGATGGAACCCTCTGGCTGGCGACAGATATAGGGGTTGTTGAATATCATTGGAAAAATAGCCGTCAGCCGTCAGCAGTCGGCAGTCGGAAAGAGGTTTCTGTTAACCGGATGTCTCTTGTTACCGAAAGCCGAAAGCCGAAAGCCGAAAGCCGAAAGCCATTCATAAAAATACATCAATCTCGTCCGGTGCGGGAACCGTTCCTTGAAACCAGAGTCTCAGACATCAATTTTGATGGTGATTATATCTGGTTCAATAACTGGAGGGCTTCACCAAACGGTAGTATTGTGCGGTTTCACCGTCCGACGGAAACGTGGCGGCGTTTTACGCGCTTAGATATCCTGCAGTCCACCCAAAAGAGATCTATGACGTTTGTACGTTGGATCTATGTGGATACTGATGCAGTCTGGTTCACGACAGACTACGGTGTGCTGCGTTACGATAAAATGGCGGATACTTGGCAACATTTTACAAAAGAAAATGGACTCTCTACAGACGATGTGGGGAAAATTGATGTGAGTGAGCAGAGCGTCTGGGTCATTCCGACGATAGGTTTGGAATTAAATCATTATAATAAAACAACTGGAACTTGGGAAGTGGTTGAAGAAGAAGGGCACCGTGAGGTGGAGACTATAAAATCACTTGGAGTTGACGGACCCAATGTCTGGTTCGCATCTGGACGCGGTCTCACTCGGTATAATGAGATCACCAGTGAATGGAAAAATTTCGGGCCGAGGGATGGGTTGGCGGGTAGAGGCGCGGAATGGATTACTGTAGATGACGATTTCATCTGGGTCGCACGTTCGGAATGGGATAGAGGCAGCAACCGTCCGCTCTCACGATACGATAAGAAAACAAAGAAATGGACGACGTTTTCAACGAATGACGTGCTTGCTGCAAAAACCATTAGACGCATTATCGCAACAGAGAAGGATGTCTGGATACTCTACAGACCTTGGGACGACGCAGGTGTTACCCGATACGATCGGCGTACTAAGGAGTGGACGACAATCCGATCCGGTCGCGGAACGCTTGAACTCGCAGCCGATGAGGATTACCTCTGGTTAGCTGCACCCAACGAGGGACTCCGACGATTTCATTTCGCCTCCGGCACTTGGGCAACGTTTAAAGATATCAAAGGACTGCTCCATAACCATGTCGGTGAATATGGGCTTGCAGTTGATGAAGACTATGTTTGGGTCGGAACCTTACGTGGGCTTTCCCGTTATGATAAACGGAAAGAATCTTGGACACCTTTGAAGGCACTACCGACCCTGATCGGACGCACTGTCCGGACGGTCGATACAGATGCACGTTTCGTCTGGGTCGGGACAGACAAAGGGATGTCCCGCTATGATAAGGTCTTAGGAACTTGGAAGAATTATCGGCAGGAAGGTGGCTCCGAAAATATAGAAACCCACGGTGGTCATTGGCACCGACACGGACGCAAAAAGAGAGACTGTCTCTCCGATAACGTTGTGAGTTCTATTGTAACGGACGAACAATATGTCTGGGTTGGAACACGCGACGGCGCGAATCGTTTTGATAAGATAGCACTCCAGTGGGATCAGTACAAAACTGAACACGGGTTGCCTGCCAATAATGTGACTTCTGTCAGCAGCGACGGTGATAGCATCTGGGTTGGCACGAATTCCGGGATAGGAAAGTATCC
>JAAXHI010000006.1:0-18587 GCA_012270875.1 Candidatus Poribacteria bacterium | reverse complement strand
TCTAAAGAGTTCGCAGAATCACTGGTTGCCGACCAAATTTGGTGCATCACAGCAAGCAAAAGACACGTCTGGGTCGGCACACGCCGAGGTGTGAGCAAATACGACATCGGTAGAGACATCTGGAAGACTATCACAGTAGAAGATGGACTCGCCAGCGATGAAGTCAGTTGTATCGCTATTGATGGCAACAATGTCTGGTTTGGCAGTGATCGCGGTGTAACACTCTATAATGAAAAAACAGAGGTTTGGGCTGCCTACACGACAGAAGACGGACTCGCTAGCAACAAGGTTACTACTATCGGTGTTGATGGAACAGAGGTATGGATCGGCACCTACAATGCAGGTGTCAGTCGGTTTGATCAGTTGGCAAATAGTTGGACAACTTACACCCGAGACAACGGTTTGGTGCATAACGGTATTCTCTCTATGTCTATTGATAGTAACTACGTCTGGTTTGGCACATACCGTGGACTGAGCCGTTTCGATAAACGCACAAGCATCTGGACAGTTTTCACAGAGGTTTATGGGCCGGAAGATATTTTGAGGTGAAGATAGTTATCAGTTATCAGTTATCAGTTATCAGTTTAGGTCTTACGCATTCCATCTTAAAGTCCCCTGATAAGGGGGATTTAGGGGGTTTAGAGAAAAGTCTCTGATAAGGGGGATTTAGGGGGTTAGAGTTCCAATATTTGTTCACTTTGCGTAAGTCCCGCAGTTAAGAGATTATGATTCAAGAAGCGTCTCTTATAACCGACAGCCGATAATTAACAACTGAACGACTGTTTAAAATTAAAAAAAGATTTATGGAAATAAATACAGGTGCCCGAAAATATCTGATCTCCGGCTTTCTTCTCTTACTGTTGAACGGCTCCCTGGTGTTCTATGCTGAGGCAGAAGACGTATACAGTCTATTTGGCAAGTTATTCCTTTCTGGACGCGTTGAATACGATTTCACAAACAGGCGAAACTTTCTTGCAGATACAGAGGAAGAGCGGGTCAGGCAGGACGACTTTGATTTTGACCGCCTCTTTCGCCGTGGTTTCCACAGTGTCATGGTAATTGAGGAGACCGCAGGCAGCGTCAAAAACATCCTAAGTCTCGGCGAAGTCCCGACAACCTTCACGAAATTCACCTTCGATCAGATTGATCTGAGCGGTGTCCGTTGGGAGGTCCGCTCCAACCGCACAGATTGGACAATCCTAATGGTACCGGGTTTGCTTAACCGATTAAACGGTCAAGAGGGCCAGACAGAAGGGTCGGGCATCGGTCTGCGTGAAGTCACAAAGTTCGGTAATTCACAGTTAGGGCTTTCTTGGTACTTTCGCCAGGTCCCTGTATGGGCAGTGGATATGGAAACCAATTTCACGAACTACGGTGTGAAAGCAGAAGTGGCTGTCACACCGAAAAGCGCGCTGCAAAAAAATCTGCGTTCACGTTTCGATGCAACGACAACGGTTTTCAAAGCCTTCCAAACCGTTGGTGATACGATATTTCAAGCAGAAGCATTTCGCGTCGGTCCCCGGTTTGATGCCTCACGCTCTGTCGGTGATAACGACGACCAAGACCGCTACTCCGATAACACGTTCCCTGACCCACCGTCCCTGATTATTCCCGGCGACCTTGATAAAAATAACAACGGTATCTTTGACTATGAGGATGACATTCTGCTTTTTGATGTCGATGAGGATTTCCTTGACGAAAGTGATCGAAATAACAACGGTATCCGGGATGAAGAAGAAAACGACTTGGACCCGAATTACGAATTCGATGTCGGTCTGCAAGGTGTCCGACTTTTCATGAATCGTAAGATAAGTCAACAGGCAAGCACTGTTGACCTTGATCTTGGATTTCAAGTGGAAGAGAACCTCAGACTCAGAAATACCCCTACTTCAACCAAAGCGTTCGCTAACTTCATTTACCAGAAACAACTCGCACAGGCTTCTTCGCTTGTTCTTGAAAACGAACTCAAATTGGTAAAGGATCGGATTCCTGACGAAACGTGGTATTATGCAGGATTTTTGGGAAGACAAGAGGAACGCCTCTATCGATCCCAGCCGGAAGTACGGAAAATGGAGAGAGACGGGCATGTGCAATTCTTCTATGTCGATGGTGGTGTTGAAGTCGAAAAACGACGTAGGGATCCGCTGCTGATGCAAAACGACCTGATTAATACTGCCAAAATCACGTATGAATACTTAGGAATTGAACGAATGGTCACGACGGCTCGTGTCAAAATTCAATACGATTACGATTTCGACAGAGATAATGAACACTATGAAGTCGGTATTTTCAAAACGCTGTACCGCCTACGTCCCTCCAAATCGTTGGAAATTAGTCCGATGTTCAAATATACCATCCGCAACGGTTTCCGGATGGCAGAGGACCGAACCGAGTTCCTCCCATTAACCGCGGAAATCGACGGTGAAGAGATTTCACGCGGACTACGACTGCGAAAAATTGAAAGCGCGCATGTCCAGGATATGACACCAGCACTTATCCTCAAAGTCGTCTATCAGTTCACGAAAACCATCAAACTCACCGGCGGCGGGCAAATTCTACTGTTCAATGATATGCTTGACAACGATAATGATTTTGTCCGTCAAGCGTTATTGGCTGAGATGGAGAAAAGTTTTACGGCTTATCGGAAGCAGATGTTTCTACATATCGGCGCGCGATACATAGACCAACGTGCAATTGGAGAAGTTAACGACCAGAACTACATGGAAATTTTTGTGCGCGTCTTTGGAAAATTCTAAAAAATAAAATAAAGAAATTGAAAAAATTATGCTTTTTTCTAATTTTTAATTTGACAAACAGATGTATAGGGTGTATAATACTATTATTACGTATTTGTAAATAGTATTTAGTGTGCATAATTGTGAACATTCGTGGTGAAGCATTGTCTTATTGGTCGTAGAAACCAATTATAACCCATTAGATAAGGATCAAATCAAATGAAACCCCAGAGATTACACCCTTTAGAACTTGAGGTGATGAAAGTGGTATGGAAATTAACACGTGCCACGGTCAACGATGTTCTCGATAACATTAACCGCAAACTCGCCTATACCACTGTTGCCACTACTATGAAAAGCCTCGAAAAGAAAGGTTTTTTGGCGCATGAAGTTGAGGGTAGGACGTTCGTTTATCAGCCTTTGGTGAAAGAAACGGAGATCACGCATACGATGCTCAACGATTTACTCGAACGCCTTTTTGACAACTCAGCCGAGAAACTCGTGAATACACTCCTCGAAGTGCGACAAACCGGCGTAGATGAACACAATCGCTTACAGGAACTCATTAACAACTATCAACCTGAAGGAGAACAAACCGATGACTAAGCAAATCCTCCTTTCCCTGCTTAACTGCTCATGGCAGTGGATACTCCTAAGCGGCTTGATGTGGTTCGTCGTAACTCGCTTCCGTCGTTCCAATACCACTGTTCATCTGCTCTGGTTGTTATCTTTACTCAGCCTACCAATCCTATTCGGTTTGAACCAGTTTGTGCCAGCACTCTCCATCGGCGGAGACCCGGTGCCAGAATTAACACAGGCGGAGCCAATAAACATATCAGGTTTAGCTGCGCTAACTACAGACCTCCCAGAAATTTCTTTATCCACTGAAAGCGGGACACAATCCAAGAACCAACTGCTTGTTGGCGGTAAGTCTTTCTTCAGTTGGGCAACCAATACAAATCTGCTGTTGTGTGTTTGGGCAATCGGTGCTTCGGTTATGTTAGTCCGTTTCATGTTCGGCTTGTGTCGAATCTATCAGTTCCGACGCAGTGCTATGGCGGCTGATGATTCATATCAGGCAATCTGTCAACGATTGGCGCAGCAACTCGATATAAATCGTCCAGTCACCGTGTGCTTCTCGGATCGGGTAGCATCACCGATCTCATTCGGTTGGTTAGCACCGTACATCCTGATTCCACGAAAACTGGATTTGGAGCAGTTTGAGTTGGTCGCTGCTCACGAATTGGCACACGTACGACGACACGATTGGTTAACGAACCTCTTTTCGCACGCGGTTGGCGTTATCTTCTTCTTTCATCCGATTTACTATTTTCTTAACCGCGAACTCGTCCATCTCCGAGAACGCATCTGTGACGATTGGGTCATCCAATTGACAGGGGCAAGAAAAAACTACGCGCAGTGTCTGTTGGATTTAGTCCGCCACAGAGATAGGGCTACTTCACTCGCTTTGTCCCTAAATCAGCCATCGCAGTTGGAATCTCGAATTGATGCTATCTTAAAAAGCAATCGACGGTTAGATGTGCAACTGAAGCCGCGCTTGCAATTAATAGTAGCCACTTTACTCCTAACCTGCCTCCCCTTGTTGGCAATGGCGCAGTTAGTGCCGTTGAAAACTTTCCAAGTCTCACTCTTCGCTCAGGCACCTGAGAAATCAGAAAAAGTGGTCGATAAGACCGAAGAAAAGCAGGATATGCAAAAAGCGAAAGCTGAGAAAATGGGTAAGAAGGAATACAAGGACGATGCATACATCAAAGTGGAAGACCCGACCTTGTTTGAGGCATCTGAAGACAGCAAAATATTTTCTGGACCGCAACCCGGCGAAAAACTCCCGTCGTTGACGGTAAACGGTATTGGTGGTAGAATTGAAGGGACAACATTTGACATTACCACTAATGCTGATGGAAAGCCTCTCGTATTGTTCTTACAAGATACCAATGGTGTCGGTGTAAAAGGACTTGTTAATGTGTCCCAGTTGCTTCTTAAAATTGATGCTTTCCAAAAAAGGCATAGTAAGGCAACAGGTGCTGAAAAGTCTAATCAAGGGCTTCAGATAGGTGTTGTGTTCCTTGCAGACAGTCTTGATACTTTACCTGACTGGGCGCATAACATGTTAAACGAAGAGATGCCAAACGAGATATTAAAAGGGATATCTCCCGATGGGCGTGAAGGACCGGGAAGTTATGGGCTGAACCGCAATGTGGCACAGACAATTCTTATCGCTAAAGACGGGAAAGTCCTACACAACTTTGCTTTTGCACAACCGTTGCTCTATACCGATCCACACCTCCTCGGTGCCATCGCACAAGCGATTGAAGTAGAACCCGCTACATTGGAGAAATGGCTAAATGAAAAACCTGATGAAGATGCACGTCCGAAACCAGACAAAAAGCAAATGGAGGCTATAAGCGACCAGACTGAAGAGCTCCTCAAACGACTCAATACGTTTCAGGAGAGGTTGCAGCACTTAAATGAAACTGTAGCCAAGACGAAGGGTAAAGAGGATACGCTTGATCAGGTGGAAGAGTTGCTCGAACAACTCAACGCGGATCTGAAAATATTGCAGCGCGAGAAAGAGAGCATCTTCGCAGCCAAGACGGAGGGCAAAGAGGATACGCTTGATCACGTAGAAGCGTTGGTCAAACAGCTCAACGCGAATCTGGAAGTATTGCGAGACCTACGAGACTTAAATGAACGTGCCGCCGCAGCAAAGCGGAGGAACGAAAACCGATACCGCACAGAGAACGTTGAAGTAAAAGATCCTACTGAGTTCAGAAAGGTGCAGGGCGCAACACGCTTCTCCGGTCCACAACCCGGCGAAAAACTGCCACCATTGATGGCTAAGGGCATCAACGGTGAAACTAAGGGCAAAACGTCCGATGTCATCGCCAAAGCAGATGGTGAGCTCCTCGTTCTCTTCCTGCAGGATGAAAGCGGTCTCGGATTGCGCGGATTACTTGGCGTTTCTCGTCTACTCGCGCAAATCGCCGAGAAATCTGAACAGACAATGCATATAAGTGCTGTGTTTTTAGGCGACGCGCCGGATACCGTCGAGAATCAAGCCAGTAAATTAGTTCCGCATATTCCAAGTGGTGTCTTACTCACTGTTTCTCAAGAGGGTCGCGAAGGTCCAGGCACCTACGGATTGAATCGTAACGTCGCGCAGACGGTTATTATTGCCAAAGATGGAAAAGTGCTACACAACTTTGCGTTTACCCAACCGATGCTCCGTCCAGATCCGTATGTGCTTGGGGCTGTTGGAGACGCAATTGGTGTCCAACCTGCCACTCTGGAAAAATGGTTGAACGAAAAAAGCCTTGTGATTAAAATTAATAACCCTGCTGCCAGCGATAAGACGGGTGAAATGTTCTTAAACGGGAACGTTATCCAGTTTGATGAATTGAGTGTTCGCCTTCTCAATTTGCCTGAAAAACAAAAATCTCTGCTTACTCTCCAAACCGGACGAGAAGTCCTTCACGAGCAGATCGTCAAGGTAATGGATATCGCAAAAGAGGCAGGTATTGATAAAATTGAATTCTCAATTGGTCCGGCTGAAGATAAAAGTATGGAGCCTGACAAAGCACAGGAAAACCGTGCCAAGGATTCCGATTAGGTTATAGGAGGAAAAACATAATGAATGCAGTAAAACGATGTGATGGCATGAGCCGTCGCGATTTTCTACGCGTCGGTGGATTGACAGCACTCGGATTAGGATTAGGCGACTTTTTCCACCTACAAAGCGTCTTTGCCAACAATACATTGACTGCTAAAGCAAAGTCCTGTATCCTGATATGGCTTGATGGCGGTCCCAGCCATCTCGAAACCTTCGACCCAAAGCCAGACGCACCACAGGAGGTACGCGGACCCCTGAGCACTATTGCCACGAATCTTACAGGCGTACGCATCAGTGAATGCATGGAGCGAACGGCAGCTATTATGGATAAAATTGCCATTATTCGCTCAATGACCTCACCGCTTGGTGAGCACAACCTCGGCACGCAGTACCTTATGACAGGCTATAAACCCACGCCTGCACTTGCGTATCCGACCTTTGGCGCAACGGTCGCTTATGTCAGATCTCAAAGTAGTAACAACGCTTCAGGAGATGCTCTAACCGCTTTACCGCCGAACATTGCAGTGCCGAACTTCACAGGTCAAGTGTCGGGAAACGGATATTTACCGAGTGCGACACGTCCATTTTCTGTTGCTGGTAATTCTAATAAGGGCGATTTTAAGGATAGGAACGGTGGTTTTAAGGTCCGCGACCTCGATTTTTATCAAGGTATTGATATGGATCGCCTCTCGCGACGCAGACAATTTGTCAACACACTCAACGCATTCAGTAGTGCTAAAGATGCTGGAGAACCAACAGTGTCAGATCCAGAGTTGGAACGCGCCTACAATCTGATAACATCTCCTGAAGCCAAAGGCGCATTCAATTTTTCCGATGAACCCCAAGATGTTCTTAATCGGTATGGAACAGGTGGTGTGAACGAAATTGGACAAAGTTGTTTATTGGCACGGAGATTGGTCGAGCGCGGTGTTCCTTTTGTGACTGTCAACCATACCGGTTGGGATACGCATCAAGATATATTCCAGCTGAAAGAGCGGTACCCGACGGATCGGAATGCACATCTTCCGTCTCTTGATCGAGCTTTGAGTGCGCTGATTCAAGACCTTTCCGAGCGGAGCATCTTGGATGAAACACTCGTAGTCGTCATGGGTGAGTTTGGACGGACACCGAAAATTAACTCGCAAGGGGGTCGTGATCATTGGCCCAACGTGTTCAGTGTGCTGTTGGCGGGTGGTGGTGTGCAAGGCGGGCAGATCGTCGGCAGTAGCGATGCGCTTGGCGAATTTCCAAAAGAACGTCCCGTAACGCCATCGGATCTATCAGCGACACTCTACACATTACTCGGTATTGACCCCAGCTTGGAACTACATACCAGCGACGGGCGTCCTGTTCGCGTTGCCCCTGACGGTGCCAAGGTCGTTTCGGAATTAATCGCTTAATCCAACTGTCGTAAAGGAAGTTATCTGTGAGAAAAACAATTTACAGCTTGTTGATCGGGATTGTTTTACTCGGTTGTGGTGAAGATGAGATGGTTGAAGACCAACCTGAAATAACCCGAACTGAAGTCGTTGATAATACGCCGCTTCGCGTGATTACTTGGGAGAAAGATGGTGCAGCGATGGTGTTGATACCTGCGGGTTCTTTTGAAATGGGCGACCATTTCGATGAAGGCGCAGCAGATGAACTTCCTGTCCATCAAGTGGAACTGAATGCTTTTTACATGGATCGGCATGAGGTGACAATCGGACAATATAAACGGTTTTTAAGAGAAACAGCCCACGGAACCTTACCCGACCAATCGCCTGACTGGATAGCAGAAAAGGCGATTGTATTCGCACAAAAAGGCGGACACCAGGGAGTTGGTTTCACTACACCGACCGACAATCACCCTGTAGCAGGTGCCACTTTTAGTGATGCCCAAGCCTATGCCCAATGGGCAGGTAAACGATTACCCACCGAAGCCGAATGGGAATACGCAGCACGAGGCGGGTTAGTCGGGAAACGCTACGTTTGGGGAAACCGACCCCCCGAAAAAACAGACTGTAATTTTACCGGTTCGTTTGGTGGAGAACAGGCGGATGACGGTCATTTATACACAGCACCAGTGGGAAGTTATAACGCTAACGGCTATGGATTATATGATATGGCAGGGAACGCTTGGGAATGGTGTGCGGATTGGTATGGTGAAAACTATTACGCAAGTTCTGTGCTCAAGAATCCAAAGGGACCAGCAACAGGAACCGAACGAGTGATAAGAGGCAGCGGTTGGTCGAGTTATTTTCAACACCTACGCCTATCCCGCCGCTTAAAACTCTCTCCGACAGCAACCGGATTTCCGCAGGCAATCGAATATTCAGGTTTGAAGAAACCAATTTTGGATAAGAATATCCCTATAAACAAGCAAAAACCAAATCAGGAACAGAAGCCACAAGCGAACCCAGTCGTGAAAAAACAGGTGTCTGATAATACTATTTGGGTCGGCTTTCGATGTGTAGCAGATCTGACAACAGATGAATAGTCCAATATTCCTCGTAATAAAAAATAACTTCTCACCCGAATTAAACAAACACAGAGGTTTATTTATGAAACGCGTAACCGCAACAATTCTAACCCTAATTTCAGTCAGCGTGTTCGCTTTAGTTTACGCACAAAATACGACAACAGAAGATTATTGGAATCAGTTTCGTGGTCCTAACGGGGACGGCAAGGCAACCGCAACTAACCTTCCAATCGAATTTAGCGAAACCGAAAACGTCCGTTGGAAAACACCCATCCACGATAAAGGGTATTCATCGCCTGTGGTGTGGGGAAATCAGATTTGGGTGACAACCGCACGTAAAGATGGCAGAGAACTCTTCGCGATCTGTGTGGACTTAGAGAGCGGTAACATCCTACACGATATAAAAGTGTTTGATGTCGCGGCACCGCAACTTGAACACAGCGATCTCAACAGCTATGCTTCGCCGACCCCAATTGTAGAGGAAGGGCGGATCTACGTTCATTATGGCACGTATGGCACCGCCTGCTTGGACACGGAAACTGGTGATAAACTTTGGGAGCGTCGAGATCTCAATTGTGACCATCGGGTCCGTCCCGCCTCTTCGCCGATTATTGATGCGGATACACTATTTCTCACCTTCGATGGTGTTGATGTGCAGTTTATTGCTGCGCTCGACAAGAATACTGGCGATACCTTGTGGCTGCAGCACCGAAAGGTTGACTCCAATTTTGAGGATGTCCTCAAAGCCAAAGGTGTTAAGGATGTAGAAGAATCGAAAAAAGAAAAGCCGAACGACAACCGAAAATCTTACGCGACACCTACAATCATTACTTTCCAAGGAAAGAAGCAATTGGTAAGTCCTGCAGCGGAAGTCACAATCTCTTATGACCCGAAAACCGGCGATGAACTCTGGCGCGTCCGGCACGAAGGTTGGGGATGGAACGTTGCATGCCGTCCGATTTTTGCGCACGACCTCGTCTATTTTACAACTGGCGTGGAAAAATTGTTGTTGGCGGTTGATCCCTCAGGCACAGGCGATGTTACCGATACACATGTCGTTTGGAGCAATCGCAAAGGGACCCCTGAAATACCGTCACCATTGATTGTAGACGATCTGATGTTCATGGTAAACGAAGGCGGTGTCGTCTCTTGCATAGAAGCAAAGACAGGAGAAATGATATGGAGAGGTCGTGTCGGTGGAGATCATTGGGCATCGCCACTATATGCCGGTGGAAACATCTATTTTTTCAGCATGGAAGGGCGTGTGTCGGTTATTTCTGCCGGACGCGCGTTTAATGTGTTAGCACGGAACGAGTTTGATAACGAATTTATTGCATCGGGTGCTGTCGCTGGGAACGCGCTAATCCTCCGCTCACGCACGCACCTCTATTGTATTGGGGACGGGTCTTAGGTGTTTACAGAAAATAAAATTGTAACAAACATCAAAAACCGAGCATTCGCATTTCGGTCAAATGAAAGAATAGAAATAACTTAGGCAAGGACGAAAAAATGAAAGCGATCCGCTTTACTCTCATAATACCGACACTATTAGCCGTGTCAATTTTGTGTGGTCCTATCTATCAAAATGCTTCCGTAGCAAACGATGGGCCATCTGGTTTAGCGACATCTGACCGCGTTGATTTTGAAAACGATTTGATACCCGTCTTCACCAAGTTTGGGTGTAATGCCGGGGCATGTCACGGGGCAGCCGCTGGCAGAGGTGAGTTTAATCTGTCACTCTTCGGAGGGAATCCGCAAGCCGACTACAAAGCGATTGTCCGACAGTTCGCGGGTCGGCGTGTTAACCTGATACATCCCGAAGAAAGCCTGATTATTCTAAAACCGACAGCACAAACCAATCATGGCGGCGGGCAGGTCTTGAACGAAAATGAAGAAGGCGCGCGATTGCTCCACAACTGGATCCAGCAAGGCGCGACTTATGAAACGCTACGGCACTTGGAACGTGTAGAAATATCCCCACAGAAACAAGTGATCTCGAACCTTGAGAATCCCATTCAATTGCAAGCAAACGCACATTTTTCTGACGGAACCACAGAAGATGTAACACGATGGACTGTCTTTACACCAGAGGACACCTCCGCAGTTGAAATCAACCCAGCCACGGGTGTTGCAAAACTGAACCGGACCGGTCGGCATATTATTATTGCTCGTTATCTCACGGAAGTCGTCCCGATTGAGTTCATTGCTCCCTTAAACGAAGTTCCTATACAGAATGTCCATAAAAGTGATGAAACACATACATCTTTAGAATCGGCGGATACGAGTATTGATGGTGAAATTCTCAAATTGCTCTCAACCTTGCGGTTGCCTGTGTCTCCAGCTGCCGATGATGCCACCTTCTTGCGGAGAGTGACGCTTGATCTTACCGGACGGCTCCCTGCCCCAGATGCAGTAACCGCATTTCTCGCAGATTCAGGGAAAAATAAACGGGAAACGTTGGTGGACGCACTGCTTGGCTCCGATGAATTTAACGAATACTGGACGTTGCAACTGGCGAAGTTGCTCCGAATCCATTCGGAAGGTGGAAATACGCAAGGCGCGTTCGCCTATCACCAGTGGCTCGCGCAGCAGATTCGCGAAGGCATCGGATATGATCAGATTGCACGCTCGGTTATCCTTGCAACAGGGGATTCCCATGAAGTCGGTCCGGCAAATTTTTACCGCACTGTTGGTAACGCCGGTGAACAAGCCGAATTCATGAGTGAACTCTTTATGGGTGCTCGGCTTCGATGCGCGAATTGCCACAATCACCCGCTTGACAAATGGACGCAGGACGACTACCACGGATTGGCGGCGATCTTCGCCAAAATAGAAGCGAACGGACAGGTCATCAGAGTAAAACCATCTGGTGAGGTTATCCATCCAGCAACACGCGAAAAGGCGGTCGCACGAATTCCCGGTAATCGGTTTCTGTCTGCTGATGTTGCTGATGGTCGAACCGAACTTGTTGACTGGCTAACAGGCACAGACAATCCATATTTCGCCAAAGCCCTCGTCAATCGGTTGTGGAAGGCGATGATGGGGCGTGGGTTAGTTGAACCCGTTGACGATTTCCGCTCCACAAATCCTGCGACACATCCTAAATTGCTAACAGAACTATCTGCCGACTTTGTGGCACACGGTTACGACCTACGACAGACGCTTAGGCGGATCGCGCTGAGTGTGGCTTATGCGCGCAGTGCAAACACGCTTCCCCAAAACGCAACAGATGATCGTTTCTATTCGCATGCACTCCAAAAGCCGCTCGCGCCGGAGGTATTGGCGGATGCCATCTCAGATGTTCTCGGTGTGCCTGATGTTTATGGCAATGAACCCGAAGGCACCCGTGCTGTCTCTCTGTTTGATCCGAACACCGAGTCCGACGCACTTGATATTTTAGGACGGTGTGGACGTGAGACCTCATGCGAAAGTGCTGCCGGAGCGACAGATGGACTTCAACGTAAACTCCACCTATTCAACGGCGATCTTCTCAATGCACGCATCGGTGTATCTGATAGTCGGCTTGATAGATTGGTCTCCACCGGAAAATCACCGATGGAGATTGTCAACGAGTTCTACCTCGCCGCATTAAGTCGACATCCAACGGATACGGAACAACAGTTTTGGGCGCAACACATTGATGTCAACGCATCTGCCAACTCCCAACGCGCGATCCTTGAAGATATGGTGTGGAGTCTGCTAACTTGTAATGAATTTGTGACCAATCATTAACAGGACTTACGCAGCAACCCTTGTTCGCCGAGGTCCCCGTGCCTCAGCGAACTCTCTTTTCAGAGGTTCGCTCACAGGATCGGAAGCGTCCGCTTGCTCCGCAAATGGCGTTGCGTAAGTCCTAATTATAGTAAATTCCAAAAATAAATACACACTTTCATCCCCCGGTAGGTTCGGTTTCCTAACCGAACCGATGCTAAGTGTATAAATAATTACAGAATCTACTATAATATAACGACTCTATTCAAATGGGAATGGGTCGTATCTGTTGTTTTATAGGAAAGTTTCGTGCTAAGCCCTTTTCTTTCAATTTTACTTGTACTCATCTGCGTAGTCCCTATTATCCACGCACAGGAGGAAATTATGCATCACCAAGGGACAGCCAAAGCATTGATTGTAGACATGGTGCGTGAGGCAGGCAGCAGTTCAGGTGTCAATGTTAATCCGCTGTCGGATCGCCAGAAAAAATCCCAATTTGCTGGAACGGAGGAAGTAATCAGGGAGTGGATTGACGAGAACGGTGAATCAATTATTGAGACTCGCAGTGGTCCCTTTACGCCTACTGATCAGTATGTAACCACCTATAAGAACAATAAAATCTATGTGCATGTGCTTTCTTGGAATGGAAAGAACAATATCACTCTTCCAGCGATCACCAATCGGGTCGTGAAGAACGCTTGGATTCTGAGAAATCCCGCGGTAGACGGCAATTCGTGGGGAATCGTGCGACAGCATCCGTGGGGACTTTTGATTGTAGTCCCAGAGGAGTATCAAAACGGTGTTGATGACATCGTTGTTCTTGATGTTGAAGGGGATCCTGCTACACTTAAGAAGCCAAGATTGATTGAGGCAGATCCTTCGTCGGTTATCTATCTGTTTGGAGACAGTGCCGAAGTAGGTGGGGGGCTTGCGCACCTACAGGCACAGGACTGGATTGAAGGTTGGCACCAACCATCCGCTTCACTTTCATGGAAGGTGAAACTTTCCACATCTTCCAGTTATAAACTCGCGATGACCTATACTGCTGATGCACATGCGGTGGGTTCGGCGTTTGAGATTGTCGCTGGAGAAAATAAAACTGTTGAAACAATTCGCCAAACGACTGGATGGGCAGGAGATTCGCAGAATTTTGAAAGGATACCACTTCCGGGGACATTGCACCTCCCCGCAGGCGAAAGCATAATTACGCTACGTCTCATCGGAAAGGCTAAATCTAAAGATCGCGTGAGAGTCCATTCGCTTGAATTGATTTCGTCGCTCGCTGACAAAGCAAGGATTGTTTCAAACGAGAAAGCACAGCAGATGCGTGCTAAGGCAAATTGGTTCGTCGAGGCGAAGTACGGCGTGATGTTCCATTGGTCGACAACGACACAACCGTTGCGGGGTCCTCAAAAACCTTATGAGGAAGCGGTGAACGCTTTTGATCTTGATGCTTTCGCCGATATGGTGCGTGAAACCGGAGCTGGCTACGTCATTTTCACTGCTGTCCACGGAATTATGCATTTTCCAGCACCCTTAAAATCGGTCGAAGCGGTTATGCCGGGACGCACCTGCAAACGCGATCTAATTGGAGAAATGGCTGGCAAGCTGCAAGAACGTGGTATTCCCCTGATTCTTTACTTTCATCACGGTGTAGGAGATTCGGAGTGGGTGAAAGCCGCTGGGTTTTTAAGTCAAGACAAGTCAGGGTTCTTCAAAATTGAGCGTGACATTCTTACCGAGATCGGCATTCGCTATGGTAAAAAAATTGCGGGATACTGGTTCGACGATCGGTATCCGCTTCAACCGTTTGAAAAGTTGCATAAGGCGACCAAAGTTGGGAATCCCGAACGCATTGTCGCTTGGAACAGTTGGATTCTCCCCAAAACGACTGAATTTCAAGAATATTATGCTGGGGAGTTTGGCGGAGCGCTTGTGAATCCACCCGCAAGTTTCTTTGCAGAGGGTGGCAGCGCAGGCGGTTTACAACCGCACGGCTTGATTTTTCTCGACGATCCTTGGCAGCACGGATATCCAAATACCGATATTGCTCCACCCTTATTTACCACGCAGCAGATTATCGATTACGTGAAGGCGTGTATTGCCCAAAAACGGGTGATTACGATGAATATCGGGATTACTCAGGATGGAAAGGTCTCGCCTGAAACGCTCGAACAGATGAAAGTCTTACAAAGAACGATCCGAGAGGATTCAAACGCATCGGGAGTTAATTGATGAAGTGTGAACAACACCTAAATTTAGCAGCCTCTATCTTTAGTTTCATATTTATCCTTGTGCTTGCTGCGCGCCCTGTCTCAGCGGAACCTCAAACTAAGATTGACTTTGAAACTCAGGTTTTACCTACCCTTCAGGATCGTTGTTTCAGTTGCCATAGTGCACCCAAGGCAGAGCCCCAAAGTAGCCGTCGGCAATCAGCCGTCGGCAGTCAGAAACCAGACGGTATGGATGCCCCAGAGACCTCTTTCCGAAAGCCAAAAGCCGAAAGCCGAAAGCCATTCAAACCGAAGGGCGGTGTCCAACTCGACAGCATGAAGGGCATTGAGGAGAGTCTGTACGGAGAGGTCATTATCGCTGGCGAACCCGAAGATTCGCTGCTCTATCAGCGTATCACCTTGTCTGAAGGCGAAACCGGCATCATGCCACCACCGGAAGCCGGTGATCCATTGACAAAACAGGAAACTGATCTTATCCGAAAGTGGATTGAGCAGGGAGCAGACTATGGCGCATGGACAGGAAATCAATCGGAGTCCAAGCCATTGATCACTGACACGCATCCGCACCAACCTACCGTGATGCCGCCAATTACTGCGCTCGCGTTTTCTCACGATGGAAAATCGGTTGTAGCATGTTCACAGGTGGGTTTGGACGTCTACGACTGGCCAACGCTCAATCTACAGAGGACTATTGCAGTCCAAGCCCGTAATATTCACGATCTTGCGTTTTCACCTGACGGGAACCAGTTGGCTGTTGGGGGCGGGAACCCTGCGACCACAGGCACTATAGAGATTTTTTCATGGTCCCAAGGCGAATCGCTCCGTATTCTTAGCGAGCATCGCGATTCCGTCACGGCTGTCGTTTGGCGGGATGCGTCTTCGCTTGCATCGGCAAGTTTAGACCGTGATATTATTCTTTGGGACCTACGCACCGGAACCCCAGTTCAACGCCTGAAAGGTCATTCACGGGGTGTGTCATCCCTCTGTTTTTTGGATGATAAGCAAACGCTCGTGAGCACCGGCGTAGATCAGAATGTCCGCGTCTGGGACTTAACAACGGGTGAGTTAATCCGAAGTTTGAACAACCACACGCTGCCCGCACACGACCTTGCACTGCGTCCTAATGATACGGGGCTCCCTATGATTGCCTCTGTGAGCGATGACCGCACCGTTCGACTCTGGCAACCAACTATCGGACGAATGGTTAAGTTCGCACGACTCAAGGAAGCACCGCTAAATGTGGCATGGCTAAATGGTGGCACAAGGATCATCGCCGCTTGTACAGATGGTGCTGTCCGTCTCGTTGATCCAGATTCAGTGGAAGTTACCGGTGAAATTCACGCGCTAAAGGGTTGGGCTTATTCGCTTGCTGTGCATCCAACGGATGGAAGTGTTGTTGTTGGCGGACCGGATGCACAGGTCCGACGGATCGTGCTAAAGTAAAAGAATCGGTGTTGAAACCCCTCCTATAATGCCAAGGTACTCTCATCCTATTTCAATAAGGGTGCCTAACGCTTTCGCTTCTGCTTCTGCGAGCACCGCTGCTGCAGCGACTGCGTCTTGCACTGCTACGCCTACCGACTTAAAAAACGTGATTTCGTCATCTGACTGCCGTCCCTGTTTATCGCCGTTGACGATTTCACCGATTTCAGCGGAACCGAAAACGAGTTCATTTTTCGTTGGCTTTCGGCTTTCGGCTTTCTTGCCGACTACCGACTGCCGACTGCCGACGGCTACTAAGTGCTCGGTTCTAATTTCAGCATTCGGAATAATCAGTTCCCCTGCCTCTTCTAAGCAGGCTTCCCGCGAATCCACCACGATTCGGTGTGCGCGTCTGATTGTCGTCGTATCGACTTCCCGTTTCTCTGGTACAAACGTGCCGACGGCTGTAATGTGCGTGCCGGGTTGTAGGGCGTTTCCATCAAAAAGTGGGGTTGCCGATGTCGTCGCACACAGCACAATATCAGCGTCCTCTACTACCGCTTGGGGCGTGGATACAAGGTTGACTTCGGGGGCATCTACCCACTCTGAAATCTCAGTAGCAAGTTGCTCTGCCGAGGCTCGGGTCCGACTGATGAGATTGACGCGCGCAATGTCTCTGACCGCCATCACCGCCTGCAACTGTGCCCGCGCCTGTACACCTGCGCCGAAAAGTCCAACCGTTTTTGCGTCCTGTCGGGCAAGGAGGTCTGCTGCCAAACCGCCCCCGGCACCCGTTCGGATAGCCGTAAGACTGGCACCGTCCATGAACGCTTTCGGTGACCCTGTCTCTGGATCAAGTACCAAGACTGTTGCGGTGATACGGGGTAAATCAAAATTTGGGTTGTCGTCATAGACAGAGACGACTTTGATGCCGAGCTCACTGCGCTCTGGAAGATAGGCAGGCATTATGAGTGTAACGCCTTTGTCGGTGGAGATATGTTGTCGCGGCGGCGCGACCGCTGTGCCTGCTGAAAGTTGACCGTAAGCGGGACGCATCGCATCAATCGCTTTGGACATCGGTAAGGCTGCCCGGACATCGGACGCGGAGAGAATTCTGATAGACATACGACTATTCCACATGAACCAACGCTTCACCTAAGACAGCCATATCCGGTGTGATACCCAAACCCGGTTGCGTTGCGGCTGCCATCCTGCCGTTGATCCGTTGCGGAGCACCTTCCGCCGTGCTGACGGTGACGTAACTATTGAAATCCGTTGCGGTGAAAAGGAATTCTGTCGGTGTGCTATGCGCGAGATGCGCAATCGCAGCGGTTGTAATGTCGCCACCCCAACTGTCTTCGATCGTCATCGCAACGCCGAGTTCAACGCACAGGTCTCTGGCGAGTTTTGCTTTGGTCAGTCCACCGAATTTGCTTATCTTAATGTTGACGACATCCATCGCCTGATCGGCATGACCGCGTAATAACGCATGAATGCTGTCAATCGTCTCGTCAAGAACAAACGGATGATCTGTCCGTTGGCGAATGGCGAGGCACTCTTCGTAAGAGAGACAGGGTTGTTCGATGTAGACATCTACATCGCGCACACCGCGGACAACGCGGACGGCTTGGTGCATTAACCAACCCGTATTCGCATCCGCAATCAACACATCTCCGGGTTCCATCAATTCGGCAACCGCGTGGATGCGTTCAATATCGGTATTTGGATCACTACCGACTTTCAACTGGAATTTGCGGTATCCTTCCGCACGATAGGTGGCAACCTTCGCTGCCATCTCATCAGGGGATTGTTGGGAGATCGCACGATAGAGCATGAAATCCTCGCCATACCTTCCACCGAGCAGTGTGCAAACGGATTGATTTGAAACCTTACCGAGAATATCCCAACACGCGATGTCGATTGCGGATTTCACGTATGGATGTCCCTTAAGTGCAATATCCATGTGTTGGTTGAGCGGCAGCAGCTGCGTCGGATCTTCGCCGATGAGGTGCGGTGCGAGTTCAGCGATACCAGTACGGGTCCCTGTTGCATAAGCAGGGAGATAGAACGGTCCCAGAGGACAGACTTCACCGTAACCTGTGATGCCTTCATCCGTTTCAACCGAAACGATGGTACTGTCAAAAACAGATACGGATTTTCCGCCCGACCAGTTGTAGCTGCCTTCATACAATGGAAGGTCAACTTGATAAGCTTTAATAGTCTGAATTCTCACGAGACTCCAAAGGCGGAGCGGACACCTCCCGCTCCGCGAGGCTTTTATAGTAAATCCCAAAAATATGTTTACACTCTGACAGGAAATATCTCACTATCCCCCACTGCAGGCGGGGTTTGTAACCCCGCCATTGTAAAGTTAATTGAGGGTGTTTCATAAA
>JAAXHI010000012.1 GCA_012270875.1 Candidatus Poribacteria bacterium | reverse complement strand
CACTGGCGGCTGGATCTGACGCTCGGCGGTGGGGGTATGGTCATGGATTCTGGAGCGCACTATTGCGATACACTCCGTTATCTCTTCGGTGATCCGAGTACGGTGTATGCACGCGTGTGTCAATTTGAGGATCTACGGGTTACGAAGGCTGGAGAAATCATCAAGAACGAGCAAGAGGATACATGGGTAGCGACCATCAACTTCAAAAGCGGTGTCATCGGGCTTTGGACGTGTACGTGGGCAGCGATTGGACACGGTTTCAATCACGTCGTCTACTACGGTAGCGAGGGATGTCTGCTTGACGATGGAGACATCTTCCACGGTCCCTTTGATGGTGGAGAGGTTATCCTCAAAGATGGGACTCGCCATAGCATGGAAAGCCTTATCGCTGATTACATGGCAAGTCTGTCAGACGCAGAAAAATCGAGGCTTTTCCCGCGCAATTTCACCGATGGCGTGGTACTGGAGTGCTACGATTTTGTGGATGCGATAGAGAACAACCGTCCACCTGAACTTGATGCTGAGGTCGGACTTCGCGCGAAGTCCATCTGTGAGGCGATATATGAGTCGAATGCTTGCGGACAGGCGGTAGATTATGAGGCGGTCGTCGCGGGCAACATTGAAGTCTACCAGAAACCGATCAATGAGAGATGGGGTTTGTAATTGTCTAAGCAGGAACACACCCCAATAAAGTCTGCGATAGACCGCCAGCGGGAAATCGAAAAATCGGTCGGCTATTTTGAACTCCTTCGACGGAATCCTAACTTCCGTTGGCTTTGGGGTGGACAGGTCGTTAGTTTGCTTGGGGATTGGTTTAACCTTATCGCTTCTGCGATATTGATTGTTGAGTTGACGGGATCGGGTCTCGCATTAGGTGTTTTGTTTACCATCCGAATGTTGGCACCATTTTTTATGGCTCCGATTGCCGGGATATGTGCGGACCGCTATAATCGGAAGCACCTGTTAATCATCACCGACCTCGCGCGTGCAGTCATCGTTATCGGATTCCTTTTTGTCCGAGATGCAGGCGATATCTGGTTGCTTTATGCCCTGACGATACTTCTGTTTGGTGTAAGTGGTTTCTTTAGTCCCGCCCGGAGTGCAATCCTCCCCGATGTTACCACCCCGCAAGAACTGGGTACTGCCAATACGCTCGGTGCTGCGACTTGGTCAGTGATGCTTGCTGTCGGTGCCGCCATTGGTGGCTTAACAACGGGACTTTTTGGCAGTCAGACAGCCTTCATTATTGACGGATTTACCTTTGCTATTTCAGCAGGACTTTTGCTTAAGATCAAACTACCGCGTGCGTCATCCGCAACGTCAGAAACATCTGGGCGCGCGAAGTCATCGGTGTTGCGATACATGTTTCAGCATCCCGACATTCTCTTCATCGCGATGCACAAGGCAGCAATATCTCTTTTACTCTCTTCTGGTATTCAGGTAATACTGGTCGAAATCGCCAAAAATTATTTTGTTATCGGGGTCGGTGGCGCGCTGAGTTTAGGGATGATGTACTGTATGAATGGCATTGGCAGCGGCACTGGACCGATTCTGGCGCGGCGTTGGACCGGGGACCGAGACAAACCGCTCCGCGTGAGTATTAGTTTCGGTTATGTGATTGCAGCGATTGGAATAGCGATCATGGCACCTGTCTCCGCTTTGGGAACTGTATTGTTCGGTGGGTTTGTGCGAAGTGTTGGCGGCGGTATCGCATGGGTATTTTCAACGCAATTGCTGCTGCAACGCGCCCCGAATGAGATTCGCGGTCGTATCTTCGGGACTGAGTTTGCGCTTTTTACACTCATGGGTGGCGCCAGTTCGCTTATCACCGGCGCGCTAATGGATCGGCTTCCATTACAGGTTATTTTGTGGGGAATGGGAGCACTCACGCTTATTCCAGCACTACTCTGGTCGTTATGGCAGAGACATCACAGCCGGACAGCGCAAAGATAGCGGTCTTCAGGGGATCGCGTTAAATTTAACGAATATCTATTCTTTCCAACGCTGGATCAGTTTTGTATCTATGCCAAATTGATCCAGGATTTTTGTGATAATGAAGTTGAGTAGATCGTCCACGTTTTTTGGGAAGTGATAGAACCCCGGCATCGCTGGCAGTACGCAAACGCCCATACGTGATAACTTGAGCATGTTTTCCAAGTGAATGGGACTGAGCGGTGTCTCGCGCGGCACGAGAACGAGTCTACGCTTTTCTTTGATGCACACATCCGCGGCACGTTGGATAAGATTGCGGGACATGCCGTTAGCGATAGAGGCGATGCTCCCCATGCTACACGGCACTACAATCATCCCCTCTGTGCGGAAGGAACCACTGGCAATCGACGCAGCGATGTCGGATTCATGATGGTAAATAACCCGTGGTGAGGCGATACCAATGAGTGATGCCAACTCGAAATTGTTGAGGTCAACTTCAATCTGAAGTTCTTCCGACAAAGCGCGCGCGCCCGATGCTGAAATCGTCAGATGAATCTCTATATCTTCATGTTTCGTGAGGACTTCAAGCAGACGTACCCCATAGATACCCGCACTCGCACCCGTTATCCCTACAATTAATCGTTTCACGTATTAAAAGCTCCTCAGAAAAAGTTATAACCATACTTCAAGTTGTATCGCGCCCGTGAAGTGTAATTATACCAATTTCGGAGGAAATATCAAGGATAAACCGTTGTAGCACAAAAACGCTTGAAAAAAATACCCGAATATGGAATAATATAAATTGGAATTAAAATATCTTATTTTTGAAGGAGAAAATACGCATAATGCCACTGGATAGGAAAATACGTTATGGCATGGTCGGTGGCGGACCGGACGCGTTCATCGGTGCCGTCCACCGCAAAGCCGCGGCACTCGACGGTGAAATCGACCTTGTCGCTGGCGCGTTCTCATCATCACCCGAAAAATCGCGTCAACAAGGGAGCGAACTCTTCCTCGACGCAGACCGGGTCTACGGCTCTTACAAAGAAATGGCAGAAAAAGAGAGTCAACTCCCCGAAGGCGAACGGATCGATTTCGTCTCCATCGTGACACCGAACCACGTCCATTTCCATGTCGCCAAAACCTTTATTGAAGCCGGGTTCCACGTCGTCTGTGATAAACCGATGACGACAACAGTTGACGATGCCGAAGCACTCTGTACCCTCGTCAAACAACACGATGTCGTCTTCGCACTCACACACAACTATACCGGTTACCCGATGGTAAAGCAGGCGCGTGAACTCGTGAAAGACGGGAAACTCGGCACGCTTCGCAAAATCGTCGTAGAATACCCTCAAGGCTGGCTCGCCACATTCTTAGAAAACGAAGGCGCGAAACAGGCCGTCTGGCGCACGGATCCCAAACAAGCAGGTGCATCCTCATGTATCGGGGACATCGGTTCCCACGCCGAAAACTTAGCACACTATATCACAGGACTCGAAATCGAAGAACTCTGTGCAGATATGACCACCTTTGTAGAGGGACGGCTGTTAGAAGACGACGGAAACCTATTGGTCCATTACGAAAACGGAGTCCGCGGTGTCTTATACGCATCCCAGATCTCGGTAGGCGAAGAGAACAACCTACGTATCCGGGTCTACGGCACTGACGCTTCACTTGAATGGCACCAAGAGAACCCGAATTACCTCTCCGTCCGTTTCCCGGACGGTCCCGAACAGGTCTACAAACGCGGAAACGACTATCTATCGGAGGTTGTCCAGCACAACTCACGGATACCTTTCGGGCATCCAGAGGCATTTATTGAGGCATTCGCAAATATCTATGTCAACGCCGCACGCACGATGGCAGCGAAAATCGCAGGCGACGCGCCTGCTGAATTCGACACCGATTTCCCGACCGTCCAAGACGGCGCACGCGGCGTGCATTTCATCAACGCAGCCGTAGAAAGCGGCAAACAGCGTGCATGGATTGACGCAAGTTATACACCTCCCGCATAGGTAAATTGTGTTTTGTGTAGATGGATCAAGGAAAATGGAAAAGGAGGGACTAATGGGAACCTATCAAGACCAACGCCATATCCCTTACGCACCTACGGAAACGGCGGAACTCTACCCTGACTCGGATGGACAACCTATGGCAGTTAGTGACCTTCACAGACGTATTCTTACGCGAACTTTGGGAGTCCTTGACACCCACTTTGCAGAGAGACCGGAAGTCTACGTCTCTGGCGATATACTTATGTATTACGTAGAGGGTGATCCACGTAAATCGGTTGCACCAGACGTACTGGTTACTTTCGGGATGGGTAAGAAAAATCGACGGACGTATCTCGTCTGGGAAGAAGGAAAGGTGCCTGATTTCGTGATGGAGTTTTCGAGCAAAGGCACGTATCGCAACGACTTGGGAAGCAAGATGGAGCTCTACGCTTCATTGGGCATCCAAGACTATTTTTTATATGATGCCGAGGGTGTATATCTATCATCGCCTATAGTGGGTTTTACCTTGGTTGAGGGTTCGTATGTCCCAATTTCGGCGGGGCCAGATGGGGGTCTGCACTCCGCTGCGCTCGATTTAGATTTCTATTTTGGTGAGGTCGGTTTAGGTATCTACGATCCGGTTGCAGAGGCGTGGCTGCAGACACCCGCGGAGTCAGCAATCGCACGCGCTGAAATTGCTGAAACACGCGCTGACCGGGAAGCCACCCGTGCTGAACTGCAAACGATACGCGCTGACATGGCTGAATCACGCGCTGACATGGCTGAATCACGCGCTGATGAAGCCACCGCACGCGTTGAACAGGAAGCCGCCGCACGCCAGAGAGTCGAGGCGGAACTCGCAGAACTCCGAGAAGAACTCGAACGCTTAAAAGCACGAAATTAATCTTAATTTTTCTTTGCCAAGTCTCGCAATACGATTGTTAGAACAGTGCTGTCTCTATTTTTCTGGATCGTTGGCGTGCTACGAGGCAAGGCTTCCCCTAAAATGGGGTAATTATGAAGGAGCAACACTATTATGGCAAGACCTGTAACACTCTTTACAGGCCAATGGGCAGATTTAACACTCGAAGAATTAGCAGAAAAAGCGAGTAGTTGGGGCTATGACGGGTTAGAACTCGCCTGCTGGGGCGACCACTTTGAAGTCGATAAAGCACTCGCAGATGACAGCTACTGCCAAGGCAGGCACGATCTGCTCGCGAAATATGGACTCAAAGTCTGGGCAATCAGCAACCACCTCGTCGGACAGGCAGTCTGTGATAATATTGACAGCCGACATCAAGGCATTGTATCAGAAGAAATCTGGGGCGATGGCGACCCCGCAGGCGTTCAAGAGCGCGCCGCTGAAGAGATGAAAAATACCGCACGCGCCGCAGCGAAACTCGGCGTAAGTGTCGTTAACGGGTTCACTGGCAGTTCAATATGGCATCTGCTCTACTCTTTCCCGCCAAACGATCCAGGGCAGATCGATGCCGGTTTTGAAGATTTCGCCAACCGTTGGAACCCGATTTTCGATGTCTTTGATGAAGTCGGTGTCAAGTTCGGACTCGAAGTCCATCCTACTGAAATCGCTTTTGATATTGTCACCGCAGAACGTGCAATTGAGGCGGTCAATGGCAGAGAAGCGTTCGGATTCAACTATGATCCGAGCCACCTCGGTTATCAAGGCGTTGACTACGTTGCGTTCCTTGAACGGTTGAGTGACTGGATCTACCACGTCCACATGAAGGATGTCTGGTGGGCAGATACACCGCGGTTATCGGGTGTGTTCGGTGGACACCTAAACTTCGGCGATGCGCGAAGAAACTGGGATTTCCGATCTATCGGCCGCGGTAATATCAATTTTGAAGAGATTATCCGAGCGTTAAACAACATGGAATACGACGGTCCGCTCTCCATTGAGTGGGAAGACAGCGGTATGGATCGAGAACACGGTGCCCGTGAATCTTGCGGTGCCGTCAAAGGCTACGATTTTGAACCTTCCGCTGTAGCGTTTGACGCTGCATTTGAGGAATAAGAAGTTCAATGATTAGTCTGGTGGGGCAACATCCCCGCCAGACCTTAAGTGTGATAGATCTATTTCTGTTTTGTTTCTAAGAGGCATCCCTCTTCAGCCCCGTAAGGAGAATAGTAACAAAAACGTAGTCTGAAATGAAATGGAAGACGGATTTAAGAAAAGGACGCTCAAAGACAGACCACGTTGTTTAACCGCAAGGAAAATTAAAAGAATGGCGAAAGGCACAGTCTACGGACCCGAATCTCGAACCTTTTATGACCAACGCACCGGAACGCAAATCCGGCAGGTGACGACCGCGTCCGCTGTGCACCATCACCCGTTCTTTATCATACCCGCGTATGATGACGCAATGCAACGGCTGATCTTTGTCTCTTTCCGAACGGGTACGCCACAGATATTCGCAGAAGAACGTGCCACCGGTGAACTTCGCCAACTGACAGATAGACCTGACCTTGCAGATTCAGAATGGTCTGTACACCCATCACACGACGGAAAGTCAGTCTTTTTCACCGCAGGTACGAGTGGGTGGAAACTCGACTTGGAGACGCTTGAGGAACGGGAACTTGTTAATTTTGACGTAGCTTGCAAGTCAAAACTTGCTGTTAAAGGTGCTGCAACAGCGATGAAAGACGAAGGCATGGTCGCCGCCGCAATGGGAACAACCGCGCTCAGCCACGACGATAAATGGTGGGCAATCCGATTTAAAGTCGGTAAAGAATCCGCACTCGCTATCGTAGATACAGACACCGGCGACCACGACATCATCCTGCGACGGGACAGTATTGCACATCTTCAATTCTGTCCTGATGATGCGAATCTGCTCTATTACGCAGGTCCGCTCACTGACCGAGTATGGGTAATTCACCGAGACGGCAGCGGGAATCGTCGCCTCTACGCACGCAACATCGAAAAAAATGAGTGGATTACACACGAAACATGGGTCCCGGGAACGCGAGAACTCGCTTTTGTTGACTGGCCCCGGGGCGTGAGGTGCATCAATGCTGACACGGGGAGGGAGCGACAGATAGCAACTTTCAACGCTTGGCACGCGATTAGCAACCCTGCTGGAACGTGTATGGTCGCGGATACCAACTTCCCTGACATCGGTATCCAGATTTTTGATCCACGCGACGGTATTGGCGAGCCACGGACGCTATGCTACCCGGGCGCTTCATCTATCGGTGAACATTGGAACGGACCCTTCCCTTATGCGGACGGTCCCGTACAGGTTTATGCACCGCAACATACACATCCGCATCCATCTTTCAGCCCAGATGGACGACATGTCATATTCACGTCCGATCGAAGTGGATACACCCAAATTTATGAGGCAACCCTCAATAACACATAAACACAAAGACATACATGACCCTACCAACGTATATAACGTTGAATCAACACTATAAATTATACGTACAAAGTCAGCGTAAGCAAAACTTAGGAATGACTATCAGTTAAAAGCAGGTAAAAGAGAACTTCGAGCACCAGCCATCTCTTTACTGAAGGCTGAAGGCTGACTACCGATCGCTATAAAAAAGGAGAAAAAAATGCCAGTTGTCGTACCGCGCCTCATTGTTGAACTCTTCCAACATACGAACTTCCGAGGTAGAATGGGATATGTTGTGGAACCCGTTCCATTTACGGCACACATCGGATTTCAAGACAATATCTCTTCGCTTCGCGTCTATAAGGGCCCAAATTTCTCATCAAATCCGAACTATAAGGTAATCCTTTACCAACATCGTGACTTCCGCGGTAAAAAGTTGGCACTCGGTCCCGGGTTTTATCCGAACCTGCATGATACCGCTTTCAACTTCGCAGACAGAATCTCATCAATCAACTTCGGGTCATCGTTAGATGTCGCTGGACCTGAATGGGGGACGATCCCACTGATTGTTGACTGCTATGAACACGTCGAATTCCGTGGAAAAAAAATCACTATCCTACGGGACATTGCAAACCTGCGGGATCCACAAGGGGGAACTTGGTTTGAAGATCGGATTTCGTCAATTCGCATCTTTAAAGGACCGGATTTTCCACGCGACGGTGCAGAGGTCGTCTTTTACGAACACCCCGAATTTGAGGGTGCCAGTATACCGATCCGTATGGAACCGAGTGAATATAAAAAAGAACTACCGAACCTTCACCTGCTTCCCCAAAACTTTGGCGACTCTATCTCCGCCATAAAAATTGAAGGGTGGGCATCTTCCGGTGAATTTACCGAACTCGTATTTGAAGATGAGTTTATCGGCAACCGTATGCGTCCAGAGTGGCGATGGGACGATCCACAAGGCGGCGGTTCGTGGGCAGAACGGCAAGGCTACCTGGAAATGCGGACTGAACCCGGACAAGATCTATGGCACGGCAACGGTAGCGGCGGCGATATGAGCGCACCCCGCCTCCTCATGCGAGTGCCGGGAGATTTCGCCATCGAAACCCGAATGCGCATCACACCACAACTTAGAGAACATGGCGGTCTATTGGTATGGAAAAACGCCAACCGATTCCTACGACTTGAGAAGACCTCAGGACCGCACGCCTTCAGAGGTGATGTCCGATTTGAACGACACGTCGGACGCTCCTTTAACCTACGCGGACGCGGCGGTGGACTTAGAAACGTCCGAGAACTCTTCCTACGTCTTGAACGTCGAGGGAATCAATTTTCATCTTTCGCGAGTGCAGACGGTATCCAGTGGAAAAGCTGCGGGCAAACCAACGTCGGTATGGGAGAAGCAACGGATGTCGGCTTACATGCGTTGTGTCCAGGGAATATCCCGCCAACCTTAACCCGTTTCGACTACTTCCGAGTATTCAAGCGGCGGAGCGAAGTCGCCGAATACCGGCCCGTTATTGCCGAACAGACCGGTCAGATGTCTGATGAAGAGCGTGAGCGTCGAGACGCAGACAGACGCGAACGTGCCATGCGCGACATGTTTTAAGACAGGATCACACTTCTTTCGCCTCTTAAAGTCCCCCTGATAAGGGGCGGTGAATGCCCATAAGGCATTCATACCGTTGATTCTTTAGGGGGTAAATGTACTGAAATGAATGCTTTTTGCGTAAGTCCTATCTCATAAACTGAAGTTACAATAAGGGAACCTGAGGTTCTTAACCTCGGTTTCCCTAAACTCTATCGTCAGATATAAGGAGGGCATCATGTGCGTAAAGAACAGCGTCCGTTCACAGCGAAGATATTTTGCGAAAAATGCGCAAATCTTCACAATAACCTCTCTTTTGCTCGCGTTTCTCGTATGGAGCGCGCAACCTGCCGACGCAATCATCGGCGCAGTTGAAAACGGTTTGGTGGCTTATTGGTCCTTCAACAAGGATACCGTGAAGATTAAAACAGAGGCAGTAGATGTCTTGTCAGGACTCGTCGCTGCCGTTCATGGAGATCCAGAACTCGCACCCGCCTCCGATTGCAAAGTCGGCGAGTGTATCCTTTTCGACGGCAGCGTTGACCGCCTCCTCGTCGAAGATTCAAAACCGCCGAAAATCGACCGAGATTGGGACGAGATTACTCTGGAATGCTGGGTCTATATCAACGCCTTGGATGACAGTTGGAACCGGATTATCTCGCTCGACGATATGCCAGCAAACACAGCAGTCGCAAGTCTTTATTACGATGACGACGACAACCAACACGGCTTCTTCGTCAGAGCCGGTGGTCAATCGACACAGGCAGCGAAAGACAACGTCCTGGAAGATATTCCGCTTGAAGAATGGCTACATCTCGCAGGCACTTACGATGGCGCAACGGTTCACTATTATGTGAACGGAAAACAGGAGAAAAAGTACGCCATGAAGGGCGGTAAAATCTCGGGCGGTGGACTCCTCCTCGGTATCGGTGACCGTTCGGATGGATGCGATTGCGATACGATCCAAGGATATATCGACGAATTCCGAATTTACGATCGCGTCTTGAGTGCAGCAGAAATTCAGAAGAATATGGATGCCACAGGACTTGATGTCTCACCCTCCGCAAATCATCTGAGCGTTACATGGGGACACATCAAAGCAAGGCGGAGATAAATACTCCATCTTTGGATCTGAACTTTCAGTCGAGTCCTATCCATTTTGAAATTGTAAGTAAATCCGTTGGTCGGTAGTCGTGCGATTCTGCGGCGTACTTGTCCAAATGCGAAGTGCATTATCGTACGTCGCAAAGCGCAATGAATTGCGCGACTACGAACAGACCTCAATTTGAAAGTGGATAAAACGGTAGTCTCCAAAGCATGTAAGCCCAAGCAACGTGCTGGAAAACCGGATATACGGTTAGGAGTGTTTTTCATCAAACTCACCTGAGCGAACCGCAAGGTAATATAAAAAAGCGAACCGTAAGGAAAGTAAAAGCAGTTTTTCTTTTCTTCATACATCCCCAAATTGAAAGCCCGTAATGTAATGGTTCTCACTGCGAAGCAGGATCTACGGAGAAGCACTCTGAAACCACAGATTCACTTCACCGAACCGCAAGGAAAATTAAAATTATGGAAACGATTGGAGTTGGTGTTATTGGATGCGGCGGCATGGGCAGGAGTCTTGCCACGAGCGCGCACGCCGTTGAAGGCATAGAAGTTATCTGCGTCAGCGATTTGCAAGAAACACTGGCAGAAAAACTCGCGACAGACCTCAATGCGTCTTACGTATTAGATTACCACGAACTACTTGCCGATGATCGGATTCAAGCGGTACTCATCGCATCACCGCCGTTCATGCATTCACCGATGGCAGTTGATGCCGCGAATGCTGGCAAACACGTCTTCTCCGAAAAACCGATGGCACCGACGCTGTCCGATTGCGACGCAATGATCGCCGCCGCTGAAGCAAACGGCGTTAAACTCACCATCGGCTTGGTGTGCCGTTACCACGCAACACATTCCAAAGTTCGCGAGATTGTGCAGAGCGGTGAACTCGGTGCACCTGCTTGTATGATGGTACACCGTATCGGCGGACCCTGGAGCGGCGGGTATAGCCACACCCCGTGGCGATTAGAGCGCGCAAAATCCGGTGGGACCCTCATGGAAATCAACGCACACGAAATTGACTTTATGCGCTGGACCTGTGGCGATGTCACTGCTGTCTATGGTGCCGGCGGGCAATATGGACCAGACAAGAGTGACTATCCGGATGTCGTGCTTGCTTCTTTGAATTTTGCGAACGGTGCAGTGGGTTTGCTCCATTCCAGTCACGTTTCCGCGGTTGGCGGATACGGCGGACGCGTCGATTGTGAAGGTGGTTCCATCTATTTCCCACAGACTTGGGGTGGCGATGCAACGATCCGGATTAAACCCTTTGAAGGCGAAGGACGGGAGATCAAAATCTCAGAGATTGAAGTGCCACCGCCGGTGCAACAAGAGATCCGTGTCTTCGTAGATGCAATCCGCAACGATACACCCCCGCCAATTACGGGGTTAGACGGTCGCGCGGCAGTCGAAATCGCACTCGCCGCATATCAATCCGTAGAGAGCGGACAATCCGTTCCGTTACCTTTATAGTCATCGGCTATCGGAGACTATCAGTCATCAGCAAAGAAACGAACCGCAAGGGAGTTTTTAAATATTGGGTTTCTGCTCCGATTTGTCCTGCTTCGCAGTGAGAACAAAATCGGATTTCTTATGAAAGATATTGGGTAACCGTAGCCCGTAATGTAATGGAGGGCGGATATACGGAGAGACGGTCTAAAATCACAGATCCGCCCCACCGAACCGCAAGGTAATATAAAAAAATGAAGATTTCAGTCTGGGATGGCGGACTTTCAGATAGCTATCTTAAACAGGTCACACAACTCGGTGCGGATTGCATCGACTTTGGAAACGGCGGTGCTTTCCCTGGCGTTAGCGAACAGGGATACCCCGACTTGGACGAGGTGCTGAAAATCAAAAAACGGATCCGTTCTTGGGGACTCGACATCAACCGTGTAACGCTCCCGAACATCACAGAGAAGTTTATGACGGGACAACCCGATGGCGAAAAGGAACTGGAGAACACCTGCAATGCACTCCGTGTTTTCGCTGAAGCAGGTCTCCCTATCGCACGTCAGCGGTTCTGGGGAGATACGTTTGACTACCTCATGACGCGTTATTCCTCTGTCCATAGAGGCGGATATACCTCACGCGGCGAAAGCCGTGCCGCAACGAAGAACCCGCCAGACACACCGACAATGGAAGCACTCGACGAATGGTGGAAACGTTTCACCGAGGTCTACGGCGCGCTTGTCCCGATCGCTGATGAACACGACATCAAACTCGCCATCCATCCGTCAGATGTCCCGAACCCAGACACACCGCTTGGTAGCCTCGGTTTCCATCGCGTCATTGACGCGTTTCCGAGCAAGAACGTCGGTTACCTTTACTGTTGCGGCACCCGTGCTGAAGCCGGTGGCAGCACCATCGTCCTTGACGAGATCAACAATTACGGACGTAAAGGACGCATCTTCATGGTTCACTTACGGAACGTGCGTGGAAGTCTCGCAACTGCGGGCGCGTTTGAAGAGGTACTCCTCGACGACGGTGATATGAACGCCTTTAAAATCGTCCGAGAATTACAGAAGGTCGGATTTGACGGATGCATCAACGCAGACCACATTCCGAGATTAGAAGGTAATGTCGGGTTAGCCTATTCTGTCGGTTACATCAAGGCACTCTTTGCGGCGTTATTCGCATAACCGCGAATCTGTCTATGTACACGATAGAACCGGTTACCCCCCAAAATCAGGACGAGTGGGACGTTGTCATCCAGCGATGTCCAAACACGACCGCCTTCCAAAGTCTCGCGTGGCGAGATGCTTTGGCGACGGCGTTCAAACAACTCACCCCAGTCTACATGCTTATTAAGCAACAAGACGCAGTGATCGGAGGACTGCCTGCCTTCGTTTTTCAACCGATACCGGGGATCCGTTTGTGGCATTCGATGCCGTGGAACCTCTTCGGTGGTATACACTTTATAGCGTCTGTGCAGTTGGAACCGGAACCACTGATAACATCCGTTGAAACCGCAGCAGCGGAAAAGGGGTGGTGTGAAATCCGATGGACATTGACCCCGGAACATACCGCAACTTACGGCACTCTTTTGACTGACACTGGGTACGAGAGGATGGATCACTTTACACATCTTTTGAAAACGGATGGGAATGTTGATACGCTCTGGCATGCTTACAACAAACGGGTACGTGGTGCCGTTCGGAAGGCAGAAAAATCGGGGGTAGTGGTCACGGATACAGACAGTGAAACGGCGTTATCTACTTTCTACGATATGTATCTCATGACAGTCAAACGGTTAGGTGGCACACCGAAACCGCGCGCGCTCATGCAGACACTCCTTCAGCGAAAAATAGCCAAACTTGCCATCGCGACATATCGCGACACAATCATCGCCGGACTGCTCTACCTACGTTTCAATCGGACGATAACGTTATGGTGTGAGGCATCCGTGCCAGCATTCTTGAAATACCGTCCCAACAATGCAATTTTCCATTACATCATCACACAAGCGTGTCATGAAAAATACGAATGGGTCGATTTTGGTGCATCGCCACCGGAGAACGCAGGGTTAATCGCGCACAAAGAGCAGTACCGAGCAACACAGACAGATTTCGCCAGTTATACAAAGGTCGTTTCACCCTTGAAAAGAGCATTGTGGACCCAAAGCGAGGGCGCACTCCGCCAAATTTATACATGGATGCAATAGCGAAAATTGCCTCAATAACGTTAGGAGGTACACACCGCTTTTTAAAGTCCCCCTGATAAGGGGGATTTAGGGGGTTAAAAATATGGAACGTAAACCCAATCTAATCTTTGTTTTCGGGGACCAGCACCGCCAATGCGATGTCGGATGCGCTGGAAATCCTCAAGTGCAAACCCCTGCGATGGATCAACTCGCACTGGAAGGGATGTTCTTTCCGAACACCTTCACCAATGTCCCGATATGTGTCCCTGCGCGTGGCTGTCTCATGACCGGCAAATACCCGTTGAACCATAAGGCAGTATCCAACGACCTGCCGCTTCCGTTGTCCGAAACAGGTATTGCGGAGGTCTTTAAGGATACTGGCTACGCAACTGGCTACATCGGTAAATGGCACCTCGGTGGTATGCCGAGAGATAAGTTCATCACACCTGAAATGCGTTTCGGCTTCGATCATTGGGTCGGATGGAATTGCCACCATAACTATTTCAATGCACCTTACCACGATTCTGACGGGAATCATAAGCAGATCGAAGGCTACGAACCCGATTTTCAGACCGACCAAGCGATCCAATACTGCCGAGACCACGTTGATGAACCCTTCTGCCTCTATATGAGTTGGGGACCCCCGCACAATCCTTATGAACATGTCCCTGAACGCTACAAGGCGATGTATCCACCAGAAGAAATTCAGTTACGTCCGAATGCGACAGATACACCCGCAACACGAAAAGACCTCTCCGGTTACTACGCACATATCACAGCGTTGGATGAGAACCTCGGACGCTTGATGGCTGCGCTTGACGAACTCGGTATTGCGGATGATACCATTCTCGTTTATACATCCGACCACGGCGATATGCTCGGCAGCCACGGACACGTCCGAAAAGAGCGTCCTTGGGAAGAATCTGCCCGTATCCCGTTCATGATCCGTTGGCCCCGCAGAATCCCCGCAGGTATCACCCGCGATACGCTACTCGGCCTCGTAGATTTCATGCCGTCAATGCTGTCTTTATGCGACTTACCAATACCAGATGGCGTGGAGGGTACTGACCTCTCGGAAGCGATGCTCGGTAACACCATTGATGAACCAGCGTCTGTGCTGCTTGGGGTGCCTTTACACGGGAGCGAAGGTTTCAACTTCGGTATCCGAGAGTGGCGCGGCATCCGAACGCATCGCTACACCTACGCACGCCATTATGACGGCTCAGGTTGGATGCTTTACGATAACGACAACGATCCGTATCAATTGAACAATCTCATTGATGATGTGGACTCACAGACTCTCCGGGCAGAATTAGAAGCCGACCTCCAACAGTGGCTCACTCGGATAAACGACCCATTCCTACCCGGAATCGAACACATCCGACAACTCGGTCTATCTGAACTCTGGAACATCAGCGAGCAGCGGTTTGGCGGAAGAAACCCACGCTGGGCATAATTTTATGCGGTATAGGAGATATTAACCTATGACTGATGAAGAAAAATTTCGATTTGACTTAACCGGATTCCTCGTGCGTCCCGCGATCCTTGAACGCGATGAAGTAGATGCAATCGTTGATCAACTCGATCGGATACATCATGATAAAGAATCCTTACCACCGGAACACCGTGCCGTACCGGGCGGTCCCGCAAGCGTCTTGATTGATCACCCCAAAGTCCTTGAGGTGCTACACGAAATCATCGGACCCGAGGTCCGGTTAGAACACTCCTACTCTGTCTGGCGCGAAAAAGGGCAGAGGCACGGTGAACTCCACGGGGGTGGGCCACAACAGGCAGATCCGATCTTCGGGTATCGCGTCAACAACGGACGCATCCACGCGGGGATGGTGCGCGTTGTCTTTGAACTGACAGACATTTCCAAAAACGATGGTGCGACGCATTTTATACCCGGTAGCCACAAATCAAACTTCCCGATGCATCCTGACCACATGTCGTTAGAGGACGGGAAGCGGAGTCCGTTTCTGATGAACTACGAATGCCCCGCTGGCAGTGCAATCTTCTTCACGGAAAACCTGTGTCATGCCGGCCCCGTGTGGCAACGCGAGACGCCGCGTGTGGCTGTGCTAAACGCTTACGCGCATCTCGCAACACATTGGCACCGTCTACCGATTCCGCCGGAAGTGCTCTCCGCTTTACCGCGTGAAAAGCAGGCGTACTTCCGCGAACCGTGGGTTGCGGATTTCCGGACGCGCCCAGCAACGAGAAACACAATCGAGCGATTCCTTGACAACGACGAACCGCCTGTGAATACCGATCACAAACCGTAATTTAAAATAAAATATGAAGAAGCGAGTACTCATTATCGGCTGGGATTGCGCCGCGCCGGAACTCATCTTTGAGGCATTCAAAGACGATATGCCCAATACACATCGCTTGATGGTAGAAGGCACGTACGGCGAACTGGAAAGCACTATCCCACCGATCACCGTGCCTGCATGGATGTGCATGATGACCAGCCGCGATCCCGGTGAACTCGGTATCTACGGCTTTCGGAATCGCAAAGACTACGCCTACGATGCCTTGACGATTGCCAACTCGCATGCCATAAAGGTCCCAACGCTCTGGGACCTGTTAGGGCAAGTTGGAAAGAAATCGGTCGTCTTAGGAGTGCCTCTCACCTATCCCGCCAAACCGTTCCCGGGTTGGATGGTCACCAGTTTCCTCACGCCTGACCGTAATCCGCAGTGGACGTTCCCAAGGCGATTGTCACGGGAAATTGATCAGGTCGCCAGCGACTACATGATTGATATTCCCAACTTCCGGACAGATCGGCGCGCTGAACTGGAGCAGCAACTCCTCAAAATGACCACCGAACGTTTCAAACTCGCACGCCATCTGATTAAGACAAAAGATTGGGACTTCTTCACGATGGTCGAGATGGGTTCCGACCGACTCCATCACGCTTTCTGGCGGTTTTGGGACGAGACGCATCCAAAATATGAACCGAATTCGCCGTTCTCGGAGACAATGCGGAACTACTATCGAGTCCTCGATGCAGAACTCGGAGAGACGTTAGCGTGTGTGGACGAAGATACCACGGTCTTAGTCGTCTCTGACCACGGTGCAAAACGGATGGACGGCGGTATCTGTGTCAATGAATGGCTCCAAAAGCACGGTTACCTAACGCTTAAAACTGAACCACAAGAGATTACACGATGGACACCCGATATGGTAAATTGGGAAAAAACAAAAGCGTGGGGAGAAGGCGGATATTACGGACGGATTTTTATAAACGTTGAAGGTAGAGAGCCTCACGGAACTGTCAGCGTGCAAGATTACGAAAGCATCCGCGATGAATTGAAAACGCAACTTGAAGCCATCGTAGACGAAGACGGGAATAACATCAACACACGGGTTTTCAAACCTGAAGAAGTCTACCGAGAATGTCGCAACATTCCGCCAGACCTCATCGTCTATTTCGGTAACCTCTTTTGGCGTTCAGTCGGGAGCGTCGGATACAACAGCATCTACACCTACGAAAACGACACCGGCCCCGACGATTGCAACCACGCCGAGATGGGGATTTTTATCATGAAACAGAACGGAGCAGGGCGCGGATATATTCCACCTAAAAGCCTGTACGATGTTGCCCCGACAGTACTGAATGAATTCGGCATCGACATTCCAGCAGAAATGCAAGGACAACCGATTTAAACGTAGGATTTACGCGTTCCATCTTAAAGTCCCTGATAAGGGGGATTTAGGGGGTTAATTCTTAAAGTCCCCCTGATAAGGGGGATTTAGGGGGTTAAACGGTTACCGCTTTCACAATCGCCGCCGCCACAACTTCCGCTGCCAAGATGCCAACAGTATTTACACTACTTCCAGTGTGTGTCCCTGTAGCAAGCGAAAAAAGCGTATCCCCATCAAACATCGTATGAGACGGTCGAATCGCACGCGCCATCCCGTCGTGCGCCATCTCCGCAACCCGATGCACCTCCGCAGGTGTCAGTACAGCATTGGTCGCCACAACACCAATCGTCGTATTTGTCCCCTGCACCAAATTCGCATCCAAAAGCCGCTCAGTGATGTCCACAAAACTACCGTCTTCTTTCCCACCAGCAACAATTTCACCAGTCCTCGGATCCACAACATTCCCAAGCGCATTAACCACCACAATCGCGGCAACAACCAAACCAGAATCAAGATACCTACACGCCGAACCGACACCCCCCAGAGAAGGCGTAACGCCGGGTGCTTTGCCAACAGTAGCACCCGTGCCTGCCCCAACAGCACCCATAGCGACGGGTTCGTCCGTGGCGTTCAGACACGCCTGATACCCCATTTCTCGGTCAGGACGCACCTTTGCATCGCCGACACCAAGATCAAAAATCACAGCCGCAGGAACAATCGGCACGCGAACGGAACCCGCAGGAAAACCGACATTCTGTTCTTCAAGATACTGGACGACACCGCCTGCAGCATCCAATCCGAACGCACTGCCGCCGGTCAGTAGTACGGCGTGCGCTTTCTGGACTAATCGTCCGGGACGGAGTGCTTCCGTTTCGCGCGTCCCCGGCGCAGCACCGCGCACATCAACGCCTGCCGTCGCGCCTTCCGGGCAGAGGATAACGGTACACCCCGTCTGGACAACTGCATCAGTGGCGTGTCCCACCGTGATACCTTCTATTGCTGTGATTGTCTGGTTCATTGATATCATATCATAACTATAGCGGATTCGGGTGTAATCTGCAAGAGATATTGCATTCCGAACGATATAAATTAGATTGACATCAAAGTGGTATAGTGTTAAATTAACAATCAAAAAGCGTTTAAGACATTGAAGTGCCACCGTTTATTTAGACCAAAAATTAGCAAAGTTAAGAGAAGGTTTTTCGTTGAAATTCCATAGGTGTCAGATACCCTAACGCCGAATGTGGGCGTCTCTGATTATACACTTGTGTGATAAAATGACCGATGCGTTCTCGAGCTTCGGTAATATCT
>JAAXHI010000003.1 GCA_012270875.1 Candidatus Poribacteria bacterium | reverse complement strand
TTTATGAAACACCCTCAGTTAATTGGCACTCTCAAACAGTCTGAATCCCTATAACAGGCATTCCGATTGGAAACCCAAACTAAAAGTTTATACTACAAAGATGCACAAACTGGAAGTTTATGCTACAAAGATGCACAAACTAAAAGTTTATACTACAAAGACGCACAAACTGGAAGTTTATGCTACAAAGAATGCTTTGTTGGTACTGCCCAATTTTGTGCAACTCGGAACTAAGGCATGCCCAATTTTGTGCAGGAATTTATGGCTATTCTCCGGAGCGTCCTATCGGTGTTGTATTAGCCAAATCGGCACGAAACTTGCTATAACTATAATCGTATGCAGTCGTCAGCAACCGGAGGCTGTTTTCCTGTAATTCCGGTTTTCGCGCAAAATTCCTTGATGTAGGAACAACGCTGGACTTCACTGACGTGGTTTCAAACCTTGTCTATGGACGACTGACAGTTGATAGGTCCTTGACGATCGACAGTAAATTCGATATAATGTAGTTTATCACGATTCAGAAATGTATGCAATAAAAATTTATTCGGGGAGGATCAAAATGCAGACGAAAAACTACCTCGCGCTTTTTATCCTATGTGGGAGTCTTTTCTATCTGGGTTGTACGCAAGATTCGGTGCAGTTTGAGTGGCGACAGATTGAGAGTGGTACTGGCGAACATCTCTATGGGGTTCATTTTGTAGATGCGGAACACGGATGGGCAGTCGGGACTGCTGGGACAATACTATCTACTGTCAATGGTGGAATGACTTGGACTGGGGAATCTGTGGCGAGAGAAACACTCACGCAAGTTAGGTTTACAACCCCGAATAACGGTTGGCTTTCGAGCATCGGAAAGGTACAGTATACTGGTAGCGGCGGCAAGACATGGCGCGTGCAACACCAAGCCCGCGGTGCAGGTAAGAGACCTCCCGGTATTTTGGATCTATACTTTGTGAGTACAACCGAAGGTTGGGCAGTCGGTGGGTCAGGTACGATCCTCCACACAAAAGACGGTGGCAGTCGTTGGGAGAGTCATCGAGACCTTTCAGATAAACATCTCTGGGGTGTCCATTTTGTAGATACGGGACACGGATGGATTGTTGGTGAGGAGGGTGAAGTGCTCCATACGCGAGATGGCGGGGGACGGTGGGTTCGCCAGAGAAGTGATGTCGAGCAACCGCTATTTGCTGTCTATTTCGCGAACCTAACGCACGGATGGATTGTCGGTGTAGACGGATTGATCTTGCATACGACTGACGGCGGAAAAACGTGGCATCGACAGAAAACGCCTATCAATCAGAGTTTACGAGATATAGCGTTTCGTGATGAGAAACGTGGCTGGGCGGTTGGTGAAAAAGGGTTAATACTTCATACAACAGATGGTGGTAATCTATGGAGCCGCTATCCGACGCCAGCGCAACATAACTTGCAGGACATCCACCTTCACAAAAATGCGGGTTGGATCGTCGGCGCGAAGGGGACGATCCTGCGGAGTTATTAGTGTTCAAGTCCCTAACGAATTTTTAATTTTTATGAGCCAGATGGATAAACAGAGGATAATCCCGCCGATAACAACCAAATTTCGCGTTATAGGTGAATGACGGGTCCAAGTATTTTTTAGCCGGACGGGGAAAAATGCTACTGCAATCGCCAATCCAACGACTAAAAAAGAGAAGGGGTGGTAATTCCATGCAGTACCGAATTTCCCCTGAACTAAAGCGACACATGCGCGCGTCATTCCACATCCAGCGCACGGAATGTCGGTCACCGAATGAAATATACAGGGAATCAGCGTAACCTCTGCGGGTGATATTTCAGACACTGCGGTGTAAAGTCCTACTGCCCCTAAACCGATAAGGAATAGCCGTGCGAGAGATGTATGGTTAAACATTAGGCGTTTGTCCATAGAGTCTGTTAATTTGGTGCTGCTGAACGGCAAGTGAAGCGATACCAAAACCAAAAATCGCTAACAGAACACAGATGATGGGTAGGCTTGAATCGAATACCAAATCATTATCGGCTTGTACGGTATTAATACCGTTCGCCATCTTATACTCGTAGTAGATGCCATAGATGCCGCAAGTGATGATCGAGAGAAGAAGCCACAACCAAAAAGAGTACTCATCCCTCTTCAGCCAAGCATTGAGTGTCGCCATCTGCTGGTATTGCCAATAAAGTCCATAGATACCACAGGTAAGCAGGGACACCAAGATTCCGATTACGATACTCCCTCTACCGTCGGACTCTGGATACGGGTACTGGTTAAGCATAAAGTCCTCCATTGTAAAAGCGTTCTCAACGCTTGTTAGACATCTGTTTTTTCAAATATTACGATTTTCTAATTGCTCACTGTCTGGAACGGGCAGAGCCACCCGTTTTGTAACCATCTTATCATAGGCACTATTGACGCGGCAATGAAATTGTATCGGGAACGACGATCTCGCCAGCAATGATTTTTGCTTTTAGTGATTCAACAGTCGCTATGATGTCGTCCGAAAGCAGCGGTTGATTGTATTCATCAACGGCATAGCTAACGCCGCCATCTGCTATCCCGAAGTAACGGATACCAGCCATAAAATTCCCCTCAGCGGTTTCGCTAATGATGCGCTGCACAGAAGCGGGAATCTCTTTTGTCATACTTGTCAAGACGATTCCTGGGGCAAGATGGTTACCGTTGGCATCAACCCAAATGATAAATTTTTGTTGTGCTTGTGCCGCTTCAAGTACGCCTTGCCCGGATCCGCCAGCAGCGACGTAAATTACATCTACGCCGCTTTCATATTGTGCGAATGCCAATGCTTTCGCTCTATCCGGTTGTCCGAAACCGGTTACATCCTCACTGATGTATTCTACGGTGATTTCTGCCTCTGGGTTGACTGCGTGGATTCCAGCGATGTATCCGGCTTCAAACTCGCGTAACAATGGAACGTCCACGCCACCAATATAACCGATTTTACCGCTTTCCGTTTTTAAGGCTGCAATCGCTCCGACGAGAAACGATCCTTCGTTGGCTTTATAGTTCACAGAAGCCACATTTGGAATGTCAAGGACAACATCAAAAATTGCGAATTTGACATCAGGAAATTCGGGTGCTACACGGGCAAGTACGTTACCCATCTGATAACCGGCTGTCAAAACAAGTTCTGAATTTTGTGCTGCCTTTTTTATGAGCATCTCTGTGGCTACGGGATCGTTTTCATTACCGTTGACTTCGGTTAGCGTAATTCCGAGTTCTCCCTCCGCAGCCCGGACACCGATATGGAAGGCATCACAGTAGGCTGCGGAACCGACGCAGTCGCTTGGGTATATCATGGTTACGCGGAGTGGCGTGCTTGAGGGTTCGGGACGGGTTACGTCCTGAACCCTTCCGCAACCACAGATTACAAGTAGTCCCAATATTAAGAAAAAGTATTTGTTTGGGATGTTAAAACGTTTCATGATTCCTCTTTAAAAAATTTTATGATAAATATGAAGCAAGACTTACGCAAATTGTCTTCAAAAGTAATATATTCCATCAGAACAGTCGATATTTTAGTTATTTAACCGCCCTAAATCCCTCAACCCCCCTTTATCCCCCCTTATCAGGGGGGTAGGGGGACTTTAAGAGGGAATACGTAGGTTCTAATGAAGTTTGAGAATAGTTTCGCGAACGGAGTGTTGCTACAAGTTACACACCTATCGCATATCCATCACGCCGCGGATCAGCACCCCCCATGAAACTTCCCTCTTCGGGATCGAAAGCGATACCGTGACCGCCGCCGACGGTTGCTGTCCAATCCGGTAGAACCTCTACATCATGTCCGCGCGCTGCTAAGGCTGCACGTACTGCAGCAGGAATACGTCCCTCCATACTGACATGTGTGCCGGGGTTTACCAATCGAATACGTGGTGCTTCAATTGCTGCTTGAACGTTCATCCCGTGCTCAATCAGATTCAACACCATCTGCAGGGTTGTCTGAAGGATACCGTGGCTACCCGGTGTGCCGATTGCGGCGAATGGATTGCCATCTTTCCACACTTGGCACGGCGACATGCACATCTCTATCCGTTTATGCGGTCCGACAGCGTTCGGACTCTCTGGGATTCTATCAAACCAATTCATGAAGTTGTTGAGGAACATGCCTGTTGAGCCAAGAATTACGCCTGATCCGAAGGGTTGACCGAGGCTCTGTGTCACGGCGACGATATTACCTTCCGCGTCGGCGGTATCAAAATGGGTTGTGCATTCTGTTGTCCAGTCGTTAGCGATGATCTCACCGGGGAGTTTGTCCTTTGACCAGCGTTCGCCACCGCTGACTGCAGCCTGTTCGCCGATGCCTTCGCGCTGTGTGCGTGCATAATCCTTAGACAACAACCGTTCAATCGGCGGGTTCGGACGCGGTGCGTATTCGGCTCTATCCGCACTCGCCAATTTAATCGCTTCAATCAGTAGATGCAAGTATTCAGGCGTATTGTGTCCAAGTTCACCGAGGGCATCGTTTTCTAAAATATTGAGGGTCTCCAGGTATTGAAAACCTGAACACGGCGGCGGTGGGCAGTAGACTTCGTAATCTTTGTAGGTAACAGAGATGGGTTCTTGCCATTCCACCTCGAAGTCAGCCAAATCCTTTTCAGTGATGAGTCCGTCGGTTTCTTCGGAAAAACGGACAATTTCTTTGGCAATGTCGCCGCGATAGAACGCCTCTGCGCCGCCTTCAGCGACCTGTCGAAATGTGTTTGCTAAATCCTTTTGCACCAATATCTCACCGGGATGTGGGGTTCTACCTCGCGAGGCGATCACCTCTGCAGCCCGTTCCGAGAAATAGTGGTATGCGCCTGCGATGAATTCCGCATTTTTGACGGTGACGGCGTATCCGTTCTCTGCGGATTCAATCGCGGGGGCAAAGATGTCGGCGCGATCCATGCTCCCGTAGCGATCTAAAAGCGCAAGCCAGCCACCGCATCCACCCGGTACCATACCGGCGCGGATGCCAATCTGTTGGCTTTCGAGTGTCGGATAGACATCCAGCGTCGCTGCGTAAGGCGCAGTGCCCAGATAATCTATTACGTGATGTGCTTTTTCCTTCGCGTTGTAAATCAACATGTACCCGTTGCCAGCGATACCGGACATATAAGGTTCAACGACGTTGAGTGTTGAAGCGACTGCGACCGCTGCATCAAATGCGTTGCCACCTGCAAGTAATATGCGTGCGCCGGCGAGGCTCGCGAGTGGATGCGCGCTTGTCGCCATTCCGCGCGTGCCTGTTACTGTGGATCGGTGCGTTGTGCCTTGTGACGGAAAAGCCATATTTATCTCCTTGTTATTTTTCAGCAAGTTTTAGCCTGTGAACTTCGCCAAAAGTCTTTGAAACCGATACCACCGCAATTGCCACATTAACTTCCAATAGGTGGCACGATGCACAAAAAGTTGTTGTCCACCTGACTCAAGTACAGGAATCAGGTGCTTATATTTCGTGAATAATCCCATATTTTTCGTGATGTCAATTTCTTCTATTGCAACAAACGATGCCTTTGCACCAACCTTCTGGAGTATCGCCTTTGCCTCATCACAGAGCGGGCAATCGGGTTTCGTGTAGAACTGGAGTTGAATTGGGAAATCCATACGTTAGAGTTTAGCACAAGTTGGAAAAAATCTCATTCATTTTTTGCATGAACCAATATGGATTACATGATAGAATCATGTCAGACCTTATCCAATGTTTTGATAATTACAGGTTTCAAAAATGAGACGATCTAAGGAGAAAAGACGTGAAGATAAGACTCGCACAATACGGTATTTCCCACGACCACGCTTCTGGGAAAGCCCGCGTGATGAAGGAAAGCGACGATATTGATTTCGCCGGTGTCTTTGAGCCATCAGCAGAAGTCCGAGAGACGCTGGGTCAAACCTCCACTTATGAAGGGGTGCACTGGTTTACGTCCAAAGAAGAGATACTTGAAGATGAAACAATCGTTGGGGTTGCGGCGCAGGGACGTGTGTCGCAGAATCTCGCCTTTGCACGGGAGATTCTTGAGCACGACAAGCATGTCTGGTTTGATAAACCTGCGGGTGATAACCTCGATGAATTTCGAGAGGTTTTGGACATCGCAAGAGACAAAAATCTGCTCGTTCAACTCGGTTATATGTTCCGATACAACGCTGGCTTTCAGTTCATCCTTGATTGGGTGCACTCTGGTAAACTCGGCGAAATTTTTTCTGTTCGGGGACGCATCTCATCAGGACCTTCAAGCGACGCACATTGGCAACGCTGGGATTCGCTCGGTGAACATTCCGGAGGCATTATGTTTATCCTCGCCTGTCATCTCACGGATATTATCGTCGCCCTGTTAGGACGACCGACACGGGTGACACCCTTTTCGAGGCACGACGGACATGACGTGCCGTGGTATCGGAACAATACAGCGGCTGTGTTTGAATATCCGAGGGCATTGGCGATTCTTGAGTCAACGTCATTGGAAGTCGATTCGGGGAAATCGAGGCGATTGGAAGTCTACGGGACACGCGGGAGTGCAATTCTTGAGCCGCTTGAACCGCCAGCGTTGCGGTTGTGTCTTGACGAGGAACGGGACGGATATGCGAAAGGTTGGCAGGCGGTGCCTGTGGAGCCGCGACCGCGTTACGTGGAAAGCCTTCGCGCATTTGTCGCTGATATTCGGGGCGAGAAGTCCCCTGATCGTTCACTTGATCATGAATTCACGGTTCAGGAAACGGTGCTGCGGGCGGCGGGACTCCAATAATCTGAGTTGCTATCTAAGGCGATCCCTAAAAAAATAGAGGTAGTAAGGTAACTGCTGCCTCTATTAATCTTCATCTTTGATACGGATGATAGGAACAACTGTAACAGGAAATGCGGATGGTTTGTAGTTTCCATCTGGTGCTTTGGTGATTGGGAATTTATATTGCGGATCTGTCAGCAGTTCATAGACCGCAGCATCTCCGGTTTTGACCCGTTCTCTGGTATTCAATTCCCATTCGACTTTGAGTGCTTCGTGTCGTCCCGGAAAGTCTTGTGTCCCCAATATTGATGTCAAAGCCCAATAGATATACTCTGTAACCATGCAACTGTAGTCACAGGTTTCATCGGTATAGTGATACCACGCTTCTGCTGGATATCCGCTTTTGGGTCCGTCTTTTGGCACTTGCTCGAAATATCCGCCACGGGCGGCATCCATGCACTTCGCCACGGTGGACCCCCGTACCTCCCCGAACACTTCGGGGTAAGCGTTGGCATAACCGTGTTGTGTAATAGGATGCAGAATTTCCTCTAATGCGCCGTCGTAGTACCATTCATCGGGCGCGTTGATTTTGCCATCAACAAGGAAATCGGGTTTGGTTTCTTCGCCATAGAGATCTTGACCATGGCGATAGCCTGCCTCTGCTATCAGACCCATATCCACTTGTTCCATCTCCGCTTCTGTTCCGGGCATAATGATGAAGACGTTTCGGCTCACCAAGTGACTGAGAACCCGCGTGTTGTCAGGAACGCCGTCTTCGTCGTTATCGAGGTATTGCGCTAAAACGCCTGCGGCGTGAGAGAGTTTAGCTTCAGGAGTCGTTCGGCTTGCGAAGATGTGAACGCCGAAAACGTTGACGTATTTATCGCAGCCGACTTGTCTGAACACAGAAAATTCGCTCGGTATCTCTACGATTTCGATTTTCGGCGTTACTTCTATGCTTCCGATTACATTGTTGCTCATAATTTGAGATGATGCGAGACCCATTAAAGCCAACACAATTCCAACAGTCATGACTTCCCTTCCCTTCACATGTAGACGCGAAAAGTGGAAAACTCCGTTCTTTAAACCCCCTAAATCCCCCTTATCAGGGGGACTTTGAGAGGGAATGCGTAAGTCCTAATCAAGGTTATGCAAAGCGAACGCCTAATTTTACGTTCTCACCCGGAGCGGTTGCGATCTTTGGATACTCGTCCAATAGATCATCGAAATCGACAACAGGGTAAATAACAGGCTCAGATTTCAGGCTGCCATCGTAAAGGAGCCGCAAACTGATTTCAAAGAGTCTGCCTTCATTCCAATTTGGGTATTCGGGGTTCGGTTCGCTACAGGCGCGTGAGAAGATAATCGTCGGTCGATTGAAATGCGCTTCGGCACCGAGATCTAATCCTGCTGGGTAGATGCCGGGCCATGCGCCAGCGACGACCGTTCCTAAATACGTCACGCCGCGGATCGCCGCTTGTAGTGCCATGTGGTGTCCACTATATTCAATGCAAACATCAGCCCCACGCTTATTAGTCGCTTTTTTAATCTCTAAACCTGCATCCTCTGTTGATGGGTCAATGACTATATCCGCGCCACATTCGAGTGCTACATTACGCCGTAATTCGAGTGGATCGACACCGATGACAGGATAGGCACCTGCCAATTTTGCGATCTGTAGTGCCATCAGTCCGATGCCGCCCATTCCGAAGACTGCCACGGCATCACCGATGCGGACATTACCGTCGCGCACTGCTCCGAGGGCAAAATCTGTCGGGTCGAGACAGACAGCTGCCTGCCACGGCACGCCGTCAGGAAGTTTCCGAGTCCCTGCTGCACCCCAAACATTTTCCTCGCGGAAGGAGCTGTGTCGAAAAACTCGCTCTCCGACCTCAAATTCGGTAACGTCCGCGCCGACCTCGGTTACCGCGCCGACACACATATTACCGAGTCCTGAGGGATAGTTCACCATCCCGGAGTTGCCTTCTCGAAAGATCTGATATTCGCCATCGTAGCCGCCGCGTGGACTTGCGTAACCTTTATACGATGCCATCTCTGAACCGTGTTTGGCGGCACCGAACTGGCTCTTGACGCGGATTTGGTCGGTTTGTAAGGGTGGACTTTCATATTCTCGGAACGCGACCTGTTCTTGGGCAGGTGCAATGAGTTCTCTTGGCATATTGCTTATTTCCTTTTTCTAATTTTCCTTGCGGTTCGATGAAGTGGGTTGGAGGGTTCAGTCCCTTTTCCGTATATCCGCACTCCACTTCGTTATGTGCTGCTGATTTTCTAATTTCCTTGAATTATAGTAAATCCCATAATTAACTTTACAGTGGCGGGGTTAATGAAGATTAATTTTTTAATTCGGTAATTTCTTGGTGAAGCCCGGTTCGGTTAGGAAACCGAACCTACCGGGCCTGGGGAAGATATAGAATTACCGATTTATTTTCTTAAACTTCATCAAACCCCGCCTGCAGTGGGAGATATTGTCTGTCAGCGTGTAAACATATCTTCAGACTTTACTATAATTTTAATCGACGATTGCTTGGTAGCTGAGGATGCGGATTCTCTCCGCGAGGTCGCTACCACCCGGGTGTAATTGACACATAAAGATGCCGAGCATCTGTTCTTGCGGGTCGATGAAGAAGTTGGTGAAGAAGAAACCGCCGCCGTTATACGCGCCAACTGAACCGATTTCCTTAAGGTCTGATTCGTCTTGGACAATGCCAAAGCCGAGACCGAACCCGTAGTCAACACCCATATCAGCAAGTTGAGGTGTCGTCATCAGTTCAACCGTTTTTCGACTCAGCAATCGGACACCCTCAAATTCTCCACCGTTGAGCATCATCTGTGCAAAACGGGCATAATCAGGGGCAGTGGATACCAATCCGGCACCGCCAGAGAAATAAGTTCGGGGTCCGTTGTATGGGTAGTCCGTTGAATAGATCAGTGTGCCGTTCACTGTCGGTTCTTGGGATTTTCGCATTATGGGTCCGTCACCGGTTCGCTCATAGACTGTTGCGATCCGTTCACGTTTCGCTTCTGGGATGAAGAAGTGTGTATCTGTCATACCGAGCGGTTTGAAGATACGCTCAGAAAAAAACTGATCAAGCGGCATCCCTGATGCGACTTCGACGAGATAACCGAGTACATCTATTGATAGACCGTATTCAACTCTGGCACCGGGTTGATGCAACAACGGGATTGTCGCCAACGCTTGCATCTTCTCCGCAAGGGTGCTCTCATCCTGCAGCAGCCCGTGGGTGATACCCGCATCGTTGTATAGCGGACCGAGCTGCTCACTCCAGTGATACGTTAGACCGGACGTGTGCGTGAGTAGGTTCCAAATGGTAATCTGCCGTGTTGCGGGTACAGGTGCTGCCGAATCTTCAGCATCTTCCGAGGGCAGCACGCGCATCTCTTTGAAGGCTGGAATGAAGTTTGAGACCGGCTCACGTAACCGAAAATGCCCTTCTTCATAAAGCATCATTACCGCGACACTTGTGATCTGCTTGGTCATTGACGCGATACGGAAAATGGTGTCGGGCTTCATCGGTTTTTCTGCTTCGACATCCATCATACCGTAGGCACCGAGGTGCGCGGTCTTTCCGTGCCGAGCCAGCAGTATCACACCGCCAGCGATTTTCTGTTCAGCGACGTGCTTTTCCATGACCTTATCAATTCTTGTGAGTCTTTCGGTAGAAAGCCCAACAGTTTCAGGCTCCACCATTGGGAGTCCGTGGCTGAAGGCAGATGCCGTTAGCATCAACAAGAACGAGATGTGTACTAAAATCCTACCCGTTTTTTTCATGGAACCTACTCTGTAACCTCACTATTTCTGTAGAATGGTTTCTTTTCTTGGTTGACGGCACGACGGAGCGTGCCTACTACTTTTAAGCCAAAATGTCGCGGACGATGTGTCCGTGGACATCTGTGAGACGGAAATCTCGTCCTTGGAAGCGGTAGACGAGTTTTTCGTGGTTAATCCCGAAGAGGTGCAGCATCGTTGCGTGGAAGTCGTGGACATGCACGATATTTTCAACCGCATTATATCCTAATTCATCGGTGTTCCCGTAGCTGATGCCACCTTTGATACCGCCACCCGCCATCCACATGGAGAACCCTTGGATATGATGGTCGCGTCCGGTGCCTTGTGCCATCGGTGTCCGACCGAACTCACCGCCCCAGATGACTAAGGTTTCATCTAACATGCCGCGTTGTTTCAGATCGTTGACGAGCGCGGCGGTTGCCTTATCGACATAGCCAGCAGTTGTCTTGATGGCGTTCTCAATACCGCCGTGATGATCCCAACCGCGATGGTAGAGTTGGATAAACCGCACACCGCGTTCGGCTAACCGCCGTGCAAGCAGACAGTTCGAGGCATAGGAACCGTCACCCGGCTTCGCGCCGTAGGCATCCAGAACGTGCTGTGGCTCTTTAGAGATGTCGGTCAACTCAGGGACACTTGTCTGCATTCGGAATGCCATCTCGTATTGGCTGATACGCGTTGAAATTGCGGGATCGTCTACGGTTTCGTCGAGCATACCGTTCAATGATTGCACGGCATCCACGACATCGCGCTGTTGTTCAGTGTTCACACCGTCAGGGTTGGTGACGTAGTGAACGGGATCGCCGGTTGAGTGGAACTGGACACCTTGAAATTGACCGGGTAGAAACCCGCTATGCCATTGTCGTGTTGCGATGGGTTGATCTTGTCCACCACCCGAAGAGATAAGGACAACATAGCCCGGTAGGTTTTCGTTTTCACTTCCGAGTCCGTAGAGTAGCCACGACCCCATGCTCGGTCTACCGGCGATTGCAGTGCCGGTGTTCATGAAGGTGTGTGCGGGATCGTGATTAATCTGTTCAGTCTTCAGAGAGCGGACGATACAAATATCATCAGCGAGACTTCCGATGTGTGGAAACGCCGTACTCATCTCCTGCCCGGATTCGCCCCATTTTTTGAATTCATGCGTGGGACCGAGGCATTTAAGCGAATTCGCTTGTCCTTGGAGTTGCGCAATCGGCTGCCCTTCGGTGAAAGACTTCGGCATCGGTTGCCCGTGCAGTTCTGCGAGTTGCGGTTTGTAGTCCAAAGTCTCCAGATGCGAGGGACCGCCTGCCATACAGAGATGGATAATGGTTTTTGCCTTGGGTGGCACATGTGGTTCGGTAATAATTCCGTGCCATTTCTCAATTTCCGGTGCAGCATTGATAATTGATGGTGTCAGTAAAGATGCGAGTGCCAGGGATCCGACACTCCGTACTGTTTTCCCCAGAAATGTGCGTCTCGTAAGTCGAAGATTGGTTTCTTCGTGAGTATCTATAGCCATACCTATTACCTCCTATTTATTCAGGTCGTCTGTGTCCAATTTGATCTCTTACGATAGACTTCGCATTACCTTTTACTTCCAAAGCCTCTGATGACAAAACCGACCGCGAAGTAGACTAACCAAGTCAGTCCAAAAGGCACAAGGAACCCTATCGCAAAAGCGTCGCTGGAATCATGGATCTCGCCATTAACTATTCCAGCAAAAATACCAAATAGAATTGATAATACGAACGTTACTCTTCCCGCCAAATTTCTTATGACATAATTTAAAACGAAGTAGACGAACCAAATCAGCCCAAATACAATGAGAAAACTTATCAGAAATCTATCAATGGAATGATGGTCACGGGGTCCAGCATTAACTATTCCGGCAAAAATGCCAAATAGAGTTGATAAAACGAGGGTTAACCTGAAAAGCCCTTTGTTCCAATTGATGAATTTTATTTCTCCTTGAGCCTCCTCATTAGTTTCAGTATCCTTACTCGTGAACCCTCGGATGAAGGGACTGAAAAGAGACGGACGCAGCGCAGCCAGCACTACGGCAAGAACACACAACACAAAAATCGCAATTATAAATACACCTAAAAGTGAAACAGCCATAGCAAACGCCTTGCCACAAACGATTTTTTCGCTAAACCAGTTGTTCGTTCTTAATTTCGTAAATCCTTTGCTCGCATCGTCCTTGTTAGGGATAAGGCCCAATCGGAAGCGGTGAAACCCCGCACAAAAATACGCATTGTAATGAAGGACAGCAGCCAAACCAGACCGAATGGCACAGCGAACATAATCAGAAATTCTACTAACCATCCGAGCTGTGTTGCTATCGGAATTTCGTACCGCACCGATGCAATATCTTGTGTCTTGTGATACATCGGCTCAAAGAAATGTTGATAGAAAGCGGTTTTCGTCGCCATCAAACCCCCGAATACAATGGATACGACGAGCGTCAAGTAGAAGATTCCTTTTTTCTTTTCCAATTTATGATTTTCATTATATTACCTTCGCGTAATCTCATTAGAACGGGCACGTTGATAAAAGTAAAGAGCTAATAACTCAACCGATGTCACTGTGCGTCCTTCGATAAGTTTTAGCATCCCTTCCATGATGTGGTGTGCTGTAACTTTATCAAGCAGACAGCGCATTTGGGTGAACCTCTACTTCTTCCATGTCTTCAAGGGCAACTTCACCCCATTCGTCCCAAAGTTTTGCACGCTCCACTTCAGGTAACTCAAAATATTGCCCAAGCGTGAGTCCATTTAAGAAGGGTTCATCGGAAGATAAAGGCTCTCCTCCGAGTTCAGCGAGAAGTTCTGCTTTGAGTTCCCCAACAGTTCGATTCGCCTCGTCAAGTAACTTTTTTTGTTTGATCGCTTCAGCAGCCAACTCCGGCACCATTGCCAGCAATCGCTGTCGGTCTTCTGGATGCATCCGCTTAATCAAGGCCGCCACTTGTTCAAGGCTGACCGGTAAAGTGAATACGTTTGTTTGCATGATTTCCTCCAACCTGTATCTTCGCTGTAGGTAACGTGAACTTAAAAAAAGTATTAGAAGTCAGGACAGATGCAAATAAGGTGCGATTTTAGTTATTTAACCTCCTAAATCCCCCTTATCAGGGGGACTTTGAGTGGAAATGCGTCCATCCTAAGTATTTATCAAACTCACGTTAGGTACACTATGGAGTGTTCACTAATGTAACCCAAGTTGCCACTTTTTTTATTTACATAGCACCCCTACGGGGTGCAGTGCCTTGAATGTCCAATTTTCTATAGACATAATACCCCTACGGGGTATAAAGAGAGCATTTTCCTTGAAAAATCTATGTTTAAACGTCCAAGACCTATTGGATAGCAACTTGGATTATTTTTAAGCATTTTACAGATGTTGATCGGAAAATCGCGAGCAAAACTCGCTCCTACAATAGATATTGACCGGAAGTTCGCGAACACAACTCGCTCCTACAAGGAGATCGGACGATTTGGCGTTTATGTTTATCGGAAAACTATAGTAAGACCTATGAATTGGGCACTCTCAAACAGTCTGAA
>JAAXHI010000216.1 GCA_012270875.1 Candidatus Poribacteria bacterium | reverse complement strand
TTTCCACCTTTTTGGGCATTGGCATCGTGTTGCTCCAACTTTCAATGTTAATGAATGTCCGATGCGGGTTACCGACGCGAAATGTTACCTACATCAAAACCATCTTTCGATAAAAATAACGATTTATGAAACACCCTCAGTTAATTATGGAATTTACTATAATGTTAGTTACTGGAAGTTGGCACTTGCTCGATGATACGGTCCGCGAGCCGCGAGAACGGTAGACTCTGAAGGTAAACGGTGCCGGTTCCTTGCAAGGTTGCAAGGAAAAGTCCCTCGCCGCTGAAGAGCATGGACTTCAAACCTTTGGTCATTTCAATCTCGTAGTTGACGCTTGACGAGAAGGCGACAAGACAACCCGTGTCAACACGGAGCACCTCGTTGTTGAGTTCCTTCTTGATCACTGACCCGCCAGCATGCACAAAAGCCATGCCATCGCCACGGAGGTGTTGGAGGATAAAACCTTCACCCCCGAAGAATCCCGCACCCAATTTTCGTGTGAAGGCAATACTCAATTCGGTACCCAAGGCAGCGCAGAGAAACGCATCCTTCTGACAGAGCAGCTCGCCTCCCATCTCTGAGAGATCAATCGGGAGAATATGCCCGGGATAGGGTGCGGCGAAAGCCACCCGTCTCTTACTATTGCTTGTGTTGGTGAAGTGCGTCAAAAACAACGATTCCCCGCTGAGTGCGCGTTTACCGGCACTCAGGAGTTTGCCCATCAAACCTGCGTCCTGATTGGAGCCGTCGCCCATCTTTGCCTCATAGACAATGTCATCCTCCATCCAGTTCATAGCACCTGCTTCAGCGATAATTGTCTCACCTCTATCGAGTTCAACTTCTACGACCTGCATATCGTTTCCAAAAATTTCGTAATCTACTTCGTGGCTTTGCATTGTTTTATTCTTCCTTTTAACTTTTAAATGTTGTTATAGCAGGCGGGAATCCTGTAATCGCACTGCGTTTTTATTTAAAATAATAACACGTTTGATGGAAACCGTCAAGAAAAACGGGTGTGTAAACAGCCCTAAATACCCCGTTGATTTTGAAAAGTGTTGTCAGACGGTGATGCCTCTCGTATAATATAGAAAACGCCGGTTTTAGATAAATTGTTTGCTCAGGATTTTTAAATAGGAAACGTTTTGATGAGTTTAATAACCACCACTGTGATAGGATTTGTAACGGCGGGGCTGCTATGGTTTTTCTTTCGACCGCCTTTCGGAAAGAATCTCGTCCGTCTAAACACAGATCAAAAAGTCGTCGCGCTCACCTACGACGATGGACCGAATCCGCCTTATACGGATCGGTTGCTTGATGTGCTCGCCAAGCACAACGTTAAAGCCACCTTCTTTCTAATTGGAAATCGGATTGAAAGGCACCCCGAAACCGCAAATCGGGTTATCGCTGAAGGGCACCAGATCGGCAATCACTCTTACAGCCATCCGTTACTCGGTTTCTTGCCTCCGCGCTATGTCCAGCGGCAAATTGAACGCACGGATGCGCTGCTTCGGCAACACGGGATTACAGAGGAGACTGTATTTCGAGCACCACTCTTAACAAGGTTTCTGCCCGTCGCGTATGTGCTTGCGAAACAGGATAGGATACATATCAGTTGCAATGTATGGGGTTGGGATTGGGTGACCCAGAACCCCGACAAGATCACTGAATCGGTCTTGAAAAAGACAAAATCCGGTTCGATCATCGTCCTACACGATGGAAAAGCGGAAAATAAGGATGCAAACCGTTCAGGGACAATCGAAGCGACAGACCGAATCATCGCGGCACTTAAACGGGACGGATACCAGTTTGTACGGTTATCGGATTGCCTCGCAGGGAGAGTAATCCATGTACCGTAGGCTGTTAGCCTGCGGTTCCGAGTCCTCCACCCCAGCGGAGCGATTTGCCTATAGAACTTATTCTTCAGTCAGTTTCCGCTTCTACAGAAATTTTTGCGTGAAAAGCGTTTATATCGCCTATTTCACTCCATTGGTCTCCAGTGACACATAATTTAAAGCGTTGACCACAATCGAACTGATACGTAATTTGTCCAGATTCACCGGGGAATATCCCCCAGACTCTGGTAAGTGCGCCAAGTGCCTTCTTATATTCATCGCTTTCTTGGCTGTTCCATTCTTTAGGATCAATGCCATCAGGCACTTTTTCCGTTGGGAGTTTTTTGTCTCCGTCAAGGAGATGGAAAATCCCTATTCCATTGTCTCTCCCGACTTGGATGTTGGCAGTGAGGGTGCCACCGTTTTCAAACGCCGTGGCATCAATGTAGACAACAGTGTAATCCTGATGTGCGAGCATCGGGGTATAAAAAGTATCTACGATCTCCTTTGAGGGTTGCTCCGGCGTAAGGATGAGGTCACCCAACCCGGGACGTTTTCCTTCCAAGGACTCCCTGAGAAATAGTAGGTAAGGCTCGGCATGGTCATCAGACTCCGTCAGTTTGTCAAGGAACATGTAAGCGGCGTGGTCGGGTTCTGTCATGTTGTCGAGAAATATATTGTAGTCTATGCCACCCATCGCTTCAAACTCCGGTGAGATAACCAAACAATCCACTGGTGAACCCTTTTTCCAAGTTTTGATAATTGCTTGTGCTAAGGGATGGCTTGTGTCAAACGTCTTACCTTCGCGTTCGCGTCGCCTTGCAATCGGTTCTCGCAAACTCGGCGTTCGTCCTAACTCCGCGTTGGGTACCCACGTGTTGATGAAGTTTTCGTTCAAAAATTCTATGATTCGATCTTCAGAGAGCTCAACTGCCCTCAGGATTTTACCGCTCCCTCAGCACCCCTCGTCAAAGAGTGGTCCATCCACTGAGATGACATGGATTGGTTTCCCTTGTGCGGGTGCCATCTCCAACGCTTCCTCCAGCGATACCCAGTTGATTTTCTGAAACTTATAAAAACGCGAGGACAGTGCACGTTCGGCTTCTTCTTCCGTGATTGACGCGGTGAATTCGACATCATGTGGTTGCGTACCAGCACAGAGCTCCATTTTCGGACAAAAACCGATCTCAGCGGCGGTCCCTTCATCTCGCGTCCAACCCGCGTCGAAGTTCAGTGTCGTTGGCGGCACGTACATCTTGAAGGACACAACCCTCTCTTGGAGTCGATCAATAACCAGATGTCCGGTAAATTGTGACGGCGTAAACTTACCGCGCGCCATGATGAATTCTGCATGAACACGGAACACAATTTCAGCGAGTTCGTCATTGTCCGCGCGCAGACATGCCCACAACCCGCGAGAATCTCCAGAATCAATGGTCAGTTTCAGGCGTGGATTGGGATGAAGTTGTTTCAGTAACGTTAGTACGCCCTCTTCTTGAATCTCCCAACATTCACCCACTGAAACCGCTTCCGATGGAAGAAACGCTTGAAAAACAGATGTTGGATACTGCTTCTCTGGTTCAGCAACCCGAAAGTTCGCCAACTCGTCCCATTCCACGTGGAAATTGTATTGCGTGTATTCAACCGGCGCGATGAAACCTTTGACAGATACTTTCACGTCATCGCTAAGATTAAGTGTGATTTTGTTTGGGTTCGTTTTCATTTTAATTTTCCTCTACAGAAATTTTTAGGTAGAAAGCGTTCATGTCCCCTTTTTTGCTGAACCAATCACCGGTGGCACCCAATTTAAAAACTTCGCCTCGCTCAAAACGATAACGGATCGTTGTGGATGTATTGGGTTTAATGCCCCATGCCGAGGCGAGTGCTTCAGGGATTCCTTCTGTCGGGAGTTCGGTTTCGCTATCAAACAAGTCAAACGAACCAGCCGCGTCTGCACTTCCGACTTGGACATAGATAGTAAGCGTACCACCATCTTCAAACGCCGTGGTATCAATATTGACGACAGTGTAATCTTGATAACCGTCTCCCGGTGCCCGAAAAATATCCAATACTTCTGGCGACGATTGTGCACTGTCGAGTACAACATGCAAGCCGGTTGAAGGTGTGCCTTCATTTGAACTCTCCTGTACGGAAGCTGTTGCGCGAAAAGCGTTGACATACGGTTCCTCTCTCTCCCAATATCCGGTAGCACCCAACTTAAAAAGTTGACCGCGATCGAAACGGTGCGTAATCTGCCTTGTAGCACCGGATTCAGCCCACGTCCGAGCAACCATGTCTTTAGGCGTTTTTTCATCTGTGGAAAGTTCGCTATCGCCATCAAACAGATAGAACCCACCTTCACCTTCATCTCTGCCAACTTCAATGTCAATAATGAGTGTTCCACCGTTTTCAAAATCTGTGGTATCAATCAAAACAACGGTATAATCTTGATAACCGACCGTTGGGGTCCGAAAAACGTCCAACACCTCCTGCGAAGGAGATTCTCTGGTAAGAATAAGATTCCCCAGCCCGGGCTGTTTCCCGTCCAAAGCCCCCTTGAGGAATGCAAGATAATATTCATGCAGTGGGAGTTCTCTACGAATATTAGAGTCAAGGAGTTCGTTGACGAGTTGTCTGCCCATCAATTCAAAATCCGGCGAGATAATCAAACAGTCTACCGGTGAATGTTCTTTCCACCCCTTCATGATGGCTTCTGCCAATGGATGGGTTCTATTAAACAGTGCCCTGGATCCGTCTTCAAATCTCTGCCTCGCATAGTCACGCATTACAGATGTCCGCTCTAATACGATATTTGACACCCAGACATTAATGAAGTTCTCATTCAGGAATTCAATAGTTTCATCATAAGAGAGGACACCTGTCCTCAGACTTTTGCCGCTCCCTCAGCACGCCTCATCAGCGAGCGGCCCATCTATTGAGATAACATGAATCGGCTTCTGTTGTGTCTGTGCCATATCCAACACCTGTTCCGGCGGCACCCAATTAATTCGTTCCCATTTATAGAAACGCCGTCTCAGGATGCGTTCGGCTTCTTCTTGGGTAATAGAACCCTCTGTAAATTTGGCATCTTGAATTGGGTTCTGTGTCCCGACACGGAGTTCCATCTGCGAGCAAAGACCGGAATCGATAATAGAATATTTTTCTTGCCTCCAGCCAACATCAAAGTTTATTGGACCCTCAGGGACGTACATCTCGAAAAAAGCGACCTTCTCTCCAGTTCGGTCAGTTACAAAATGTCCCGTAAACTGCGAAGGTGTAAACCTGCCATCTTCAAAGTTGAACTCCGCATGAATCCGAAACACAATGTCGGCGAATTGATCGTTGTACGCGCGCAGGCATGCCCATAACCCGCGTGAATCACCGGCATTGATGCCTATATCTAAATTCGGATTAGGATGTAGTTGTCGGAGTAACGTCAGTACACTGTCCCCTTCAATCTGCCAATGGTCGCCAACCGAAACGGCTTCGCTCGGTAGGAAGGCTTGGAAAACGGATGCGGGATACTGCTTTTCCGGTTCAGCGACACGTAGATTCGCCAATGTGTCCCACTCTACATGGAAACCGTTTATCGTCCATTCAATCGGTGCGATGAAAGCATTGACGTTGACTTCTGCGTTTTTATCAAGGTTAAGTGTGATCGGGTCTGATGTTGATTTCATTTTAATGCTCCTCTACAGAAATTTTTGCGTGAAAGGCATTTGTCTGTCCTTTCTCACCGTACCAGTCGCCGGTAGCACCAAACTTGAAGACTTTGCCTCGCGCGAAAAGATGTCTGATTTGTCCAGTTTGATTAGATCTAATTCCCCACATAGAGGTGAGAGCGTCAGCCGGGTAACCTTCTGTCGGCAGTTCGGTGTTGCCATCAAAGAGATCAAACGAACCGGAAGTGTCAGCACTTCCGACATGAACATCAATAATTAACGTTCCACCGTCTGCAAATGCCATAGCATCAATATTGACGACAGTGTAATCCTGATAACCTTCTCCAGGTGCCCGAAAAACGTCTAAGATCTCTTGTGAGAGTTGGGCACTGTCGAGTGAAACATTCAACTCACTTAGTGGAACGTTTGGGATGTCCTCGTTCGGTTCAGGACGTTTTTCCTCTAAAGGTTCCTTTTGATTTTCCTCCACAGAAATTTTTGTGCAAAAAGCGTTAATACACGCTTCCTCTTTCACCCAAGGTCCCGTAACACCTAACTTAAAAAGTTGACCCCGGTCAAAACGATGTGTAATTTGACGCGTGTCGCCGGGTTCACCCCATACCCAAGTAAGCACATCCTTTGGAACACCTTCTGTTGTAGAGAGTACCCTATCGCCATCAAACAGATAGAACGCCGCTTCCCCTTCTTCCCTGCCAATCTCAATGTCAATGGTTAGCGTGCCACCTTTTTCAAATGCGGTGGTATCAATTGTGACAACGGTCCAATCCTGATAATTTTCTACCGTTGGTGTGTGGAAAAGGTCCAACACCGACTGCCAAGGATGCTCACGGGTAAGAACAATGTTCCCCAATCCAGGCTCTTTTCCTTCCAAGGCTTCCTTGAGAAATGTGAGATAATACTCGCGCCTTGAAAGACCTCTACGCTCACAATCTTCCCGAAGTTCATTGACCATTTGCCTACCCATCAGCGCAAAATCGGGTGCTATAACCAAACAATCTACTGGTGAACCTTTTTTGGATCCGGTTTTCCAACCTTTAATCATCGCTTGTACCAACGGGTGGCTTGTGTCAAACGTCTTACCTTCGCGTTCGCGTCTTTTCGCAATTGGTTCCCTCAAACTCTGAATACGCCCCAATTCTGAATTAGCGACCCAAATATTAATGAAATTTTCGTTCAAAAATTCAATAATTTCGTCTCCGGAGAGGACACCTGCCCTCAGGCTTTTGCCACTTCCTCAGCAGGATTCATCCGCGAGCGGTCCGTCTATTGAGAGCGCATGAATCGGTTTCTGTTGTGCGGGTGCCATCTCTAACGCTTCTTCAAGCGATACCCAGTTAATGTGCTGTGATTTATAGAAGCAGAGAATCAATTTGTGCTCCACCTCTTTTTGTGTAATGGATTCTGCGAATTCGATATCTGGCAGAACATCTTCTATTCCTGCCCGAAGTTCCATTTGTGGACAAAAGCCGATGTCCGTAATCCATGTCTCGACGTTAGACCCCACTGGACCTTTCCAGTTAACATCAAAATTCAGAGTGGTTTTAGGAACGTACATCTGAAAAAAGACAACACTTTTTCTGATTCGGTCAATGATGAGGTGTCCAGTGAACTGGGAAGGCGTGAACCAACCGTCCTTTAAAGCGAATTCAGTATGGATACGGAACACAATATCAGCGTATTCATCGCTGTAAGCGCGCAGGCATGCCCACAACCCCTGAGATTCCTTCATACTACTGCGTGCATCCACACGCATATCAAGGGATGGACTCGAGTGAAGTTGCTCCAGCAATCTCAGAACACCAATGTGTTTTATCGCCCACGGGATACCAATAGAAACGGCTTCTTTGGGGAGGAAATCGCAGAAGACTGAGGCGGGATGCCGTTTCTCTGATTCAGCAACGCGCAGATTTGCCAAGGCATCCCATTTTACATGAAAGTCGTATTGCGTATATTCAATCGGTGCAATGAAGCCTGTGACAGACACTTGTGCATCACGGTCAAGATTAAGTGCAATTTTGTTGTTGAAAGTTTTCATTTTTCGTTATGAATTTCCTTTTTCGTATAAGATACCATCACTATTAGAAGGATGCAATGATTCGCTTATACACAGCACTGGATGCACTTTTGCCAGTTATGTAGTATCAATGGAGCATGGCAAATACTACATTGATTCGGGCTTTTCTGCTGATTCTACAGAAATTCTTGCTTGAAAAGCGTTGATACTCCCTTTCTCATTAAACCAAGTTCCTGTAGCACCCAACTTAAAGACTTTACCACGTTCAAAACGATGTCGGATTTTGCCTATCTGTCCGGACGGAATGTCCCATACAGAAGTGAGTGCTTCATTAGGAATTCCCTTTGTCGGTAGTTCGGTGCTGCTATCAAAGAGATCAAAAGACCCACCCGGCTTCGCAGTGCCAACCCGGATATTAATAGTGAGTGTGCCTCCCGCTTCAAAGGCAGTCGCATCAATTTCAACGACAGTATAATCTTGATAGCCGTACCTCGGTGTACGAAGGATATCCAATACCTCTTGCTCAGTCTGCTCGCGATTCAGCACAACATTCAAACCACTTGAACGCGTCTCTGAGGCATCATCGTTGAATCCGGGAAGTTTCCCATCTAAAGAATCCTTAAGAAACTTAAGGTAAGCATCTTCTTCTGGAATACCAGCTCGCAAACAGTCATCAAAGAAGTCGTTAAGTGGGAGTTTCCCCATCACATCGTATTCTGGCGCAATAACTAAACAATCCACAGGTGAATGTTCTTTCCACCCTTCCATGATGGCTTTTGCTAACGGGTGTGTTCTGTCAAATGTTTTGGATAGATCCTTACGCCTTCGTGCCATGTAAGCCTGTTTTCTGGGTGTCCGCTCTAATTCGACATTGGAAACCCAAACGTTAATGAAGTTTTCATTCAAGAATTCGATAACTCGGTCATCAGAGAGGACACCTGCCCTCAAGCCTTTGCCACTCCCTCAGCAGGATTCGTCCAAGAGCGGTCCATCTATTGAGATGGCATGAATAAGCTTCACTTCTGCCGCTGCCAACGCCAACGCTTGATCTGGCGGCACCCAGTTAATTTGTTCTGACTTGTAGAACCGTTCTGCTAACGCGCGTTTTGCTTCTTCTTGGGTTATGGCTGCTATGAATTCTATGTCCTGCACAACATCTTGCGTTCCAGAACGGAGTTCCATTTGCGAGCAAAAACCTGCATCCGTAATAGAATAAGATGCCTCTTTGTCTTCTTTCCAACCGATATCCAGATTCACCGTGCCTGCGGGGACGGACATTTCAAAGAAAGCAATCCTTCCCTCAAGTTGATCAATTATAAGATTTCCGGCAAACTGCGAAGGCGCAAGCCAGCCATCTTCTAATTTAAACTCTGCATGAACCCGAAACGCGATGTCGGCAAATCTATCGTTGTGAGCGCGTAGGCATGCCCATAGTCCGCTCGCATCTCCCGAATCATCGTCCATATTCAGATTTAGGGCAGTATGTAATTGCCTGAGCAACGCCAGCATGCCAGATTCCTTGATCTGCCAGCATTCACCCACTGAAACTGATTCCTTTGGAAGAAAAGACTGAAAAACGGATATAGGATGACGCTTTTCCGGTTCAGCGACGCGTAGATTCGCCAAGGTATCCCACTCGACGTGGAAATTGGAGAGCGTGTGTTCAATCGGCGCGATGAAGGCTTTGACCGATACTTCCGTGTTGCTATCAAGATTGAGCGCGATTTTGTTTGGTAATGTTTTCATTTTTTACCCGTCTTGTGTCGTTCTTGGAATAATATCGTGGACACCGCCTTCACGAATACTTGCTGAAGAGACTAACACGAATCTCGCTTTTTGACGAAATTCCGGTAAGGATATCGCCCCACAATTACACATGAGCGATCGGATTTTCGCGAGGGTTGTTCTCAAATTATCGTTCATCTTTCCTGCATAAGGTACGTAGGCATCAGCACCTTCCTCGAACAATAATTCTGAGCCGCTGCCGTCGTGGTAGCGTTGCCAATTGGCGGCCCGTTTTGTGCCTTCCCCCCAATATTCTTTCACCGTATTCATCCCCAGTTTTCTTAACTTACTTGGACTTTCATCGAATCTTGCGAAATATCTGCCCATCATCACGAAATCAGCACCCATGGCAAGTGCCAAACCGATGTGATAGTCTTGGAAAATACCGCCATCTGAGCAAATCGGCACGTAAACACCGGTCTCCTGCAAATACTGATCCCGCTGCCGAGCGACTTCAATAACAGCAGTGGCTTGCCCACAACCGATGCCTTTCTGTTCCCGTGTTATACAAATAGCACCGCCACCGATACCGACTTTCACAAAATCAGCACCGGCTTCTACTAAATACATGAATGCATCCCCATGAACGACGTTCCCACCGCCCACTTTCACCGTTCCGTTGTACTTATCTTTAATAAATCGAATGGTGTCTGATTGCCATTCTGTATACCCTTCAGAGGAATCGACACAAAGAATATCAACACCTGCTGCGACTAAGGCTGGAACTCTTTCTTTGTAATCTCTTGTATTAATTCCGGCACCGACGACAAGTCTTTTCTGAGGATCTACGGATTCAAGCGGATTTTTCTTATGGTCATCGTAATCTTTCCTGAAGACCAAATGTACCAACTTACGATTTTCATCAACAACCGGTAGGCAGTTTATCTTATGTTTCCAAATGAGGTCGTTGGCAGCTTCAATCGTAATTCCCTTTTGACCCACAATTAGTTCGGGAAACGGGGTCATAAATTCGCTGACTTTAGCGTTTAAATCCACGCGACTCAATCTGTAATCTTTATCTGTTATGAGTCCAAACAGTTCACCTGAAGACGAACCATCTTCGGTTATGGGAATCGTCGAGTGTCCTGTTTCTTCGGTGAGTTTCACGACATCTGCTATCGTGCTATCACACATCAAATTTGAGTCGCTGACGACAAAACCCGCTTTGTGGCTTTTAACCGCCTGGACCATTGCTGCCTGTGCTTCAATACTTTGGGAGCCATAAACAAAGGAGATCCCGCCCTGTCTTGCCAGTCCGATTGCCAAATTGTGATCCGAAACAGCCTGCATGATTGCTGAAGCAAACGGGATATTCACTTCCAGAGCGGATTGTTGCCTCACTTTATAGTAAATCCTGTAATTAGT